>CACAAB010000031.1 GCA_902530325.1 uncultured SAR116 cluster alpha proteobacterium | reverse complement strand
TATATCATTTATTAACATTAAAACTAAATTCATAATAGACATAAGATAATAAATATTATATATTTGTCGCATAATATATATTATGTAACTTAAATATTAAGTACTAAACCATCATATGCTGGATATGTATTTGGTGGACATAATTTAGTTACGACTTCATGATCAGACTCAGGACTTAAATGAGTTAGATAAGCCACTTCAGGATTTAGTTTAGAAATCCAGTCAAAAGATAAATCAAAATGCGCGTGAGCAGCATGTGGTGTCTGACGTAAACCAGTAATAATCAAAATTTTCATATTATGTAAATATTTAAAACTTTTTTCAGGAAATCCTACTACGTCAGTACAATATGCAAATACATTATTAAAAATAAACCCTAATGTATCTGTTACACCATGATTTTGTTGAATTGTGTATATTTTAATATCATTTATAATAATTTCTTCATAATAGTCTATTTCATACATCTTTAATGGTGGTTGAAAATAAGATTGAGATGCTTCAGACTTGTTAAACAAATAATTATATCGTTCTAGTAAAAAGTTTGATGTTTCTTTATTAGTATAAATTTTAATTTTTTCTCTATTATAAAAATAGAAAGGCCTTAATTCATCCAATCCTGACACATGGTCCGAATGACTATGAGTAATTAAGACTGCATCTAATTTCTGAATATTATGTTCTATAAGTTGGTTTTTTATATCAGGACCAGCATCAACTAATATAGTTGTATTTTCACTTTCTATTAGAACAGCACATCTTTGTCTTTTATTTTTAGGATTAGATGGATCACATTTACCCCAACCTAATTGGCCTAGAGCAGGAATTCCAACAGATGTACCTGTACCTAAGACCGTAATTTTAATATTATTATTCATCAATTAATCTTATCAAAAATTTTAACTGAATTCATGTATAATTGATCAACAAATTTAGAAAATTTACATTTTCTAATATCAGCCAAAAATTTTGCAGTTATTAGACAATTTTTTGGTTCATTTATAGAACCTCTTATTGGGGTTGGAGATAAGTAAGGCGCGTCAGTCTCTACAAGAATCTTGTCGTCAGGTACTAAAGCAGCAATTTCTTGAATTAATTTTGCAGATTTAAAAGTCACAATACCAGAAAAAGATATATAAAAACCTAAATTAAGACCACATAAAGCTAAATCTTTTCCTGAACTAAAACAATGAAAAATTGCCTTAAAAGGTCCATCCTTATATTCACTTTCTAAAATATTAATCATATCTGCATCTGCATCTCTAGCATGAATAATCAATGGTAAACCAGTTGCTCTAGCTACTTTTATTTGTGTAATAAAAGATGTTTTTTGCTCTACTTTACTCTTATGTCCATAATGATAATCTAATCCACACTCCCCTATCCCAACACATTTTTTATTTTTTGATAATTTAAGTATAATTTCATAATTAGAATTATTTTTGTCTTTTAAAACCTCATTTGGATGTACACCAACAGTATAAAAAACTTCTTTATAATTTTCTGATATTTGAATTATTTTATTAATTTTATTAAGGTTTGTTGATATTGTAATAATTCTTTTTACATCATTCTCGATAGCATTTTTTATGACTTCATCTAATCTATTATGTAATTCAGGAAAATCTAAATGTGCATGTGTATCAATTAAATAATTTTTCATTTTTCAACAGTAATATTAAATTCTTGGAAATAATGGGTTTGGTCGTAAGATTTTTATATTCCCATTTAAAATAAAATCTACAGATTTTAATTTACGATGATCATGTGGTATTTTAATATGATCGAGTATTTTTTCAGTAGTATTTGGAATAAATGGTTGAAGTAAAATAGATATTTGTCTTATGGTTTCAACCAAAGTAAATAATACCACTTCCATACGTTCAAAGTCATTTTTCTTTAGTGCCCATGGTTCTTGTTCATCAACATATTTATTTGCATTAGAAATAACTGTCCAAATGTTTTTTAAATACTGATCAAATTGTTGTTTATCAATTAAGTTTCTATAATCATTTAAGTTATTTTTAATAGAGTTAATTAATTTTAAATCTTCTTGATTAAATTTGTTAGGTTTTAACGGTATTGTTTCATTACAATTTTTAAAAATCATAGAAAAAACTCTTTGAAATAAATTTCCATAATTATTAGCAAGGTCACTATTTATTCTATTTATAAGTTGAGAATTTGAGAAATCACCATCATTTCCAAATGGTACTTCTCTTAACAAAAAATACCTAATTTGATCACTGCCATATTTATCTACTAAATGAAAAGGATCAATCACATTTCCTAAGGATTTAGAAATTTTATTTCCTTCATTAGTCCACCAGCCATGAGCAAATACTTTCTTTGGCAAAGGTAGATCTGCAGCCATAAGAAATGCAGGCCAATAAACTGCATGAAATCTAATAATGTCTTTTCCAACCATATGTATATCAGCAGGCCAAAATTTTTTAAAAAATTTATCATCTTCTTCGTTTGAATACTCACAAGCTGATAAATAGTTTGTAAGTGCATCCAACCAAACATACATTATGTGATTTTTATCGTTTGGGACCTTTACTCCCCAAGAAAAACTAGTCCTACTAATTGATAGATCTTTCAAACCACTTTTTACAAAGCTGATAACTTCATTTCTTCTAGATTTAGGAGAAATAAAGTCTTTATTATTTTCATAAAACTTTAGCAGTTTTTGTTCCCAACTTGATAGATTAAAAAAATAAGATGGCTCTTCAACCCATTCAACAGGCGCGCCAGAAGGTGCTTTCCCGTCAACAATCTCAGCTTCTGAAAAGAATGCTTCATCTCGTACTGCGTACCAACCAGAATATTTATCTAGATATATGTTTCCATTATTTAAAAGTTTTTTCCAAATTTTTTGACATGATTTGATGTGTTTTTCTTCAGTAGTTCTTATAAATGAATCATTTGAGAAATTCATATAATTAAGTAATTTTTTAAAATTTTTAGAAACATTATCTACAAAATCTTTAGGGTTAACACCATTATTTTTTGCTGCTGTCTCAACTTTTTGTCCATGTTCATCTGTTCCAGTTAAGAAAAAAACTTCATATTCATCAAGGCGCTTAAATCTAGCAATTACATCACAAGCTAACGTCGTATATGCATGGCCAATGTGCGGAACATCATTTACATAATAAATTGGTGTAGTAATATAATATGTTGATTTCATTCAATACCTTCTAAATAAAAACTATATACCAGATAATTCTTTTAATGAGGCAATTAAAATATCTGATTTATTTAAGTTTACCTCATCAGCTAGATGCATATTTTTATTAATTTGAGATTGCAAGTCTATAATCTGTTTAGTGTTTTTATTATTTGAAATTTTTTGTATTAATTCTTTTTCCTTATCAAGGGTATAATGAATGTATTTTTTATGTTCAATATAAAAAACAGTTTTTTTAATTAAATCATTTATTATCAAATCCATAATATTAATTAAAAAAATATTATCTTTTTTGCTTAATGCTTCACCAACATTTTCTCTAAGCTTCAGAAAACCATCAGAATTAATAAGATCATTTAATAAATTTTGATAAAAGATAAAAATATCATTTTTTATAATATTTTCTGCCATTCCAGGAGATCCAAAAGAAATGTTTTTTATAAATTGTAATTCATCTTCTGATTTGTTCGTATATTTGCCAGATAGAAATATATCAAAGTCATGTTTGCTCAAAGAATTTGCATAAAAAAAAGCACATCTTGATTTTATTGTTTCTAATATATTAGCTGGGTCATTTGAAATTATAAATAAATATGAGCTTTGAGGTAATTCTTCGATTGTTTTCAAAAGCAAATTCTGAGAATTTATACTTAAATCTTCAATAGTATCAATAATCCCAATTTTTACTTTTGAAATTGAATCTGTTTTGTAAAAAAAATTTTTAAATTTTCTAACATTTTCAATTGGTATATTTTTTCCATCTTTTGCTAGTTCATCATTTAAGTAAAAAAAATCTGGATGTGAATTATTGTCAAATAAATAAAAAGATTTTGATGTTTTAAGTGTCTCAAAGTCAAACTTATTTTCTTCAAAAACATCTAAATTTATTTCTTTTCTAAGCTCTAAGTTACATAAAATAAATTTTGCTAATTTGAGTACAAAATTTGTTTTACCTAATCCTTTTGGTCCTCCAATTATTATAGTATTTATTTTCTGAGTACATATAATCGTAAAAATATCTTTCTGTAACTTTTGACTTAAAAAAAAATTTTGATTTATCAGTGAATTATTCATTTATATTTAATATTTTTTTTATAGAAGAGCTAATTTCACTTGAAATAAATTCTTTGCTATTATCTGCATTAATTCTAATAATACGATTTGGATTTCTTTTTTGTAAAGTATCAAAACCATTTAAAATCTTATTATGATAATTTAATCCTAAATTCTCAAATCTGTTTTCAGCTGTATCTTGTCTATTTAAAGCTCTATTTAGACCTTTTTGTGAAGATAAATCCAAAAAAAATGTAATGTCTGGGAATAAATTGTAACAATATTTTCTGTGTAAATCCAATAACTCATTTTCATTAACTTTACCTACTAATCCTTGATATACAATTGTAGAGTCTATAAATCTATCACACAGTATAATCGCACCATCTTCAATTCCTGGTGAAATAATTTTTTTTATGTGTTCACGTCTTATAGCATTAAAAATTAATGTTTCAGAATGTGAATCCCATGCTTTTTTATTGCCTGTTACTAGGTATTTTCTTATTTGTTCTGCTTCTTTTGTGCCACCAGGTTCTCTGGTGCATATAACATTAAATTCTTTATTAATAAGATATTCTTTTAATAAATCTATCTGTGTGCTTTTTCCAACTCCGTCCCCACCTTCAAATGATATAAAAAAACCTTTTTCTAATTTATTTTTTTTTTTATTTTGCAATTATATCTCCATAAAGCAAAAACTTTAGTATTGATTTTACCCTCATCAATGAAGACATTTTACCTATGTGTTCAGATGAAATTAAATCTTCTTGAATAGGCTTTTTTCCTGGTATTTTAATATAAATTTTTCCTACAACAGAATTTTTTAAAATAGGTGCAGAAACAGGATCCATCCATTCAAGTTTTATTTTAGTTTTATTTAATTCAAAAGGTGAAATGATTTTTTTAAATGGTTTACTTGCAACCAAATTAATCTTTGGCTTATCACCCAACCACACATTTGCTTCAGCAAGACTTTTTTTACTATTAAATAATGATAATATGGTAGTTTCTCTGAACACTATATTAAAAAGTCTCTTACTTTCATACCTTCTTTTTTTTTTGCTATTTAATCCATTTATAACCACAGTAACTCTTCTACCATTCCTATTTACTGAACCAATCAAACCATAACCTGATTCATTTGTATGACCAGTTTTAAGTCCATCTGCACCATTCATTGTGTAAAGTAATGAATTTCTATTTGATTGCTTTATTTTGTTATAAGTAAATATTTTTTCTTTAAATAACTTATAAAGCACTGGGAAATCGTCAATTATTTTTTTTGTCAAAAGCGCTAAATCTCTTGATGTTGTTTGTAAATCTGGATGTGGCCATCCAGTTGAATTAGTAAAATATGTGTTATTCATACCAAGTAATTTAGCATATCGATTCATTTCCCTTGCAAAGGCTTCCTCGTCACCAGATATACCCTCAGCTAAAACAACAGCGGCATCATTTCCAGACTGCACTATCAAACCTAGCAGTAAATCTTTAATAGTAACGTCACTATTAAGCTCTAAAAAAGATCTAGAACCTCCCATTCTCCAAGCTTTATCGGACACCAAAAAAGTATCAGACATATTTAAGGATTTATCTTTAATTCTGTCGAATACAATATATGCTGTCATTACTTTTGCCATAGATGCTGGCTTCATTGGTTGGTCAGCGTTTTTTTCAAATAATACTTTATCAACTACGTGATCATAAATGATAACTTGTTTTGCAGGAGTTTTAATATCTAAAATTTTTGAAAAACATTGCAAATTGCTCATAAAATATAAAACTAAAAAAGTAAAAAATAAAAAAGTTGGCTTTTTAATAATTTCTGACATATACAACCTCAAAATAATCATTCAATGATAATTTTTGCACCCTGCATTCCTTTTTGTAACAACAAAGAATGTAATTGATCAACTTTTTCTACACTTAAAAACGGACCAGCCTTTACTTGGTAAAGTGTTTTATTCATTTTATAAATTTTATATATTTTTACTTTATCAATATAAGATACTTTTCTTTTCATTATTTCTGCATTTTTCTTTGAACTAAAAGAAGCTAATTTTATAAAAATTTTATATTCTTTATTTAAATTTTTAAGATTATAGTTTAATTTTTTTGTTACAATTTTTTTATTTTTAGTGTCCTTAATTTTTACTGCCACTTTTCTAGGGATTGTGATGCTAGGTAATTCTGTTTCTTTTAAATCATTTATTTCAGGAAAAGATCCTTGTTTTGCAAGTTTTTCTAAATGGAGGCTCTTATCCCTTAAAATTTGCACCCTTACAAGACCTGTACCTTCTTTTTTTAAATCTAATATATCAGCTGCTTTTGATGATAAATCTATAATTCTATCATTAACAAAAGGACCTCGGTCATTTATTCTAAGCACTATTGATTTATTATTTTTCAAATTAGTTACTCTTACTGCGCTAGGAAGAGGTAAAGTTTTATGAGCAGCTGTAAGAGCATATTGATTATATATTTCACCATTAGCAGTTAATTTACCATGAAACTTCGGCCCATACCATGATGCTATGCCTGTTTTATTGTAATAGAGATCTTTTTTGGGGTAATAATACTTGCCACCCACTTTATATTTTTTACCTATTTTATAAATTGGTTTTTGTATTCTTTTTTTTTCTTCTTTTGGAATTAAATATTTTTTTCCTAAATTAGCAGCAACCTCTACACTTGAGGTGCAACCTTGGATTAGAATTAGAAAAATAATAAAAAATATATTTCTAGAATTTTTACAAAAATAAAATAATTTATTTATTGTTGAGTACATTTAATTATTTTCTTTTATAGAATCCGCTAACGTTCCAACTGCTATAGCAAAATAATTAGATCGGTTCCAATTTAAAAGGGAGTCGAAATTTTTATAAGCCAAATAACCATAATTTTTATATCCATCAGGTATGATAAGCCTAGCTTTTAATCTAACATTAGGTAATTTATCTTTATTTGCTTTTAATATTCCCTTTGATGCCCAATAACTTAATAAATTATATTTTTTTTCATCTGTTTTACCATTGTAATTTCCAATGAAAACTTTTCTACCCCATGTTATTTGATTAGACCACCCTACTCTTTTTAAATAATTTGCTGCTGACGCAAAAACATCTTGTTTAGATGTCCATATGTTTTTTGATCCATCTTTATCCCAATCAGTTGCATAATTGATAAAGCTAGATGGCATAAATTGACATTGCCCCATTGCACCAGCCCAGGATCCTGTCATTTTATTAATAGTAATATGACCTCCATTTACGATTTTTAATGCATTTAATAATTCTTTTTTGAAATAATCATACCTTCTTCCATCATAAACTAAAGTGGTCAATGCTGAAATAACAGAAAAGCCTCCAGTTAATCTTCCAAAATCAGTTTCAATTCCCCACAAAGCTACTAAAAATCGAGATTGAACACCGTAATGTTTTGATATTTGGGTAAGTAATTTTTTATTTTCATTATACTTTTGATTTGCTTTTTTAATTCTGTTCGGTGTTACTACTCTCTTAAGATACTGATCAAGAGTTAATTTAAATTCTGGTTGTGATTTATCAAGTTCTATAACTCTCTGGATAAATTTAGTTTTATTTTTAAATTCATTTATAACTTTGCTAGAAATTCCTTTTTGTTCAGCCTCTTTTGAGACTTGTAGGACAATCTCATTAAAATTAGCTTTTGCAAAACTTGAAACGGGGAATAAGAAAATAAGAATTATGAATAGTAAAAATCTAAAAAAACTTAAAAAATTCATAATTTCATCCTTTAGAAAAAACAACTTAATTAATAACGTATATTTTTAAAAGTTAAAAACTAATTATTGAAAAACTGATTATTAGTTATAATTATCAGTATAAGAAAATAATAACTTGCTATCATCAATAACCTAGTTTAAAAAACGAAATCATGGATGGGTGACTGAGCGGTTGAAAGTACCGGTCTTGAAAACCGGCGAAGGTGAAAGCCTTCCGTGGGTTCGAATCCCACCCCATCCGCCATATACCTAAAATTATATGCAATTAGTTCATATTGTAATTTCAAGCATTAGCAACAATAACTACACCATTGAACTGGGCAATTGGGTTTTGTTATGTTTATTTGAGTAAAGTTAATAAGTGATTTAATACAATCAGTTATGTCTGACAAAAATTAATTTGTCAGACATATACTATTTAATTTTTATAACGATGGTAGAGATGGTAAATCTTGACCTAACCATTTAAGTGAAATTTTATTAAGATCACCACCTAGTTTCTTATGAAGAATGAAAACATTTACCCATCTTAATAAATCCTCGTTTCCTTTTTTAACTCCGATAAAGCAAGGACTATCTTTAATTATAAACTTTCTTTCTAAATCAAAATTAGGATTAGACTCCGTTACAGAAGCTGCAACCGTATTTCCAGCAACAAGTACTTGAACTTGTTTTGATTTTATGGCACTTAATGTTGCTGCGTTATCACCAAACCTTGTTATTTTAGCACCTTTAGGAGCCATTTTAGTTAGTTCTAAATCTTCTAATGTTCCTCCTGTAACACCAATTGTAAGGCCATCTAAATCTGCATAGGATGATACTTTAACAGACGATGGAGCAAAAACACCAGAATAGAATGGTGCATATGCGCTAGAAAAGTTAATGGACTTAGCTCTTGAAGGATTAGCACCCATTGTGGATATGACTAGATCAACCTTATCTGTTTCGAGAAAAGGAATTCTTTGTTTTGAAACCACTGGTACAATTTTTAGCTTAACTCCTAAATCTTTTGCAATAAGTTTTGCTACATCAACATCATAACCTTCATGTTCTCCAGTTTTACCAACAGATCCAAAAGGCGCAAAAGCTTCAGGAACTGCTATCTTAACTTCTCCATTTTTAAGGATTTCATTCAAGTCAGCAGCATTTGCTGAAAAATTCATAAAGAATAGACTCAATATGAATCCATATATCATTTTTTTTGAAAACATTTTTTTTCCTTTCAATTTATTAATTTTCAATGGCGTATTTTTTTTCTAAGTGTTTTGCGTAAATAGCTAGGGGGTAACACAAGCAGAAATACAAAACTGCCATAATAGGAAAAATTATAAATGGTTCAGATCCAATAACAGGAGCATTTGCCCATCTTTTTCCTAATAACATTAAATCCTGAAAACCAATTATATATGCTAAAGAAGTACCTTTAATAATTTGAATGAGAAAACTTACAGAAGGTGCAACACTATATTTATAAACTTGAGGTATTATTATAAGTCTTAGGGTCTGTAAGAAATTTAAATTTAAAGTAGCTGCTCCTTCCCATTGTCCTTTCGGTATAGCTAAAATAGCTCCTCTCCACACTTCTGCTAGATATGCCGAAGTAAAAACTACTAACGATATACTAGCAGCATACCAAGGATCAAAATCTTGTCCGATAAAACGTGGTATTCCTAACCCAATAATAAATAATAACATTAAAAGAGGTAAAGATTGAAACAACCAAACATACGAAAAGCTAATGTAATTCAAAATTTTTGATGGATATATTCTTAAAAAAGTTACTAATAAAGCAAGTAATCCACCACCAATAAAAGCAATTAAAGATAAATAGATTGTAAATCTAGTAGCCGATATTAATTGTGCTATAATTATTCCTAGTGGCTTATCAAAAATTTCAATCAATAACTCTTGCATTTACATTCTCTTTTTCAATGTGTTATTAAAAACAATTTCTAAAGAGGTCTTAAATAATAAAGAAAGAGCAACGTATAAAATCGATAAAACAATAAATATTTCAAAAGTTCTGAACGTTCTGCTATCAATATATAAGCCAGCATGAGTTAAATCATTGACACCAATCTCAGAAATAATTCCTGTAGTTAAAAAAATAAAAATAAATTGGCTTGATAATGAGGGAAACATTTTAATCAATGTGTGAGGAAGCACAATTTTTCTAAATATTGTCATTTTATTTAAATTTAAAGAATAGGCAGCTTCCAGTTGACTATTTGGGGTTGAGTTAAATCCTGATCTTAGAATTTCTCCAAAATATCCGGTAAAATTTATAGTTAATGCCAGAAGGGCGTGTGCCCAAAATGGCCATACATATTGAAATATTAATGGTAAACCAAAGGTAACAAAAAATAATTGAACTATTAATGGGGTGTTGCGAATAAAATCAATCCAACTAATTGATAAATATTTTAATGGTTTTACTTCCCAGTAAATTGATGCAGCTAAAATAAATGCAATTATAAAACCAAGACCACCTGAGACGATTGTTAAGCTAGAACTTATTAATATCCCATCGAGTATTAGACTCATATATTCTGACGATCTATAAATTTCAAAAAAACGAAAGTCAAACATCTTAAATTAAACCCAACTATTTAATAAAATTCAAATATGTTCAAATTAAACCTAAAATAAGCTAATAAATTTTTATGGCGATTAGAAATTAATCAAAAGATTGTTATTTTTAATTTATGATTAATTATTGGTCATACATAACAAAGATGAAGATTTGGAGAATTATTACAAATTTTTCTCATAAATTTGAAAAGCAATTTTGAATTCTGGTCAGTGTTCCATGGATTAAAGTTATATTTAATGTGCAAAAAACTAATTTTATTAATATCTTAATTAAAAACTTTGATTATTAATATTATTTTTTAGTTATTTTTTAACCTCAAAATTAATAAGTATGAAATTGGCAAGATAAATAATACAGCTGCAAAAATATTAATTTCGTAGTTTGAATAACCAGTAACGTCTCCACCAGGAAGAGCCATTAATATACCTGAGAGCCCTAGCATGATCCTTATTGGCCATTCAAAATATTTTGAGTTTTTTAAATTGCCAATTCCAATTAAATATCCCTGTAATGAACTTGAAATAAGAATAATTCCTATGACCGCGGAAAAGAAGACAATGAAAATATCGTACACTGAACCTCTTCCTATTAATGCTGGATTAAGAACAAAAAAGAAAGGAATGAAGTAAATAACACTTCCTAATTTCATTGCTTCTACACCAGTTCTTATTCCATTTGCACCAGCAACTGATGCAGCAGCGAAAGCACCAATTGCAACTGGTGGAGTTATAAAAGATATCATGCCCCAATATAACATAAATAAATGAACAGCAACTTTATCTAACCCACTACCCGTTAATGCTGGAGCAAGAGTTACTGCCAAAAATAAATAAGCAGCAGTTACTGTCATCCCAATACCCAGTATAAAGCTAGTAAGGGCACCCATAATAAGTAGAATGAATATAGAATCACCCGCAAAATTTACAAGCGCATATGTAATAGTACCAATTTTACCAGTAAAAGTTAGCGAGCCAATTATTAGACCAATTGCAACTAGAATGCCAGCGAGTTCGGCAAACAATCTGCCAACACTTTCTATGAAATGAAGGAATTTTTCATAGTTCCATCGGTGTATTTTTACAATTTGATTGATTATTAATAATGTAGCTGTGGCGTAGTAAGGGGCCTGTGCTTCTCTTTGCATATAAAGTAACATCAAAATTAACATCACAAACACAAATATAAAATACCAACCTTCTTTTAAAACTTTTTTTATGGATGGAAGTTCATTTGTAGGTAAACCCTTAAGGTGATTTCTTGCTGCATAGGCGTCTATTTGCATAAAGAGACCAAAATAATATAATATAGAAGGAAATGCAGCTGCAATAATAATCTCAGAGTATGGGACCTCTAAAAAGGTTGCCATCACAAAAGCAGTTGCTCCCATAACTGGTGGCATTAATACTCCACCTGTAGATGCACATGCCTCTACACCAGCAGCATAAGACGATTTGAAACCAGTTTTCTTCATTGCTGGTATTGATAGAACACCTGTGGTTAAAACGTTTGTAATTACACTTCCACTCATTGACCCCATAAGACCAGAAGAAAAAATTGAAACTTTTGCAGGTCCTCCTCTTCTAGTACCTAAAAGCGCAAAAGCTAAATTTAAAAAAAATGAACCACCTCCAGTATGTTGAAGAGCTACTCCAAAAATTAAAAAACCAACAACTAGAGTTGCAAAAGCAGTCATTGGTATACCCATAATGCTTTCTGTACCAAAAATATGAAATGTAGCAGTGGTATCCCACGGTTGTGATGGCGCATTTAAAAAACCAGGCAGAAAAGTTGAAATTGCTGGGTATATAGAAATAATTAAACAAATAATAAAAATTGCATTTCCACCGGCTCTTCTACTAGCCTCCAAAACCAAAAGCCATAAAATAAATGCCATTATTTTAGCGTATATTGGTGCGAGATATTCCCAGCCTTCTTCTAAAATTAATGATCCATTATAACAAAAATAACTTGCAGTTATAAAGGTTGAAGCAGCAAAAATTATATCATACCAAGGTATTTTGCTTCCTCTTCTAGGAGTAGGATGATATATAATAAATGGCAAAGGTAATAATAAAGCAATCATTGCATAAAGATACTCAGTATCTAGCAATACGTATGTTCCTAAAAAATTCCCGACACCGAACAACATGTAAATTGAAATAAAAGAAGATGTTATAGCAGCAAACCTTAAAATATAGTTAGAAATATTGTTTGGAGTTCTATTTCTAATTAAAGAATCTTCTAGTTGATTTTTGGACATATTTAATTCCAATTTTTGATAAGGTAAAACTAAGTTTTACCTTATCAGATTATTTTTTAATTATATGCATTTGGCATACCAGCAGCTTTTAACGCAGATGCTCTATTTTCAAGCCATCTTTTCTTAAAAGAGTCACCAGATAAATTTGCCTTTAAAGTTTTTTGCCAAGCTTTAGCTAGGACATCCTGTCTTTTTATTAAGTTTGCGTTATGTTTATCATGGTTTGATGTCCAAACACCTTTCTTTTTGTAATATTTAACTGCTCCAGGATGATATGGAAAAATCCAACTAAAATTTTGATTTGATAATTGGTATCCGTCCATTCCAGGTCCAGAATCTTTAAATTGATCATAATTTTCCATAACAGCTTCAGTCAGATGATATGATAAATCTTCAGATGTTTTTTCCATTGTTACAAAAATTGGATAAGGATAATTCATGCCTTCAAAAGATTTATTACTATCGGAAGATCCTATAAAGTTTGTTACAACTGCTTTAGCAAAATGAGGCGCTACAGCTATTGCTCTTTTCCAACCTGCTTCATCGTTATGTGGCATTGGTGGGAAGAAAAGACCTCTAGGTGAAGCATTTGTTTTATTAAAAATACTGCTTACAGAAGAACCCATACTTGCGTCTGCTTGACCATTAATAACAGCATTAGCAGATGCTCCGTAACCTGAAACCTCTACCTTAATAACGTCATCCCATGTTAGGCCACCAAAGGCTAAAAAACCTGACATGTTCCCATTAAGAGCTGGAGATCCTTTTACCCAAGTAACTCTTTTTCCTTTAAGATCAGCCATTGTTTTAATGTTTGCATCTTTGGCTGTGGCAACTGTTTGACCATTTCTTCCAATATTATTGAACATATTGTAAACTTTCATTGGTCCCCATTTTTTATCTGCAAACATAAACACGCCCTCTTGAGCAAATAAGCTTGCTATTCCACAAGCACAGATTTCAGCTTGTCCAGCTTTCAAAGGAACCATTCGAGAAACATCATTTTTCCCAGGTATAATCCTTAGGTCAGTACCGTAATTTTTTTTAAGCATTTGTCCAATTCCTACAGATTGAGCATAACCTGATGAAGTAGTTCCATATGCAGTCCAAGCAATATTTTTTGGAAGATCACCGGCAATAACATTAGATATACCAAATAGAGAAACTACAGAAATTAAA
>CACAAB010000030.1 GCA_902530325.1 uncultured SAR116 cluster alpha proteobacterium | reverse complement strand
TTCTACTTGGTCAAGGCGAATTTAAGTATAGAGTTGTCGAAGATTGGGCAAAGCTTCCTGAAGAATGGTCATTCATGGATGTTGCAGGTGTCGCTGTAAACAGTAAAGATGAGGTTTTTGTCTTTAACCGAGGCGAACACCCAATGATTATTTTTGATATAAAAGGTAATTATTTGAGGTCTTGGGGTGAAAATCTCTTTTCAAGACCTCATGGAATTCATATTGGTCCAGATGATCACATATATTGTACCGATGACGGGGATCATACGGTGAAAAAAATGTCTCCTGATGGTAAATTAATTTTTCAAATTGGAGTCCCCGGGAAACCGTCAGAATTTATGTCTAATTTGCCATTTCATAGATGTACCCATACGGCATTGTGTCCAAATAATAACATTTTTGTATCCGATGGTTATGGAAATGCTTGTGTTCATAAGTATTCTCCTGACGGAAAACTGATCAAAACATTTGGTGAGTCTGGGACGGGACCTGGTCAATTTAATCTTGTCCACAATATCGTAGCTGATGATGATGGATGGATTTACGTAGCCGATAGAGAAAATCACAGGGTGCAAGTTTTTAATACAGAGGGTAAATACGAGACACAGTGGAATAATCTTCATCGACCATGTGGCTTGTTTATGCCTAGAGGTAAATGCCCAATTTGTATTGTTGGAGAATTGGGGCCAGGACTTTTGGTCAATAGAAAATACAAAAATTTAGGCCCAAGGTTAAGTATTCTAGATAATAAGGGTAATTTAATATCACGTTTAGGTGGTGATAATGGAGCTGGATTTGAATTAGGTCAATTTCAAGCACCACACGGTATATCACTAGATAGTGAGGGCAGTATTTATGTTGGAGAAGTTTCATATACCAATTGGCCTTACACATATGGAGAAGAGCCAAAACCAAAATATTTAAAAACTCTTCAAAAACTTGAAAGAGTTAAATTAAATTACGATTTATAGAATAAAATAATTTTGAAAGGAGGAAAAATTTTTAAATCAAATTTATTAAATAAACTAAAGGAGGAAAATAAATTATGAAATTAAAAAAATTATCATTTGCAATTTCTGCAGCTACAATTATGGCATTTGGAAGTTTGTTTTCTCCAGCTTATTCTGCTGGCAAAGATATAACTATTGTAATAGCTGAGGAACCTGACATAGTTGATCCTTGTGAAGCCACAAGATCAGTGGTTGGGAAAATAGTAAAGCAAAATGTTACTGAAACGCTGACTGAAATAAATCCTGCTGATGGATCTGTAACACCAAGGCTTGCAACATCTTGGAAGCAAAAAGACAATCTTACCTGGGAGTTTAATATTAGAAAAGGTATTAAATTTCATGATGGTGAAGATTTAAATGCAAAAGCTGTTGTTAAGTCAATTAATCGCGCTTTAAATCCTAAGTATGATTGTGAAATTAGAACAAAGTTTTTTGGGAATATTAAATTAAAAGCTTCTGTAATTGGAAGTCATACTATTTCTGTTAAAACTCAATCACCTCAACCTATTATGCCTGCTTTGATGGGTACTATGACTATAGTGAGTCCGAATACTCAAGAGGCAAAAGGTGTTCGTGATCCAAAAGGAACTGGACCATATTTATTTAATACATGGACCCCAGGTCAATCTGTTACCTTAAAAAGGTTTGATGGATATTGGGGAGATAAGCCAGAAGTTGAAAATGCAACTTATGTTTGGAGAAATGAGTCAGCAGTTAGAGCAGCTATAGTTAAAACTGGTGAAGCTGATATAGCCGCAAGTATTGGTGTCCAAGACGCCAATGACCCAAAAATGGATTTTAGTTATTTTAACTCAGAAACTTCTAGACTAAGGATTGATTTGACAAGAGCTCCTTTAAACGACATTAGAGTAAGAAAGGCTATGAATCTAGCTATTGACCTCGATGGATTAATGGGAACAATTTTTCCTAAAGGCGTTGTCAAAATGACCCAGATTGTTGTTCCAAGTATCAACGGCCACAACCCAAATCTTAAGCCATGGCCATATGATCCTGCTGAAGCAAAAAGATTAGTAAAAGCTGCTAAGGCAGACGGTGTCCCAGTAGATAAGGAAATTGTTTTGATTGGAAGATTAGGTATTTATCCTAATTCCACAGAAGCAATGGAAGCAATGCATGCCATGTTGACTGAAGTTGGTTTCAACATAAAAATTAAAATGATGGAAACAGCAGGGTGGCTAAACTTTTTAAGTAGACCTTATGCTGAAGATAGAGGTCCAGCCTTACAACAAAGTCAACATGATAATAATAATGGTGATGCTGTATTTTCTATGTTTAATAAATATGCATGTAAAGGTGCCCAATCTACAACTTGTGATAAACAAGTAGATGCCTGGATTACAGAGGCTACTGCAGCTACTGGAAACAAAAGAAGAGATACTTGGCGTAAAGCACAAAAGAGATTACATGAAGAAATTATACCAGATGTTCAAATGTTTCATATGGTTGGATTTTCTCGTGTGAACCCTAGAATTAAATTTACTCCTACTATTTCTACTAATAGTGAAATTCAAATTTCTCAGGTTAAATTTAATTAATATTATAAAAACTTTTCCAACCAGATATATTTCTGGTTGGAAACTTTGTTTTAAATTAAAATAAATTTATGAGACAATATTTATCTAAAAGAATTTTTTCTAGTATTTTAGCTATCACTGGACTTTTCGTGATGGTTTTTTTTCTAGCTCGTCTAACTGGTGACCCTGGACACTTGTATCTACCTATAGACGCTCCATTAGAGGTTAGAAAAGAATTTTCTGAAAAACATGGATTTAATGATCCTATTTACATTCAATTTGGAAAATTTTTAGGAGACTTAACTGATGGTAATCTTGGTTATTCACTTAGAAAAGAAAGACCTGCCATTGACATAGTCTTAGAGGCAATTCCTGTTACTTTATCTTTAGCCGCTGTTGCAATGTCAATAGCTCTTGTAGGCGCTATTTTAATAGGTTCTCTAGCGGCATATAGACCAAATGGAATTTTTGATAGAATTTCAAGGGTTGTATCTTTAACTGCTGCAAGTGCCCCAGATTTTTGGGTTGCTATAACAGCAATTTTAATATTTTCCGTTTCCCTAGGTTGGTTGCCTACCTCAGGAATTGGAGGTGTCCCATATTGGATAATGCCAATAGGTATTTTGGTTATTAGACCACTTGGACTTTTAGTGCAAGTAGTAAGGGGATCAATGATTACTGCTCTAAGTTCTGATTTTGTAAAAACAGCACGGGCAAAAGGGGTGAAAGAAAAAGCAGTAATTTTCAAACATGCTCTTAGAAATGGTTTGCTTCCTGTAATTACAGTTGCTGGTGATCAAGCTGCAGCCATTGCTAATGGTGCAGTTATTGTGGAAACAATATTTGGATGGCCTGGAATTGGTAAGCTCATGATAGATTCAATAATGCAAAGAGACTTTGCCGTTGTACAAGCTTCAATTTTAATCACAGCAATAGTTATACTCTCCATTAACATAATAATTGATATTGCATATGCAGTTCTAGACCCAAGAATAAGACATAAGTGATATGCAGTTAGTTAAAAAAAATAATAATTCATCAAATAATTTAAAGAGAATTTTGTCTCTTTTTTTAAATGATAAACTAGCTTTTATATCTATTATTTTTTTAACATTTATGGTTTTTTTAGCAATTTTTGGACCATTTTTAATAAGTGAATCTTATACAAAAATGAATTTAAGACTTAGAAATTTAGAACCATTTTCTTTTGATCATCATTTTATGTATTTTTTTGGAGCTGATGCTTTAGGAAGAAGTATGATAGCAAGATTAGTGGTTGCTACACAAAATACAATGTTTATTGCAGGTAGCGCAGTTATTTTATCTATGACTTTGGGTGGGATTTTAGGGCTAATTTCAGGTTATTATGGTGACAGAATAGGAAATTTAATCATGAGAATGGCTGATATAATTATGAGTTTCCCATCACTTTTACTAGCCGTGATCGTTTTATATATGTTTGATCCTGGGTTATTAAATTTGGTTATTGTTCTTGCATTTACAAGAATGCCTATATATATGAGAACAGCTAGGGCAGAAGTTCTCGAAATAAGAGAAAGATTGTTTGTATCGGCCGCAATATCTATGGGTGCGTCTAACTCAAGAATTATTTTCAAACATGTTGCACCTCTTACTATTCCCACATTAATTACAATAGCCACACTAGACTTTGCATTTGTTATGTTAGGTGAATCTGCTTTAAGTTTTCTTGGTGTAGGAATACAGCCTCCTGAAGTGACTTGGGGACTGATGGTTGCTCAAGGAAGAAATTACCTTCAAATTGCTTGGTGGTTAGCTTTTTTCCCGGGTTTAATTATTATGTTAGTGGCATTATCTTTAAATTTATTATCGTCATGGTTAAGAATTGTTTTAGATCCAAGGCAAAGATGGCGGTTAGAAAACATTGGTGATAAAAATGAGTAGTAATGAAACCTTATTATTAAAAGTTTCCAATTTAGCAGTTTCTTTTGATACTGTTGAAGAAACAATTGACGCTGTAAAAGGAATTAATTTTAATCTTAAAAAGGGACAAACACTTGCAATTATTGGAGAGAGTGGCTCTGGTAAAAGTGTAACTGCTTCAGTTATCATGGGAATTTTATCTTGTCCACCTGGTAGAATAAAAAGTGGAGAAATATTTCTTAATAATAAGGATATCTTAAAACTATCTGAAACTCAAAGAAGGACGTTAATGGGCAGTAAGATTGCCATTATTTTCCAAGATTCTTTATCTCACCTAAATCCTGTCTTTTCTGTAGGCTCACAAATAGCTGAGTGTTTTCAAGTACATAAAAATTTTTCAAAAGATGAGAGTTGGGACAAAGCTGTTAAGCTCTTAGATAGAGTAAAAATACCCAATCCCTCAAAAAGAGCAAAAGATTTTCCTCATCAATTTTCTGGTGGTCAAAGACAAAGAGTGATGATTGCAATGGCTCTTGCTTTAGAACCAGACATAATTATAGCTGATGAACCTACTACTGCTCTAGACGTAACTATTCAATCTAAAATTCTAGAATTACTAGCAGAACTTAGAGACGAACGAAACATGGGATTGATTTTAATAACTCATGATTTAGGAGAAGCTGCAAAAGTGGCAGATAATGTTATTGTCTTAAAAAATGGTGAAATAGTAGAAAGTGGTTCTCTAAGGGATGTTTTTATTAACCCAAAGGATACTTACACAAAACAATTAATGAATTCTATTCCTGGAAAATTAACAAACCTTAATACAAAAATAAAAAATAAAAAAAATCATCCAATTTTAGAAGTAAAAAATATTTCAAAAGTATATGACACGGTCGCTTGTGATGATGTTAGTTTTAATCTCTTTAATAATGAAATTTTGGGAGTAGTTGGAGAATCAGGTTCAGGAAAAACAACAATATCTAATTTAATTTTAAGATTGATTGAACCATCAAGCGGTACAATTTTATATCATGGGCAGAATATTTTTGATTTTAACAAAAAAGATTTATTTAATTTTAGAAGAAAAGTACAGGTTGTTTTTCAAGATCCATACGCTTCATTAAATCCCACAATGAATGTCCATGATATTATATCCGAGCCATGGGTGATTCACTCAGATTTTTTACAAAAAAAATTCTATGTTGAAAGAGTTTCTGAATTGTTGACAAGTGTGGGTTTAAAACCAGATGATGCTCAAAAATATCCACATCAATTTTCTGGTGGTCAAAGGCAAAGAATTGCTATTGCAAGAGCCTTAGCCTTAAATCCAGAAATTATTATTTGTGATGAGGCTGTTTCTTCTCTTGATGTATCTATCCAGGCTCAAATTATTAAATTATTATCTAATTTAAGAAATAAATTCTCACTTTCGTATCTATTTATAGCTCATGACTTACAGGTTGTCAGAGATTTAGCTGATAGAGTGATTGTTATGAAATCAGGAAGAATAGTGGAACAAGGAAATGTAAATACTGTTTTTGTTAATCCTAACGAAGAGTATACAAAAGATTTATTAAATGCCAGTTTGTCAATTGATAAAATAATCAGTTAATCATTTTCAATTATTTTGTAAGATGAGAGGTTTAAAATGAAAAACGAAGAACAAGTTTGGGAATTAGTTGAAAATAAAAAAGATGAATTTATAAAATTTTCAGATCGAATTTTTGATACTCCTGAAATTTTATATCAAGAATTCAAGTCAGTATCAGAGCATACTAGTATGTTAAAAAAGGAAGGATTTAAAGTTACAGAAAATATATGTAATATGCCAACTGCAGTGATGGGTGAATTTGGAGAAGATGGCCCAATTATAGCAATATTAGGTGAATTTGATGCTTTGCCTGGCTTAAGCCAAGAAGCAGGAATTGCTGAATATAAACCAATAGAAAATACTACAAATGGTCACGGATGTGGACATAATTTGCTTGGCGCTGCCTCACTCCTTGCTGCCACCGCCATTAAAGACTGGCTACTACAAAATAATATTAAAGCTAGAGTAAGATATTACGGATGTCCTGCAGAAGAGGGTGGGGCTGCTAAGACTTATATGGCAAGAGATAGATTATTTGATAATGTTGATGTTGCCATATGTTGGCATCCAGCTACTTTTAATTCTGTTAACAAACCAATTTCTCTAGCTAATTCAAGAATTGATTTTACATTTTTTGGTAAAGCAGCTCATGCAGCTACCGCACCACATTTGGGTAGAAGTGCTTTAGATGCAATTGAGCTAATGAATGTTGGAGTGAATTATATGAGAGAACATATGCCTGATACAGCTAGAGTGCATTATGCTTACATGGATACTGGAGGCAATGCAGCAAATGTAGTTCACCATAAAGCAACTGTTCGACATTTAATTAGAGCTTCAAATTTAATGGAACTCCGCTCTTTAGTTGATAGAGTTTATAAAATTGCAGATGGCGCTTCTCTAATGACTGAAACAACAGTAGAGAAAAAAGTTTATAGTGGAGTTTCAAATTTATTAGGAAATAAGCCATTAGAAAAGTTAATGCAAACTGAGTGGGATAAGTTAGGACCTGTTAAATTTGATAAAAATGATATTAATTTTGCTAATAAAATTCGTTCAACATTTACAGAAACCGAAATTTTAGATAGCTTTCAAAGAATCGGTATAAATGCACCCTTAGATTTACCACTATGTGATTTTGTTGCCCCTTTAGATAGTTCAAATAATGGTGGTATCGGTTCCACTGATGTTGGTGATGTTAGTTGGGTAGTTCCAACAGTTCAAGCACGTGTAGCAACTTGTGCCGTAGGAACACCGTTTCATACATGGCAAACTGTAGCTCAAGGAAAATCTGCTGCAGCCCATAAAGGTATGATACATGCTGCAAAAATCATGGCATCTACTGCATCTTCTCTAATAAAAAATCCAACACAAATTGAAGAAGCTAAAAAGGAATTTGATAAACAAATTTCTCAAAATCCCTACGTTTGCCCAATTCCAGAAGGGGTTATGCCTCCTATTCAAAAAGATTAATTATATTTTTTATTTGAAATTTGTTATATGTTCATCGTTTAATAAAAGCGCTCTTAGCTCAACTGGATAGAGTATTTGACTTCGAATCAAAAGGTTGGGGGTTCGAGTCCCTCAGAGCGCACCATTTCACTATAACTTAATGTGATAACACATTGATATGTAAGCATATTTTGTTTAAGTATTGATGGGTGATGTACATGGTGATGCACAAAAATGTTCCTTATATTAGATGTAGAGATGGTATTTATTACTTTGTAAGACGTGTTCCAGATGATGTGAAATCTTACTATTCATCTGACCGTATCTCTATGAGTCTAAGAACTAAATCAAATGGAGTGGCTATTCGTGCTACTAAATCAATATGCCAACGTCTTGATGATTACTGGTTAGGATTGAGACTTCAGAAGATGGATATACCAGCTATTCATTTGGTAAGTTCCAATGAAGATTTAGATGATAGTAGTCCATTAATTTCAGATTCATTAGATTTATATCTAAGACTTAAAGGTGAAGGCAAGGATAAAACCTTTATAAGAACTGCAACTAGAAATGTTGAATATATCATTAAGGTATTGGGTAATAAATCTATTAGGTCATATTCTTCTATTGATGCTAGTAAATTCCGTGATTGGTTGATAGAGCAGGGTATGTCCTTATCAACAGTTAAGAGAGTGTTTTCGTCTGTTAAGGCTATTATAAATCTGACTATTCAAGAGCATGGATTAGATATAAATAACCCATTTTCTAAAACTTATATGCCTGAGATAGAGGTTAAACAATATAGACAAAGTATTCCTAAAGAGACAATTAAACATATCCAATCATTATGCCGAGAATATGATGATGATTTAAGATGGTTAGTAGCTTTACTTAGTGATACTGGAATGAGATTAGGCGAGGGGGCAGGTCTTCTTAAATCAGATATTAACCTTGATTGTGAGACACCTCATATAAGACTCATTCCTCATCCATGGAGGCGTTTAAAGACTAGGGCTAGTGAAAGGTGTATCCCATTAACAAAAGAGTCTGTGTGGGCTTGTAAGAGAATCCTAGAGCATAATAAAGATAATTTGTTTGCTTTCCCAAGATATACTTCCTCAAAAGGATGCAATGCAAACTCAGCAAGTGCAGCTTTAAATAAGTGGCTTAAAGAGAAACTGTTTAATGACTATGTAGTTCATGGGTTTAGACATAGTTTTAGAGACAGATTAAGAGCAGTTGAATGTCCTTCAGAAGTGATAGACCAATTAGGTGGATGGAGTTTAAAAAGTATAGGGCAGGGATATGGTAAAGGTTATAACATTAAAATATTATATAATTGGATACTCAAAATATAAATTAAAAACGAATAGGTTTATTCCAACATTCAACTTGTTGTGATTTCTCTTCATTTTTTAAATTATAAGGGTCGCTAAAACAAACAACATATGCTTTAGAATTAAAAAAACAGTTTACATCAAATTCTTCTTTATAATTATCTTTAATTGTAATTGAAATATGTGCGAAAATTTTATAATTACTAATTTCATATTCAAGCTTATTAGCTTTTTTATTAGAGTACTTTTTGTTTAGAGTTCTTCCATAATTTTTTGCGTTGTATTCATGTGATTTAAAACATTGATTTGCTAAATCATTTGTAGTTCCGTCTGACAATTGTTTAGTAAAGCCTAAATTGACATTAGATAAACATAATATGATAAATAATACAAAATATTTTAACATGTACATCACCCATCAATACTTAAACAAAATATGCTTACATATCAATGTGTTATCACATTAAGTTATAGTGAAATGGTGCGCTCTGAGGGAAGTTCTATGCTCTTTATATGCACCACACACACTGCTACATAAGCTATACCCTTAGATTATGTATTACATTCTTAATGTCAATACGCACGAAATGTGCATCAGTTTGTGCATCAGTTAAATTAACTGTTATTAGTACAGAGCAAGTGGGTGTGTAGGTGTGTTAATATACCCCTCTTTAATTACACTTATATGTATCACTTAAAGTGTTGCACACTCCCCGGGCATGGGTCATGGGGGTATGACTAGATATTTATAGTTAGGGTGTGCAACAGATGGGGAATTTGTTTACAGTTAAAATTTCATAATTGATTGTAATAAACTTTAAATTATATGATAATTTGAGAATTAAAAAAGGAAATATGAAGATGTCTGCACTCATCAATTATACTACTCTTGTCTTTACTACCGAATTTGAGATGAACGAGATGATAAATCATATTGATAATACTAGTAAAGTATGGGCACCTGAAATGAAAAAACGTGGTTTAAAACGTTTTGTATGTACTCGTATTTGGAACAAAGGTGATACATTTAAATTAGGAATTTTATTTGAATACGATACTAAAGAAGCATTTGAAGCAAACGTTGAGTATTTAGATAAACATTTCAATACTCTTCCTAAAACAAAAGAATTGATGACTATGGCAAAAATAGAGGGAAGCCGAGGAATTTCAGTTTTTGAAGTTTAAGTATATTCTTCATAGTAAAAATAATCCGTATCTATTTCGGAGAAGTTTAATTAATAATTAATTAAAATAATAGTGAGTTATACAACTAGCTTATTGTAATCAAATTTTATTAAATAGAATGTCGTTGTAGTGAATTGTTTATTCTTAGGGAAATAGCTAAACTCTCAAGTCTTGAAGAACAATATTTCTACTAGCTTCTATAACAGGGTCAGCAGCTTCTATTTCCTTCATGAGGTTTTTAGTAAAATTCTCTAACTCTATCTGACATTGTTTAAATGCATTTGGACTTTCATATTCAAATAATATAGATGTTTTAAATGTTCCCTTTACATTCCATATTTGATTAAGACAAAACCTAGTACATCCTTTTTTTTTAAGTTTATCAAATAGTGCTGTACCATTATCTTCCCAAATCCTTATAAAAAGAAGCATTTGTGCCTCTGTCTTAAAAGTAAAAGTATTATAAGTCATTAAATTTGCTTTTGTCTCCAATAGAAACTCCTAATTTAAATTTTTACAAAAATATAAAATACTTAAAAGATTATATTTATTTAAAATAAAGAGCAATTTATGTTTAACAGTTTGTGCATCAGTTTATACGTAACACATTATTGCTTAAACAAAATATGCTTACATATCAATTACTTAGGGCGACATAGTCACATGAAATGGTGCGCTCTGAGTGAAGTTGTGTTCACTTGTAATGCACCACTTGTAGTTGAATACAAGCTCTACACTCAGTTTATGTATTACTGAATCTGTGTCAACAGGCACAAAATGGTCTACCGTTTGGTCTACCCTAAATGTTACACACAAAATTAGCGTTCTTAGTATAGAGAACGTGAACATGAATATGTATCACTTAACTGTAACACTATAAGTGTAATCCTACCCCACACGTGTGCCACCCCGCCCTTGTAGGTATAGTATTCATAAGCTCAGCAGCAGATAAGGTGTAAATAGTGTTAACCATTTGAATAAGTCATAGAGAGACATACAGAGTTGTTACTTTTATTGGAATCAATTGTACATCCAATGTGGTTACAGTGGCTGTATGAGTCTGCATGAGTCAGGAATGATTGTGGTAACACTTATATTAAAATTTGTAGAAACCTATTAAATGGTAATCCACCCTGTGAGTATTTTATAGGGTAGATTACTATTTAAATTTCTAATTATTTGGCGAATACAGTAAGTGGTCCAAGACCTTCAGCTCCAGCAATTACAGCATACACTATTGTGGGAGTTTTAGCTGTATTTGTAACTGTGTGAGGTGAATTTGTTGCTTCTACAAACGTATCTCCAGCCTTATAGACTACCTTTTTTCCATTAGGACGTTCTGAGGTAACCTCCCCTGACATTATATGCACGATAAGGGGTGCAGGATGGGTATGCTTTGGTAATTTTCCACCCACTGGAAATATGACCTGAGCAATAGTCAATTTTGGAGTACCTTTAGGATAAGAAATACCTTCACCTGCACTAGATTTAGAACTTGAATGTAATACTGTCACTTGTGGTTTTAGTTGTTTTGAATTGGCTACATTTGCAAATAGTGCTATAACTAATATGCCTAAAAATTTTATTATTAATTTATTCATTGGATGTTCCTTTTAATTTACTTAATACCATAGTTTATACTCATTTATAATGATTTATCTGTAAAGCATTTACATATTTAATAATATAAGACTGTAAAAGTAATAAGAATATATGAGGATATAGCTAGATATGTATAGTTAGAGTTTGCAGCAGATTGAATAACTTTTATGTTTAAATCCTAAGTAAAATCATTCAGAATATATAACTAACAAAGTGAAGTATTAATTTGTATTGTTATATAGATGTAATAATAGAAAAATAAGATATACATTTAAACAGGAGTAAATCATGTCAGGAATAGTTAAAAAATCTTTCAATAAGCCGGATGAAGTTCGCAGTCCAGATAAAGCAAATGTTCATGTCTGTGACTTAGGTGGCGTTGCCGCAGCGAAAATGGTACTTCAACCAGGTTGGAGTTGGTCAACTTGTATTAAACCTGTAGTAGGTGGAGAGAGTTGTCAAGCACGTCATGTTGGAACTGTACTATCAGGTTCCATGTCAGCGAAGCATAATGATGGTACTATTGATACCTTTGTTGCTGGTGATGTATATGTAATTGAACCTGGACATGATGGTTGGGTTGAAGGCGATACTGAGTGTGTAGCTTTAGAATTCAACGCAACTGCTGCTAAAACATACGCTGCGAAAAATTAATAATTAATTTATTTAATTGAGACATTACAAATAACTAATGAAGCGTAAACATTTTAATGTCTCATACGGCAGCATTAATGCCAGTATATTCAATAGTATATGAGATGTGGTTATAGTAGCTGTATGAGACAAGATGGGTATGGCTAGATATTTATAGTTAGGGTATGCTGTAGAAGGGGATTTTAAAGAGTAAAATTATATTTTTTTATAAAAATAAATAACCTAAATTCAAAAATGTTATAACTTATTATGTTCATATATGATTAAATTGAATTAAATGAGGAAAATATAATGAGAGAACTAAATACAAAATCACAAAAAATAATATTTGTCATTCAATGTAGTATCAAATCTGATGCTAATGAATTTCAAACATGGGCAAAAGACCGTGCCGCAAAATATGTGTTCAATTTAAAGGAAGAAAAAACTATAAGTTATGAATGGTATTTATCTGATGATAATTCAGAAGCAACATTAGTAGAGTCATTTATTGACAGTGACGGTGCAATGCAACGTTTAAACAACCATATGTCAAGCCCTATAGCCGAAGAAGTAATGAATCATGTTGACATTAAAGAATGGCTAGTTTTTGGCAACTCTAAACAAGATTTAATTGATGCACTAACTCCTTTTGGTGCCAAATTCAAAAAGCATCATTCTGGTTTCAATCATAGTTCAGAATAACATTGTTCAATCCATAAAGATTAAGATAACAATGAATTCATTTGATGAACTTTGCAAAAAATTAACTCAGGACATTGGTAATAATGTTGTTCTAAAGCGTTCATGGAAAGATGATGAACAACTTCGCTTTGATTATGCAGTTAGATATCTTTTAATTGGTTTATGGAATAAGCATCACACACATCCAGATGATCATTCATCAATGCAAAAGAATAAGAACTTTTACTCAGCATTAAAACAATATCGTGACCCAAATTTAACATACCGTATGGCTATTCATGCATTTAATGGTCTTCAAGAACTAGACATGATTTATGTTGTACAAGATGGTTATTATGACCGTATTAAAATGGAAGGTAGTTTAACAAGATATAAAGCTACTCATCGTCTTACTGAAATGTTTGAAGAACTAGAGGGACATCCAGCAATAACGCTTAAACCTAATATTGATATTCAAACTATTTTGCTTAGGAATAAAGTAAATGGAAGAAAACAGATAGTTCCTTATGATGAAGATAAAGATACAGAACAATGGAGAATAAATCTTAGAAAGATTAACCATTGTTTTTCAAAACACATCCTTGATTTACAAATTAAAGACACTGAAGTTAGTGAATTACAAGAAAGACTTTTATTGGATAATGACAAACAACCAATAGACCTTACGCATAAAGTTTTAGTTCGTATCTTTACTAATAACACTTTCAATGAAGGTGGAAGATTTTATAGAGGATGGTGGCAAAATGTACCAAAGGAGTACAGACAGTTTATTACCATAGATAGCAAAAAAGTAACAGAATATGACTTCTCACAAATGAACCCAAACATGATTTATAACAGATACAATCATGAGTTAGGAAGCGAAGATGCATACAGTAGAGTAGCGGGTATAGAACATCGTGATGTTGTAAAAGAAGCCTTTAATGCTATGTTCCAAGCCACTACAACGCTTGATAGAAAGCCTGATGGTATAGAGTTAGATGCAATAGGAATGACATGGAAAGAATTAAAAGAAGAAATACTGAATGCACATAAACCTATTAGAGATTTATTCTTTAAAGGACTTGGTAACAAACTACAATTTGAAGATAGTTGTATAGCTGAAAGTGTGATGCTTCAATTTGCAAACTCGGATGCACCTGCGTTACCTATACATGATAGTTTTGTAATGCATCATGGATATGGTGATAAAGGTGGCTTAGAAGAAGCCATGAGAAGAGCATATTATGAGAGGTTTAATTCAAGTCTAAGTGAGAAAAGAGATTTAGTTGAAAAAGTTATTCATAATAAAATAAGACTTGATGAAGATAAGAAGCCTATCAATAATAGTGACGGAACTATTGAAGTTGATGACATAATTAATGCAGATAGTGAATACTCTCACTGGAGAGACAGAGATAGAATGTGGATGAGTAGGGAATGATGTTATGGCAGAATTAACTGAAAATGAATTAGAAAGTTATGCTCAGAAAATTTTAAACGATTATGACCTAAAAAATCCTAGTATTTTATTTAAAAATAATATCAACATAAGTGTTGTAGACGCTTATAAAATTCAATCAATTGTAACTAACCTTAGAACAAAGAGAGGTGAAAAAGTAGTTGGTTATAAAATTGGTAGCATTTCAAAACAAACACAAAAAAAATATGGTTTTTCTCATCCAGCTTGGGGACGTTTATGGGAAAGTGAACTGCATACAAATGGTGTAGAATTAGATAAAAAAGATTATTCAAATCCAGCTATGGAAGCTGAGTTTGGTATTATATTAAATCGTGATTTGGAACCTAATCAGATTAATTATGAATATTTATTAGATTCAATTGATACTATCCATCCAATAATTGAAATACACAATAAAGTATTTTACGGGAAAGAGCCTTATGGTGCCGAACATATTTCAAATAATGCGATAAATGCCGGAGTTGTATGTGGAACTGGTGTTAACAAGCCTAACATTAATGAAATTACAGACCTTAAATTAATTTATGATAAAGAAAAAATTGATAGCTGGACAAAAAAAAAATGGCCTCATGATATGTTGTCAGAGATAGAATGGTTTGTTTTAGAACAGGCAAAAAGAAATAATATATTAAAAAAAGGAAACTTGATTTTAACTGGAGCATATGGTCCACCAATTCCAATAAATGATAAAAAGTTAATAGAAGTTACATCATCTTTGTTTGGAGATGTGTCTGCTGTTTTTAAATAAAAGTAACTATCTATACCTTACTCATACATAGTCATACAGACACTATAACCACATCTAATGTACCAGCGACACTGATTACACTATTAGTATTTCATTATGGAAGTCTACTTGATTTGTGGAGCGTTTCTTCCATCACATCTATGAATTACAGCATAGACTATTAACTTTTTTCTTAATTCAAAATTATCTTTTCTATGAGGGCTATTAATCATTGATAAAAAAGCTTTATGAGACGGATACCAATAAGCTAATATTTCATCTAACGGTTCTAGATTTCCATTAATTAAATGTGGAGCCTCCACTTTTATAGTCCATATAACCTTTCCATTAACCTCACTTATCATTTTTTTATTTATTGTCCTCCATTTTGAATAAAGTTCACCGTCTGGAAATTCACTCTTTAAATATCTATTTTGGTTAATCATTAGAACTGGATAATCGTTATTTGATTTAGCTATGATTTCCATGTCTTCTCTATCTTTTTGTATTATGGTATCCATTATATTTCTTTCCTAACTATAAATTTTAGCCAAACACACATCCCTAAAGCTTGAAAAGGATATTTTTTTAAGTATAACACTTTGCTAATTTATACAAATTTGATTAAATTAAATTTATTACTTTTTAGGTTTATAATAGTTTTCATTAT
>CACAAB010000029.1 GCA_902530325.1 uncultured SAR116 cluster alpha proteobacterium | reverse complement strand
AATTGTTAATGGGTCTCCAATTATAGGAACCCAACAAAGAAATAAAGACCATTTACCATATTTTAAATACCATGAAGAAGCCTTATCCAATTGTTTCTTTGAAAAAGGAAACCAACTTTTATTAATAAATTTTGTTATATATAATCCTAAGAACCAATTAACAATTGAACCTAATATATTACCTAGGCTTGCAAAGAAAATGAGCAAAAACTGTGAATATTTTTCTAATAGAAAAAGAGTTGTTAATGTTATTTCAGAATGTCCAGGAAGTATTGTCGAAGAAAAAAACGAAGAAATAAAAAGACTAGTATAAGCTTCTAACGAATTCATTAATTTAGCTTTTCTATTTTAACTACTAGTTCTTCCCATTTTTTTTCTTCTTCAGTGATAAGATTTATCAAAGTTTTTAATTCAATATTAACTTCCTGAATACGTTTTTGATTATTAGCTTCGTAAAAATTTTCAAGCAACATTTCATCTTCTAAAATACTTTTTTGTTTTTCATATTTTGAAATTTTGTTTTCACAATTTATTAAAAGATTTTTTATATCTTTAGTGCTAGATGTCTTAGATTGATTGTTTACTATCTTTTTACTGCTAACTTCCTTATGTTTGCCTTTAATTGTATTATTATTTAGAACTACTTTTTTATATTCATTAATATCACCTAAAAATTCAGACACATTTCCATCTTTAATGATAAGAAGACGATCAACTAATCTTTCTACAAGAAAAGCATCATGAGTTACTAATATTAAAGATCCTGTATAATCATTTAAAGACATTATAAGCGCTTCCCTACTCTCAACATCTAAATGATTAGTAGGCTCATCAAGAATTAGCAAATCAGGTTTTTCAATAACAACTAAAAGCAGCAATAATCTAGCTTTTTGTCCGCCAGACAATCTTTTTACTTCTATATCCATTGTATCTTGTGTAAAGCCAACAGAACCTAGTTTAGCTCTAATCTTAGAGGGTACTTCTTTGTCCAGTTTTGAATATAAATGTTCAAAGGGTGTTTCATTTGACCTTAATTCATCTAGTTGATGTTGTGCAAAATATCCAATTTTTAATTTTTTGGGATAATTTAATTTTCCTTTCATTGAATTTAGTTTTTTTGCTATCAATTTTGATAAAGTAGACTTACCTTCTCCGTTTACTCCTAAAAGGGCAATGCGATCATCTGGATCTATACTTAAATTTATATTTTTTAAAATTGGAATATTATTATATCCAACTGATGCCTGTTCAATAGTAATTAGTGGTGGAGCAAACTTTGTATTTTTTTCAAAATTGAAGGTAGGCACTTTCTGATTTTCTTCAATTATAATAGGTTTCATTTTTTGTAAAATTTTAATTCTTGATTGAGCCTGTTTAGCCTTAGAGGCTTTAGCTTTAAAACGATTAATAAAGCTTTCCAAATGAGCTCTTTGGGCATCTTGTTTATTTTTTTGAGATATTTTTTGCTCTAATTGAACTCTTCTTTCGTTATCAAAAAAATCATAATTACCATTATAAAAAATTAATTTTTTTTGTGATATATGTAATATGCTAGTTACTGATTTATTAAGTAAATTTCTATCATGAGAAATTACCAAAGCTGTGTTTTTAAATTTTTGTAAGTAATTTTCTAACCAAACAGAACCTTCAAAATCTAGATAGTTTGTGGGTTCATCTAGTAAAAGTAATTCTGGATTAGAAAACAATACACTTGCTAATGCAACACGCATTCTCCAACCACCAGAAAAACTAGAGCATGGTCTAATGAAATCTTCTTTACTAAACCCCAGACCATTTAAAATTAAAGATGCCCTAGCTTCAGCAGAGTATGCATTAATATCAGACAACCTAGTATAAATTTCTGCAATTTTGTTTGGATCTTTTTCTATTTGAGCATTGTGTAAAAGTTTTGACCTTTCAATATCAGCCTCTAAAACTGTGTCCAATAATGTTACTTCAGTTGATGGAGCTTCTTGTGAAACATAGCCAATCTTATAATTTTTTGGCACCTCGATCACCCCAGCGTCTAAAATAATTTCATTTAAAATTAATTTGAATAGAGTTGTTTTTCCAGCTCCATTTCTTCCAACAACACCTACCTTATGTCCAGTAGGAACAAATCCGGACGCATTTTCAAAAAGTGGGACTCCCCCTATAGAGAAGTAAATATTTTTAAAATTAATCATTTTAAATTTTCTATATTAAATTAATATAGTTTTTGTATATATAATAATGATTATTAGTTAAGTAAAAATTTATGAAAAATAATATTAAAAATAATTTTGTCGATACGGTTGGGAATACCCCATTGATAAAATTAAAAAAAGCTAGTGAAATTACTGGCTGTGAAATTTATGGAAAAGCTGAATTTCTTAACCCAGGCTCATCTATAAAGGACAGAGCTGCCAAAGGAATTGTTTTAGATGCAATAGAAAAAAAACAATTATTACCAGGGGGCATAATTGTTGAAGGAACTGCTGGCAACACAGGCATTGGCCTAGGACTAGTTGGAAATTCACTTGGATATAAAACCTTAATTATTATGCCTGAAACCCAAAGTCAGGAAAAAAAAGATGCTTTAAGGTTAATTGGATGTGAACTAAAATTAGTCCCTGCTTTACCTTATTCTAATCCTGGTAATTACATAAGACAATCACAACAAATCGCTGAAGATTTAGCTAAAACACATGAAAATGGGGTTCTTTGGGCCAATCAGTTTGATAATGTAGCAAATCAAATGTCTCATTATAACTCCACAGGGCCTGAAATATGGGAACAAACAGATGGTAAAGTAGATGCTTTTACTTGTGCAGTTGGTACTGGAGGCACTTTATCTGGTACGGGATTATTTTTAAAAGAAAAAAATAAAAAAATTAAAATAGCTTTATCAGATCCTTTTGGGTCTGGTTTATACAATTATTATCAATATGGAGAAATGAAAGCAGAAGGAAACTCTATAACAGAGGGTATTGGTCAAGGTAGAGTTACTAAAAATTTAGAAAATTGTCCTTTAGATTTATCTTTTAGAATAAGCGATAACGATGCACTCACTATTATATTTGATTTACTAAAAGATGAAGGTTTATTTCTTGGAGGATCAAGTGGAATCAACGTAGCTGGAGCAATGAAATTAGCAAAAGAACTTGGTCCTGGACACACTATTGTAACGATTTTATGTGACTCGGGACAAAGATATCAATCTAAAATATGGAACCCTGAATTTTTAAAATCAAAGGATTTAGTAGTCCCTAATTGGCTGTAAATGGAGATAAAATTTGAAAAATACTTTATTCATAGAACCTAACACACTAAAAAATAAAATTAATAAGCCAAATATAAAAATATTAGATGCTACGTTTTTTCTTCCAGACTCTGGTTTAAATGCTGAGGAAGAATATCAAAAAGAACACATTCCAAATTCAGTTTTTTTTGATGTCAATAAGATTGCAGATCCAAAAAATCCTTTACCTCACATGATCCCATCAAAAGATCTTTTTTCAGATATGATGCAAAAACTAGGGCTTAATAATGAAGATGAAATTATTATTTACGATAATTCACCATTATTGTCTTCGGCTCGAGCATGGTTTTTATTTAGATATTTTGACCATAAAAATATTTTAATCTTAAATGGTGGCTTAAAAAATTGGAAAAATAGTGGAGGAGAAACAACAGTTAAAAAAACAATTATTTCTAAAGGCAATTTTGTTAGTAAAACTGAAAAAAAAGACTTAGTTATAAATTTAGAAGATATGATTTCTATTTCAAAAAATAATTCAAAAGTAATTTTAGATGCTAGATCTTATAAAAGGTTTATTGGTGAAGCTAAAGAACCAAGACCAGGATTACAATCTGGTCATATTCCAAATTCTAAAAGTTTACCTTCATCTGACTTGCTAACAAATGATGGTTTTCTAAAATCAATTGAAGAGTTAGATAAGTTTTTTTCAAAAAATGACATAGATACATCAGAAGATATAATTGCAACTTGTGGATCTGGAGTATCTGCATGTGTTATATCAGTTGCACTTTATTGTTTAGGTAAAGAAAATATCCCTATTTATGATGGCTCTTGGACAGAGTGGGCTACATCTGGACAAAAAATACAAACAGGAAATTAGACTTAAGTCTAATGATTAAGAATTTGGCTTAAGAAAAGTTTAGTTCTATCATTTTTTGGATTATTAAAAAAATTCTTAGGGTCATTCTGCTCTATGATTTCACCCTCATCCATGAAAATAACACTATCTGCAACTTTTTTTGCAAAACCCATTTCATGAGTAACAACTAACATAGTCATTCCAGTTTCAGCTAATTCTATCATAGTATCTAAAACTTCTTTTATCATTTCTGGATCAAGAGCAGAAGTTGGTTCATCAAATAACATTATTTTTGGTTGCATACATAATGATCTTGCAATGGCAACTCTTTGTTGTTGACCTCCAGATAATTGTCCAGGGTACTTAAGAGCTTGCTCTGGAATTTTTACTCTAGTTAATAATTCCATTGCTAATTCCTCAGCTTCTTTTTTTGGAAGTTTTTTAACCCAAATTGGAGCCAAAGTACAATTTTCAAGTACAGTTAAATGAGGAAAAAGATTGAAGGACTGAAATACCATTCCAACGTCACTTCTTATGGCTTCAAGATTTTTTAAGTCTCCAGTTAATTCAACATTATTTACAATAATATCACCTTGTTGATGAACTTCTAATCTGTTTATACATCTAATCAGTGTAGATTTTCCAGACCCAGATGGTCCACAAATAACTATCCGTTCACCTTGATTTACACCCAAAGAAATATTTTTAAGTACATGAAAGTTGCCAAACCATTTATGCATTTCTTTTATTTCAATGACTGGTTTTGAGGATTTATTTTTATTTACTACCATTTTATTCTCACTTTTTATCAGTGTTTAATTTATTTTCAAGCCACAAGGAATAACGAGACATAGCAAAACAACTTACAAAAAAGAACAAGGCTACAAATAGATAAGTTTCAGTAGATAAACCATTCCATTTTGTATCAGCAAGTGCTGCTCTTCCAATACCAAGTGGATCTAACAATCCTATCACAACAACTAGAGTTGTATCTTTATATAAACCTATAAAGGTGTTTACAATACCCGGTATTGAAATCTTTAGTGCTTGAGGAAGAGTTATAAATCTTGTTTTTTGCCAATAATTCATTCCCAAAGCGTCTGCAGCTTCATACTGACCCTTTGGAATAGCTTGAATACCACCTCTTATTACTTCTGCTATGTAAGCAGCAGAGAAAAAAGTAAACATAATTATAACTCTTACTAAAATGCTAAAATTAGTTCCGGGTGGAAGAAAATAATTTAGCATGGAAGAGGCAACAAAAAGAAGTGTAATTAGAGGGACACCTCTCATAAACTCAATAAAACAAACACTTAATGTTCTAACGACTGTTAAATTCGATTGTCTTCCCAATGCTAGTAAGATTCCAAGAGGCAATGAACAAACAATACCGCAAACACCTAAAATAACTGTGAGCATGAAGCCACCAAAAAGACTATATTCAATTTTCTGAAGACCAAAATAACCTCCCATAATTAACACAAATGCAAAAAATGGATAAAATAAACTGAAATACAATAACCACTTTCTTTTTGGTATATCGGGATACAGTAAAGGTGCAAATGCTACAAACATTGTTAAAAATGTTATGTCAATCCTCCACCTTTCAGCTTCAGGGTAAAACCCATAAACAAACTGACCTACCCTTCTTGTTATAACTGCCCAACAAGCGCCATCATCTATTTTTCTACACGCAATTTTAGAATCAGCGTCAAAAACGGCGTCCAAGAAAAACCAGCCTATTATTCCATCAATTAAATAGTAAAGAAGTACAACTGATATAATTGTAAGTAGAGAGTTACTTATGGATGAAAATAAATTTTGTCTAATCCATCCATATACTCCAACTGTGCCAGGAGGAGGAGGAAGATCAGGATAGTTTCCTGGTTTATAAGTCTTTTCACTCATCTTATCTTCCTACCAATTTTACTTTGCTATTATACCAGTTCATTAGAGCAGATATACTTAGTGAAACGGATAAATAAATTAGCATTACAATAAGCATAGTTTCCATTTCTCTTCCAGTTTGATTAAGAGATATACCACCAAGTGTGGCAACGAGATCCATATAACCTATAGCGATGGCTAGAGATGAATTTTTTGTTAAGTTTAAATATTGACTTGTTAATGGCGGAATTATAACTCTTCTAGCTTGCGGTAGTATGACTAAATTCATTACTTTCGAAGGCTTTAAGCCTATTGATTCAGCCGCCTCTCTTTGGCCCTTATCTATAGCTAAAATTCCTGCTCTAACAATTTCAGCAATAAAAGCAGCAGTATAAATTCCTAAAGCAAAAGTTAGTGCCGCTAACTCAGGGCTCATATGCATTCCACCTCTAAAATTAAAACCTTTTAACGCAGGAATTTCCAATGAAACAGGCATCCCTGAAATAAAAAAGGCGATTAATGGCAGAAAACAAATAACTGAAGCATTAATCCAAAACACTGGATATTGAATGCCGGTTAAATCTTGTTTTCTTTTGCAATATTTAGCAAATAAAATTGAAAAGATAATTGCAATTACAAAGAACAAATAAACAAGTTCGATGCCAGTCTCTGTAAGTGGTTTGGGTATATAAAAGCCTCTATTAGATAAAAATGTAACCTCACCTAAGCTAATTGCCTTTCTTGGATGAGGAAGAGTATTTATTATGATACCATGCCACAAAAGTATATGTAATAAAATTGGGACATTTCTGGTAAATTCTACGTACCAATAAGCAATTTTACTTGCAAGCCAATTTTTTGATAATCTTATAATTCCAAGAGCAATACCTAAAACAGTTGCTAAAATAATCCCAAAAAATGCAACTAATCCTGTATTAAGTAGTCCAACAATACCTGCTCTTAAATGACTGTCTCTGTTGTTGTAGTCGATCAAATATTGATTAATATCATATCCAGCAGGAATAAATAAAAATTCAAAACTAATATCTTTGCCAAGAGCTTCAAAGTTAGCATTCACATTCATTACTAACCAAGAAATGAACCATCCTAAAAAAAATAGGACAATTATTTGGACTATTATCTCTCTACTTTTCTCATTGCGCCAAATATTAGAAAAAAAAGTCATCAAACAGTCTTATATTTTTGGATAAATTAAGTTTTACTGCGTCTATTAATTAGACGCAGTGAAAAATATTTTTATTTAATTGGTGGGATGTAGTGTAAACCACCGTCTCTATAAAGAGCATTCATACCTCTTTTAATGGTAAGAGGAAATAGATGCTTTTCGAAACTTTCCTGATAATTTCCAACTTGGCTAATAACATTCACTGCCCAATCAGGAGACAATCCAAGTTTTGACAAACCTTGCAATGGATCTTTACCAAGTAATCTATTTATTTCCTTGTCTTTGTTATCCTTAGCAGCGAGTTCTTTAACGTTTTTGGATGTTATACCTTTCTCTTCACCAGCCATCATTGCTCTTAATACCCAAGCTACAATATCTGCCCATTGGTCATCACCATGTCTTACAACTGGACCTAAAGGCTCTTTTGAAACAATTTCAGGTAAAACCATATGATCAGATGGGTTATCAAAACTCATCATTGTAGCATATAGTCCAGATGCATCAGTTGTGTAAACATCGCATCTTCCTGCTTTATAAAGCTCTTGAGCTTCAGCATTAGTTTCAATTGGAACAGGGTTATATTTAATGTTGTTACCTGCAAAAAATTCAGCCAGATTTAATTCTGTAGTAGTACCAGTTTGGATACAAACGGAAGCACCATCTAATCCCTTAGCTGATTTTACACCTAATGCCTTAGGAACCATAAATCCTTGACCATCATAGTAGTTAACACCAATAAATGTTTGTGATAAATCAACATCTCTGGAAAAAGTCCAAGTTGTATTTCTGGACAATAACTCACCCTCACCAGCAGCTAGTTTTGTAAAACGTGTCTTACCTGTAGCTGTTGTGTAATTAACCTTATCTGCATCGCCTAGTGTTGCAGCTGCAACAGCTCTACAAAAATCAACGTCAAATCCAGTCCAATTACCCTTATCGTCTGGTGCAGCAAAACCAGCTAAGCCTGTATTAATAATACAGTTTAACTTTCCTCTTGCTCTTACATCGTCTAATGTGCTTGCAAGTACAGAACCAGCAAACATCACTCCAGCAGTTACACCTGCTAAAAGCATTTTAGTTTTCATATTATTTCTCCACTAATAAAGTTTTCCATGTTAAACCCGAATTAATTTCAAAATATCTTAAGGAAGTGAATTTTCACGAAATTGTAGATTCTTGGGAAAAATTATGCAAATAATGGCTCCCCGGGACGGATTCGAACCGCCGGCCAGACGATTAACAGTCGTCTGCTCTACCGCTGAGCTACCGGGGAATATATCGATTACTCATTTGTTTGTTTTTAATCTAATTATTATAAAATGCAACAATTTAATAAAACAATTCAAAGTGTTGAAGATTAATTATTTTCTAAAATTTTTTTTGCTATTTTAGATATTTCTGAATGACTTAAAGATTTAGCATTTATGAGTTTTATTATTTTACGGTCATTTTTAATTGTATTAGAGGAGTAAGACGGGTCATAATGATTTTGTAAAAAACTCTCAGTAAGCTCTTCCCAATTTTTTTTTAGTATTAAATCTTCCCAACTATCAATTAATTTTTTACTCAGTCTTTTTCTTAAACCACTAAGTAAGGGATAAATTAGATCAGGATTATCACACATATAATCATAATCTTTAACTAGAAAATTTGCTCTCAATTTTAGATCTGCTTTAATCTCAACCCTAGGTGAAATTATCATTTTTGCCCAAATTGATTTAGGTATATGAACATTACCAATTTTGCTACTTTCTGCCTCAACATAAATATTTTTTTTAAAGTTAAATTTTTTAAGTTTATCAAATAGTTTACTTTCAAAAAATTTTTGAGAAGGTTGCTCTATACCTGGTATTTTGCCTAATAAGGATCCTTTATGATTGGCTAAACCCTCTAAATCTAAAATTTGTCCACCTAATTCACCAATATTTTGTAAAATTTTAGTTTTTGCAGAACCAGTTTTACCACTTATTAAAATTATTTTTAATTTGGAACCAACATTTTCAAAAAATTTTACAACGCTGTTTCTATATTCTTTATAACCACCATCTAATTGATATGTTCTCCATCCTACTTCAGATAAAATAATTGAAAAGGCTTTTGATCTCTGACCACCTCTCCAACAATAAATCAATGGTTGCCATGAACCTTTTTGTTCAAGGAAATTTTTTTCGATGTGATCTGCAATATTTCTTGCAGTAAGTGAGGAACCTATTATTTTTGCTTTGAAGGTACTTTCTTTTTTATAAATGGTACCAACTTTATCTCTTTCTTGATCAGATAATACAGGGCAATTTATAGCTCCTATAATATGGTCATTAGCAAATTCTGACGGAGATCTTACATCAATAATTGTATCAAAGTTTTTGCTTTCCCAATTTTTAATTGATTTATACTTTTTCACCATTTTTTACGTTATTCTAATTTTATTATCTAAATTGTTTACAAATCCTATTTCAGTAAAATTAATTTTGTTTTCCTTTAAAATTTTAAATTGTTTATCTCTTTCTTCTTTTGGAATTATAAAGGCTAAACCTCCAACAGTCTGAGGATCATATAATATTTCATCTATTAACTTTATTTCTCTATCATAAACTAATTCTTTTTGTGCGGTCTTAAAATTTTTCTCGAATAATGAAGATCTGACTTTTTTGGATAAAGCTTCCGTAACACCTTTAAATATAGGTATTTTATCTGGATAGATTGTCAGTCCAGTCTTTCCAACATCTCTTTTTATTAAGTTTAATAGATGGTTTGCTAGTCCAAAACCAGTTATGTCTGTCATAGACAAAATTTTCAATCTATCTGAAATTTTTGAGAAATTAATATTTCCTTGAGACATCTGGTTAAGAACTTCAATTTGGTAATAACTATCAATAATATCGTTATTTATACCCGCAAATATAATTCCAGACCCTATTCTTTCAGTTAATATCAAAATATCATTTACTTTTAGCTTACCAAGGGTTTTATTATTTACACTTTTTTTTTCGCCTATTACAGAAAAACCTATTACTGGATCTTTATCTTTGCCAATCATAGTATGTCCACCACTTATAGAACAATTAGCTAATTTTAATACTTCTGTTGCACCAGAGGTGACTTGTTCTAAATCTCTTGAATTTATTTCAGAATTTGAAAATGGAAGTTGTAAAATCATTAGGGCTGAAATAAGTTTACAATTGACCGCAATAATATCGCTAATTGCATGATTAGCTGCAATTTTTCCTAAAAGATATGGATCCGATACAATAGAGCTAATCATATCTACACTCTGATATAATTTTGGATAATTATTTATATTAATTGCATCTTCAGACGTTGTAATTATTTCTTTGGATAAAGTTGTTTTGAGGGAATTAAAATCTACTTTTGCAGCACAACCTCTACATTGCATTTGATAAGAGGGTATATTTTTATTATTTTTAATAATAACGTCAAAAACTTTAAATAAATTCCTAAATAGATAATTATTATCTTGGTTTAAATCATTGAATTTTTTTACAAATTTCTGATCTATTAATTTTTTTAAAAGAAAACTAAATCTTGAAGTAAATGTGAAATTATATTTTGTAGCAATGGCTAGTCCATTTGATAATCCTATTATAGATAAATAATTTTTATTAAATTTATAAGGAACAGGTATTTTTTTTTGAATAAATCTTCTAATACTTCTAGCTAGAGGTTTTCCAGATTTTACTGCATAAACACCAGATTTACTTAAATTTTGATTGTTAAAATCAACTATGTCACCAGCGGCAAAAACATAATTATAGTTTGTTTGAAATTTATTATTGACAATAATAAAATTATTTTGATTTAAAATAATATCTGATTTTTTTATCCATTCTGGGGCCATACCATTTGTTGATAAAATTGACTTATCAATTTTCAATTTAGTTTTATCTGATAAAATCAATGTATCTTTTCGCACTTCAATTACTTCTACTTTTTCAATCACATTAATTTGTGCATTTTGAAGAGTTTGTTTTGCTGCTTTTCTTGTTTTATTTGGGAAAGAACTCAATAGTCCATTTTTGCCAGTTATTATACTTATTTTAAAATTAGATTTAGTATTTTTAAAACGTTTTTGCAAACCTAAAGCTAATTCTACTGAAGCGGGACCTCCACCAATAAAAGCAATATTATTATTTGTTTTTATTTTAGTTAAAAAATTATTAGATAAATTTGAGATTGGTTTTACGGGCACACAATATTTGAGAGCCCCTTTTATAGTTTTATTGCTGCTTTGTATGCCTGTGTTTATTGATAGTACGTCAAATTTTATTTTTGGTCTATTTTTTAAAATAATTTCTTTATTAATTGCTGAAATTTCTAAAACTTCTGAATGTATAAACCTAATATTTAATTTGAAACAAAGTTTATAAAGGTCTATGTGAGTTTCTCTCCAAGTGTACATTCCTTCAATAAAACCTGGAATCATACCTGAATAAGGAGTATCAATTTCATTACTTATTAATGTTATTCGAGTTCCTTCAATAGGTCTTTTTGAGAGTTCCATAATTAGCATTATGTGAGAATGTCCACCACCAATTAACACTAAGTCATTGTTTATTGGAATTTCTTGTTGCTTAAACATTTTTATTACATCTAATAAATGGAGGCCCGAAGCGGAATCGAACCGCTGTTAACGGCTTTGCAGGCCGCTGCATCACCACTCTGCCATCGGGCCACAAGTTGGATGATTACTTCTATAACTCTTCAAAAGCATACAAGCAATTAAAAAAAAAAATATAGAATAATATTTTGTTTCTAATTTTCATGATTATACTTAATTATTAACTAGAATTTTATTTTCAATTCGCTATTAGATTATTATTAGTTTTTATTTTGTATTTTTTGAGGTTTCAATGATTTCCTTTTTTAAAAGAATTAAATTTTTTTATTTAATATTTTTCTGTTTTTTATTTTTAAATGTTTCAAAAGTTCTTAGTTCCGATTTTTTATTTGAAAATTCCATTCATGAAGCGCTCAAAAATAGTTTAGAATTAAAAGCTCAAAATTATAAATTAGCTGCTACCAAAAATTCATTAGAAGAATCTGGTTCTTCAAAAGACTGGACAAATTCTTTTACAACAACCTATAAATCTGACAATAAAAATAGTAATTCCCAAGGAACATTTGTAAATGATGAGACAACAACCTCCACTATCTCATTAAGTAAAAATATATTTGATGGAGGAGAAGCTTATGAAAAAATTTCTTTAGCAAAAGAAAATATTAAACTTGAGCAATATAATTTAAATATTATTGAGCAAAAAATAATTTTGAATTGTATAAGAGCTTATTTAGATGTTTATTCAAATCAATCTGTAGTTAATCTAAGAAAAAAAAGTTTAAATAGATTTAAAGAAAATGTTGATGCCACAGAGTTAAAACTACAAGCTGGAACAGTAACACCAACCACACTTGCCGAAGCTCAATCAAAATTAGCAAATGCTCAATATGATTTAATTTTATCTGAAGGAAATCTTGAAAAAGCGATTTCCAAATTTAAAAGTATTACAAAATTCAAAGTTATACCAAATAAATTTTCTTTACCCAATTCAACTTTCATACCTCCAGACACAAAAAACAAAGCTGTGAAAATAGCCTTAGACAATAACCTTGATATTATAGTAGCTAAATTAAAAAAAACTATTGCTGAAAAAAATGTTGCATTAAAAGAAAGTGATAATAGACCAACGATTAACTTAGAAGTTTTTGGTAAAGATAGTGAATCATCATTAAATACTTCTTCAACTGATTACCAAAGCTATGGCGTGAATCTTACTTTTAAGACACCTTTGTTTTATAATTCATCCTCGAAAGCTTCTATAAAAAAACTTGATAATCTAGCAAGAGCGAGTTCATTTGAATTTTCTGAAAAACAGAGACAGGTGGAGTTAAGTGCTATTTCATCATATCAAAATTACAAAAGTGCTATTGCAAAAACCAAAGCATCAGAGAGCGAAAAAAAATCGTCATTACTAGCCTTAAATGGTATCAAAAAGGAGTCAGAATTTGGCATTAGAACAATTTTAGACGTACTAGATGCAGAAGTTGAATTTTTAAATGCATCTACTAACTTGATACAAAGTCAAGCTGATGAGATTTTTAGTGTTTATCAAATAAAGTCTGTTCTAGGAAGCTTGTCAATTAAAGATATTAATAATGATTTGGATGTTAAATATGATTTGAAAGAGAATAAACTAGATTTTAACATACTAGATCGAAGGATGTTTAATTAAGCAAAATTTATTGGAATTCTAATATGATGGACAAAAGGTTTGATTCTAATTACATAGAAAAAAAATGGTATAAAAGATGGTTGGAAAGTGGTGCTTTTGCTTCAAACAATCAATCACCAAAAGAACCATATGTTATAATGATGCCACCTCCAAACGTGACTGGTTCGTTACATATTGGTCATGCTTTAACATTCACTATTCAAGATATATTAATAAGATTTAATAGAATGCAAGGACTAGATGTTCTCTGGCAACCAGGAACTGATCACGCAGGAATAGCTACTCAGATGGTTGTTGAAAGAGAATTAGCAAAATCTAATTTAACAAGACATGGCTTAGGTAGAGAAAAGTTTGTTGAAAAAGTTTGGGAGTGGAAAGAAAAGTCAGGTGGTGAAATTACTAATCAATTAAGAGCCTTAGGAGCATCACCTGATTGGGAAAAAGAACGATTTACAATGGATGAGGGATTATCAAAAGCCGTAATTTCTGTATTTGTTAACTTATATAAAGAAGGATTGATTTATAGAGACAAGCGATTAGTTAATTGGGATCCAAAACTATTAACAGCTATTTCTGATTTAGAAGTTGAACAAAAAGAAGTTGAAGGAAAATTTTGGTATTTTAAATACCAAGTTGAAAATAGTGATGAATTCTTAACAATAGCTACAACTAGGCCAGAAACTATGTTAGGAGACACAGCTGTAGCAGTAAATCCCGATGATGAAAGATATATTCATCTAAAAGGTAAATATGTAATATTACCAATTTTAAATCGACGTATTCCTATTATTTTCGATAATTATTCAGATCCAGAAAAAGGTTCTGGTGCTGTTAAAATAACTCCAGCTCATGACTTTAATGATTTCGAAGTTGGAAAAAGACATGGTTTAGATATGATTAATATCTTTGATCCTAATGCCTCGATAAATGAAAATGGTGGAAAAGATTTCAAAGGGTTAGACAGATTTGAAGCTAGAAAAAAAGTTTTAGAGATTTTAAAAGCTCAAAATTTATATATTAAAGAAGAGAAAATTTTACATACGGTTCCTCATGGAGATAGATCTAACGTAGTTGTGGAACCATGGCTTATGGACCAATGGTATGTTGATGCATACAAATTAGCTCAACCAGCTATCAAAGCTGTTAAAGATAAAAAAACTAAGTTTGTTCCTGCAAATTGGGATAAAACATACTTTGAATGGATGAACAATATTCAACCATGGTGTGTTTCTAGACAATTATGGTGGGGTCATAGAATACCTGCCTGGTTTGGGCCTGATGATAAGATTTTTGTAGAACATAACCAGTTAGATGCTGAGAAAGCAGCAGAGATGCATTATGGAAAAAAAGTTAAACTAATACAAGATGAAGATGTATTGGACACATGGTTTTCATCCGCTCTTTGGCCATTTTCAACCTTAGGATGGCCTGATAACACAAAAGATCTAAAGAAATATTATCCAACCAATGTTTTAGTAACTGGCTTTGACATAATTTTCTTTTGGGTGGCTCGTATGATGATGATGGGTTTACATTTTATGGATGACGAGGTTCCATTTAAAGAAGTTTATATACACGCTCTAGTAAGAGATGATAAGGGTCAAAAAATGTCAAAATCAAAGGGTAATGTTCTAGATCCTCTTGATTTATCTGTCAAATATGGTGCTGACTCATTAAGGTTCACTCTTACAGCAATGGCCGCTCAAGGAAGGGATATAAAATTATCAGAAGAAAGAATTGCAGGATATAGAAATTTTAGTACAAAAATATGGAATGGATGTAAATTTCTTGAATTTAATGAATGCATTTCAGAACTAGACACTGATCTCAATTTTATAAATCTACAAATCAACAAATGGATAATTAAAAATTTCAATCAACTTAATTCAAAAGTTAAAAAATCTATAGTTGAGTACAAGTTTAATGATGCTGCAGATGCCTTGTATCAATTTATTTGGAGAGATTATTGTGATTGGTATATAGAGTTTATTAAGCCTATTTTGAATAATGCTGAAGATATTGAGTCACAAAAAGAGACTAAAAGTGTTTCTATTAAGATTATGAAAAATGTTTTATTAATGTTACACCCAATAATGCCATATGTAACAGAAGAAATTTTTGAAAAATTGTTTAAATCTAATAAGTTAGCAATATCATCTTCATGGCCGAACTTAATTGAAACTGAAACTTCATTAAAAAATGGAATTGGTCTGACAATTGATATAGTGTCTGCGATAAGATCAATTAGAGTTGAAAAAAATATTCCAAATAAATCTAGACCTACAATTTTACTTAAAAATGTAAATCAAGAAAAAAAGATTATTATTGAAGAAAATTACAATTTAATCCTTAATTTAGCAAAATTAAATCAGATAAAATTTTTATCTAAACAACATGAAGAAAATGAAAAATCTATTGTTACAACTGTTGATGAGATAATTTTAATGATACCAACAGATGGACTAATTGATATAGAAGCAGAAAAAAATAGATTGTGTAAAGAGCTTGAAAATATAACCAATGAAATTGAAATAATAGATAAAAGATTAAATAACCCTTCATTTATAGAAAAAGCACCAGCAAAAGTTATAGAGGATGTGAAAACTAAAAAAACAATATTTAATCAAAGAAAATCAGAAATAAATAAGGCCTTATTAAATTTATAATATTAAATGAAAATCGGAGAAAAATATGAAGAATTCAAAAACAGTTTTAATTGACAAAAATCCTGGAAGAAATTCTCAAACTTTTGGTATTGCAAGAATCTTAAATACTGACCTTGATTTAATACATGAACCTTCAATTGGGGTGGTTGGTAATAAAGGGGACTCTCAATGTTATCTTGGTGTTGAACAAAAAGTTAAAACTATACATGAAAAATTAAGGCTAAGGATAGGCCAAAACCCAAATGATATTAGAATGAGATTAGTACAACCTGAGTACACCGTAGCGACATCTGATGGTATAAGAAATGGTACTAAGGAGATGCGTTATTCTTTGATTGGAAGAGAAGTAACTAATGATACATTATGCGAACATTTAAGCGCTTCGGGTTTAGAAGGCACAATTGCAGTTGTTGCCTGTGACAAACCGCCAGTTGGAACATTGTCTGCAATTCTAGAGCACAATAGACCTGCTATTATAATGTCTGACGGTCCAATAAGACCTGGAATTGATTCAGTTACTAATGAACCATTGGACATTATTTCAAGTTATCAAATTGCAGGTAGTGAAGATGAAGAACTGAAAAGAAGAATTGCATGCGAAGCTTGTCCTGGTTATGGAAGTTGTGGTGGGATGTTTACTTATAATACTATGCAGACCTTTATTGGTGTTGTAGGCATGCAACCTTTACATATGGTTTCACCACCTTCAGACGATGAAAGAAGGTTAAATATATTTCCTGACCAACTCATTACTTATTTAGATAATATGGTTAAAAAAGATATTAAGCCAAGGGATATTGTTACGAGAGACTCTATAAGGAATGCTCTAATAGTAGCAATGTCTATAGGAGGATCAACTAACGTCATGCTTCATGCACCAGAGTTAGCTAGAGCTGCAGGATATAAAAATTTTATTGAAGATATTATGTCTCCAGATGAATTTAACTATTTATCCGAAAAGGTAGTTCCTGTTTTAGTTGACGCAAGACCATTTGGAAAATACTCAATGGTTGATATTGATAACCAAGGTGGTATTCAGGTTTTTATAAAGGATTTATTAGACTCAGGCTTGTTGAATGGCAACACTTTAACGTGTACAGGTGAAACTTTAGCTGAACAAGTTGATCGATTAGCTCCTAAGGAGCCAGATGGAACAGTAATATACCCTGTAAAAAAACCTTATAAAGA
>CACAAB010000028.1 GCA_902530325.1 uncultured SAR116 cluster alpha proteobacterium | reverse complement strand
CTGTATTCCATACATTTTTTAAAAATTGTTTATCTTTGTTAAGAAAATTTGTATCATTTACATATGAATAAACAAGGCCATTTTTAGAAATATTTTTAAGATTTTTTACTAAAATATTTTTATTAAAAACGTTAGATTTAACTATTTCTTCAACGGTATTACCTTCAGCAATTAAATCTTCGATTATATCAAGTTTCTCAAAAAGGATATCTAGAGATAATTCTTTAACTAATTTTTTCTTAATATCTATAATTGCTGTTTCATAATCAATTTGTTTTTGAGGGGAAACATTTATAATCTTGTATATGTTAAAACCAAATTTAGTTTTTATTGGTCCTAATGTTTCGTTTAATTTAGCTTTGAAAACTTTAACTGAACTCTCTTCTGGCAAATCTGATCTTTTCAAATAACCAATATTTGTGTCTGAATTTTGAAGATTAAAATATTCTTTTGCGGTCTTATCAAAATCTTTTCCTTGTTTAATTAATTCGATGAACTTATTTGCTTTTGACTCGTCTTGAGTAACAATTTGAGAAAGTTCTCGTGTTTCTTCAATTTTATAATTTGATTTTTCAATTTCATACTTTTCATCAATCATTTTTTTATTTATTACAACTTGATCCTCGAAATATGTAGGGTTTATCTCAATATAATTAATGTCTCTAGTAATTGGAAATTCATATTCTTTTTTATTATCTTGATAAAATAATTTCAAAATTTCATTAGAAGGTTTGAGTATTTCGTTTTTATCTATAAATTTAAATGATTGATATTCAATATCTCTGATTTCATTTTGCCAATCCATCATCTTTTGTATTATTTTTTTATTGTAAAGATCATTCATCATAAATGGCATAGATAATTGTTTAAAGTATGAATTAGTTTCGATCATTTCTAAATATTTAAGTTCTGACAATCCTGCGCCACTTAGCGATTGTGTAAATTTATTCTGTGAGAATCTACCAAGAGGGTCTTTGAATGACCTTTCTTCTTGGATTAATCTCATTTTCTCAGAAAGTGGAACATTTAAATTAAGATTTTTTGCTTCTGCGTTTATCAATAATTTTTGTTCAAACTTATTTAAAATACTTTTGTGCATCCCGTTTTTAATGACATCTTGAAGGCTTGGTCTTTCAGGCAGTAAATATCTTGCTCTATTCATCTCATCTAAAACTTCTTCAACGGTTACATTTTGATTTTTGACACTCAGTATGGTTTTACCTTTATATCCTCCTGTTAAATCACCAACTCCCCATAATGCAAAGCCACAAATAAGCAAGACAAGAAAGCATTTAAAAAAAATAGATTTTGTTTGGTTTCGAAGAGCTCTTAACATAAAATTGCCTAGTTAAATTGTTAATTATTTTAAATTAATATACTATTTAAAAATAATTATAAATGTTTTAATTGTTTAATTTTTAATATTTTAGATGTTTAGGAGTATATTTATAATGTTTATTGCTGCTAATTGGAAAATGAATTTAGATAAACAATCTATCCTGGAATTTTCCAAAGATCTGCAAAATTTTAAATTTTCAAAAGATGTAAGGGCATGCATTTTTCCTCCAATGACATACATAGATTTTTTAAATCGACAGATACAAAACTTACCAATATATTTAGGTGGACAAAATTGTCATTTTAAGTCCTCTGGAGCATTTACAGGAGAAATTTCTCCTAAATTTTTGAAAGATACAGGTTGTGAATATGTTATTATTGGTCATTCTGAGAGAAGAATATTTAATAAAGAAAATAATAACGAGATTAAATTGCGAGCTCATTCAGCAATAAATGCTGATTTAAAAGTTATTTTATGTGTGGGTGAAAATTTAATTGATCGAGAAAAGGGTAATGCTATTAAATTTATTGAAAATCAAATACTTAAGTGCATTCCAGAAAATTTTGAAAATTCATATATAGCTTATGAACCTATATGGTCAATTGGTACTGGTAAGATTCCAAGTGTTTTAGAAATTAGAGAAGCTCATAGAAATATCAAAGAAATTTTGTATAAAAAGTTTAATGTGAATACAAAAGTTCTTTATGGCGGCTCTGTTAATGTTGAAAATATAAATCAAATTTTAAAAATTGCTGAAGTTGATGGCGTTTTAGTGGGAGGAGCAAGTCTCAAAGTAAAAGATTTTCTTGCAATTTATACAGCAGCAGTTAAACATTTAAATAATTCTTTATAATTACAGGAAATTCAATGATTACGGTTATATTAGTTATACATGTTATTTTAGCTGTTTGTATAATATGTGCGGTATTACTTCAAAAAAGTGAAGGTGGTGGATTAGGTATCGGAGGGTCTAGTGCAAGCGGTGGATTTATGACTGCTAGAGGTACTGCAAATTTTATGACTAAATTAACAGCCTTTCTTGGTGGCTGTTTTTTCTTAACGTCGATTATTTTAGCATTATTATCATCAAATAATGCGCCTTCCATCGCAAATGAAGTGAGTAAATCAATTGAAGAGAAAGCAACTAAAGAGAAAACAACTAAAGAGCCTACTGTTCCTCTTGGTAACTAATTGAATTTTTAGGCTGATAAATGAAAAATACATCAGTTAAATTTATTTTTATTACTGGAGGAGTTGTTTCTTCATTAGGTAAAGGTTTAGCATCTGCATCACTTGGTGCGTTACTTCAGGCTCGCGGATATAACGTAAAATTAAGAAAATTAGATCCCTATTTAAATGTTGATCCAGGTACTATGAGTCCTTATCAACATGGTGAATGTTATGTTACAGATGATGGTGCTGAAACAGACTTAGACTTAGGACATTATGAAAGATTTACTGGTGTTCCTGCAAAAAGGTCAGATAACATTACAACAGGTAAAATTTATTCTAACGTAATTTCAAATGAAAGAAGAGGCGATTATTTAGGAGCAACTATACAAGTTATACCTCATGTAACTGATGCAATTAAAGAATATATTTTGTCTGATATTAATGATGAAGACTTTGTTCTTTGTGAAATTGGTGGCACTGTTGGTGATATAGAATCTCTGCCATTCATAGAAGCAATTAGACAATTGGGTAACGAATTAGGTTTCTCTCAAGCTTGTTTTTTACATGTTACTTTATTACCATTTATCAAAACAGCGGGTGAATTGAAAACCAAACCAACACAGCATTCTGTAAAAGAACTTCAAGGAATGGGAATTCAACCAGATCTTTTGTTATGTAGAACTGAAGACAAAATTCCTAAAGAACAAAAATCTAAAATAGCACTATTTTGTAACATAAAACCTGAGACTGTAATAGAAGCTCTAGATGCTTCTTCAATCTATGAAGTTCCAATTTCATATCATAAAGAAGGATTAGATTATCAAATTTGTAAACACTTTAAATTAGACGTTTCTAAAAAACCTAACTTAAACCGTTGGGAAAATATTGTAGAGATACAAAGATCATCTGAGGGAAATGTAAACATAGGTATTGTTGGAAAATATATTTCAATGATAGACGCCTATAAATCTTTGATAGAGGCCATAAATCATGGTGGTTTAGCTAATAATATAAAAGTTACAATTAAATGGATTGATTCTGAAAAATTAGAAGAAAAAAATATTAATACTCATGATATTTTTAATGATATTAATGGGATAATTGTCCCAGGAGGGTTTGGTGAACGAGGCTCTGAAGGAAAAATTAATGCTATTAATTATGCTAGATTAAATAAAATACCTTTTTTTGGAATTTGTTTTGGAATGCAGATGGCTGTTATTGAATTTGCAAGAAATGTCCTTAAATTTAAAAATGCGTCTTCATCAGAGTTTGGGGCAACCAAATTACCATTAATAGGACTTTTAACAGAATGGCATACTAAAACTGGATTAGAAAAAAGAAATAAAGATTCTAATCTTGGTGGCACAATGAGACTTGGAGCTTATGATTGTAACCTTTTGGAAGATAGTTTTGTAAAATCAATTTATAAAAAGAAAGTTATTTCTGAGCGACATAGGCATAGGTATGAAGTAAATAATAAATTTATTACAGATTTTAAAAAAAAGGGATTTATTTTTTCAGGAATGTCTCCTGATAATGCCTTACCTGAAATTTTTGAAATTCCATTACATCCTTGGTTTATAGGTGTTCAATTTCATCCAGAACTAAAATCCAAACCTTTTGAACCACACCCACTTTTTTCTTCATTTATTAGAGCAAGTTTAAAACAATCACGTTTGTTGTAATATTCAATATTTTCTGTATTTTAAAAGAATGAAACAAAATGTTGTAAAAATATTAAATTTTGAAGTTTCTAATAAACTTCCTTTTTTTTTAATTGCTGGCCCATGTTCCATTGAAAGTAAAGATCATGCAATTAATCATGCAGGTGCAATTAAAGAAATATGTGACAAATTAAAAATCAATTTTGTTTATAAATCATCATTTGATAAAGCTAACAGATCTAGTTTTAATTCTCATAGAGGTGTTGGTATTGAAAAGGGCTTATACATTTTGTCTAATGTAAAAAAAATCTTTAATACTGCGATATTAACAGATGTTCATGAAACTTACCAATGTAAAGATGTTGGTGAAATAGTTGATATTATTCAAATACCTGCTTTTTTATGCAGGCAAACTGATTTGTTAATAGCTGCTTCCAATACAAAAAAAATAATTAATGTCAAAAAAGGTCAATTTTTAGCGCCTTGGGATATGAAAAATGTTCTTAATAAGATAGTAGATAATGGGAATAATAAAGTATTATTAACAGAAAGAGGCACTTCTTTTGGTTACAATACTCTTGTTACGGATATGAGAGCTATACCACAAATGTCTAATTTTGGTTATCCAATTATTTTTGATGCTACACATTCTGTACAACAACCTGGTGGTTTAGGGTTTTCATCAGGAGGACAAAAAGAGTTTGTACCATTTTTATCTAGAGCCGCTGTTTCAGTTGGAATCTCAGGTTTGTTTGTTGAAGTACATGAAAACCCAGACAAAGCGCCAAGTGATGGTCCAAATATGATAAAAATATCTGATCTAGAGCCTTTGCTTAGTAAGTTAATAGAAATAGATAAAATAATTAAAACATAGTACATTATTTATTTTTGGAGTTTTTATGGTTTATATTGAAGATGTTTTAGCCAGGCAAATTTTAGATAGTAGAGGTAAACCAACCTTAGAGGTAGAAGTAAAGTTATCTGAAGGAAGTGTTGGTATAGCAGCGGTTCCCTCAGGTGCTTCTACGGGGAAATATGAGGCTTATGAATTAAGAGACAACATAAATAACTTCTATAACGGATATAGTGTAAAAAAAGCTATAGAAAACGTTAATATCGAGATTTTTAATACTTTTTCTGGTAGGAACCCTCTTGAACAAAAAAGTATAGATTATGACTTAATTGAGCTTGACAACACAAAAAATAAAAGTCGATTAGGAGCTAATGCTATGCTTGGTTTTTCAATGGCTGTTGCAAGAGCTGCCGCTAATTATAAAAGACTACCTCTTTGGAAATATATTGGAGGAATTAGAGCCAATACATTACCTGTGCCAATGATGAATATAATTAATGGCGGTGCTCATGCTAATAATGGGTTAGATTTTCAAGAATGCATGATAATGCCTATAGGTTTTTCTAGTTTTTCGGAAGCTTTAAGATCAGGTGCTGAAATATTTCATAACTTGAAATCAATATTATCAGAAAAATCTCTTTCTACAGCTGTTGGTGACGAAGGGGGCTTTGCCCCGAATATTAATAATCTTGAAGAAGCGCTTTTATATATTTCTAAAGCGGTAGATCTAAGCGGATATAAGTTAGGGGAAGAGATTTTTATTTCAATTGATGCTGCTGCAAGTGAATTGTATAAGAAGGGTTTTTATTATTTAAAGGGTGAAAATAAAAAATTAAATTCTGATCAACTATTAAAATATTGGGAAGAATTATGTAAAAAATTTCCAATTGTTTCAATTGAAGATCCTTTTGATGAAAACGATTGGAACGGATTTATGGAGTTAACAAAAACTTTAGGTAACAAACTTCAAGTTGTAGGTGATGACTTATTTGTTACAAATAAAGAACGTTTATCGAAAGGAATTAAAGATAACGCTAGTAATGCAATTTTAATAAAATTGAACCAAATTGGAACATTAACAGAAACTTTGGAAACTATAGAACTAGCAAAAAACTTTAATTATGGAGTAATTATTTCTCATAGATCAGGAGAAACTGAGGATGTATTTATTAGTGATCTTTCTGTAGCTCTTAATGCAGGTCAAATAAAAACTGGTTCATTGTCTAGGAGTGATAGAACTGCTAAATATAATCAACTTCTTAGAATTGAAGAAGCGTTGGGGATTGATGCTCATTATCATGGAAAAGATTTTTTCAATTTATTGCTATAGGGATTTCATATGAATAATTATTTTATAAGGAATAATATTGTTTTTAATTTTATAACAATAATTTGTTTTTTTATTTTTTTATTTTTTATTTCACACATTTTTTTTGGTGATAGATCAATTTGGAAGATTTTTTCACTTAATTCTCAAATATCAGAAACTACACGTGAATTAAATAAACTTACTTACAATAAAGAAAAGATTATGTCGGAGATTAATCTCTTGAGAGACTCAAATTTAGATTCTGATTATATTTCTGAAATTTCGCATAAACTTTTAGGATTAATACAATCTGATCAAATAGTTATCGATATTAAAAATAGATTAAATTAATATTAGAAATATATTTAATTCTTTGTTAAAACAAGATTAATTATATTTGTTTTAATTAATGCAATCACAGGTATAAAATGAAAAAAAACACAGTTAAGAAAATTACAACTGAGCCAATGATGAATTATGATTTAAATTTATTACAAGGTATGTACAAAAAAATGCTTCTTATTAGAAGGTTTGAAGAAAAAGCTGGCCAGCTATATGGGATGGGTCAAATTGGAGGTTTTTGCCATCTATATATTGGACAAGAAGCTGTTGTGGTTGGCATTCAATCTGCTCAAATAGAAGGAGATAGCATTGTCACATCTTATCGTGATCATGGTCACATGTTAGCATGTGATATGGACCCTAAAGGAGTGATGGCAGAGCTAACGGGTAGAAAAGATGGTTACTCTAAAGGTAAAGGTGGTTCCATGCACATGTTTAGTAGAGAAAAAGGATTTTTTGGAGGGCATGGTATTGTTGCTGCACAGGTTCCAATAGGAGCTGGATTAGCTTTTGCACATAAATATAATGAAAGTAACAATGTTTCAATAACCTATTTTGGAGATGGTGCAGCAAATCAAGGTCAAGTTTATGAATCATATAACATTGCCTCCCTTTGGAAACTTCCAGTTGTTTTTGTTATTGAAAATAATAAATATGGTATGGGAACATCTGTAAATAGATCTTCGGCAGGTGATAATTTATCTGATAGAGGCAAGGCATATGGTATAATGTCAGAAATTGTTGATGGTATGGATATACTAGCTGTTAGAGACGCTGCCATAAGAGCAATTAATTATTGTAGGTCAGGAAAAGGTCCATTTATTTTAGAGATGAAAACATATAGATACAGAGGACACTCTATGTCAGACCCTGCTAAGTATAGAACTAGAGATGAAGTTGATAAAATTAGAAAAACATCTGATCCAATAGAAAATGTAAAATCTATTTTAAATAAGATGGGTGTTGAAGAAAAAACTCTTAAGGATATTGACGCAGATATTAAGTCAGTTATTGCAGAAGCTGCAAAATTTGCTCAAGAATCACCTGAGCCATCTGAAGATGAATTATTTAGTGACATAACTGTTAATTAATGGTGTTTTAATGACAATTGAAATATTAATGCCAGCTCTTAGCCCCACTATGGAAGAAGGGACTTTATCAAAATGGCTCGTTAATGAAGGAGATTCTATTTCATCTGGTGATTTAATTGCTGAAATAGAAACTGATAAAGCTACAATGGAAGTTGAAGCAGTCGAAGATGGTAAAATTGGTCAATTGTTGGTTGCAGAAGGTACTGAGGGGGTAAAAGTTAACACACCCATTGCTTTGTTAGTTGATACAAATGAATTACCCCATGCTACTATTAAAAAAATTGCTGAAAAACCTTATTTAGAAAAAGAAAAAATCCCTACAAAACTCATAAATGAAAATTCTATTACAATTGAATCAAACTCTAGTCTGATTACAGTCAGAGAAGCATTGAGAAATGCTATGGCTGAAGAAATGAGAGTTGATAAAAGCGTATTTGTAATGGGAGAAGAAGTAGCTGAATACCAAGGTGCATATAAAGTTACTCAGGGTTTGCTAGATGAATTTGGAGATAAACGAGTGTATGACACCCCAATTACAGAACATGGATTCGCTGGGATAGGCATAGGAGCTGCTTTTGGAAATCTAAAACCTGTTGTTGAATTTATGACGTTTAATTTTGCTATGCAAGCAATGGATCAAATAATAAATTCAGCAGCTAAAACACTTTACATGTCTGGTGGTCAAATGGGATGCCCAATAGTTTTTAGAGGCCCAAACGGAGCAGCATCTAGGGTTGCGGCACAGCATAGTCAATGTTACGCAAGTTGGTACGCACATTGTCCTGGTTTAAAAGTTGTTTCTCCATGGTCAAGTAAAGATGCTAAAGGCCTACTTAAGTCTGCAATTAGAGATCCTGATCCAGTAATTTTTCTAGAAAATGAAGTAATGTATGGTCAAAGTTTTAGCTGTCCAGATGATGACAATTTTACTTTACCTATTGGTAAGGCAAATATTGAAAAAGAAGGAAATGATTTAACAATTATCGCTTTTTCTATAATGGTTGGAAAATCCTTAGAAGCTGCAGAGATTCTTAAAGATAAAAATATAAATGTAGAAGTTGTAAATCTTAGAACCTTACGCCCACTTGACACTGACACAATTATTAAATCAATCAAAAAAACAAATAGGGTGGTTACTTGTGAAGAAGGCTTCCCTTTTGCTGGCATTGGTGCAGAAATTTCAGCATTAATTACTGAAAAAGCTTTTGATTGGCTTGATGCTCCTGTTAAAAGAGTTACAGGAAAAGATGTTCCAATGCCATATGCTGCTAATTTAGAAAAATTAGCTTTGCCACAAGTTGAAGATATTGTTAGTGCATCTTTACAAGTATGCTATGAAGATTAGGAATATTTAATGAGTGTTGATATCTTAATGCCTGCCCTAAGTCCTACAATGGAAGAGGGCACTTTATCAAAATGGTTAGTTAAAGAAGGTGATAAAGTCGAACCAGGTGATCTGATTGCTGAAATTGAAACAGATAAAGCAACAATGGAAGTTGAGGCTATCGATGATGGTATTATTGGTAAGATTTTAGTTTCAGAAGGTCAAGAATCTATTAAAGTTAACTCTCCTATAGCAGTACTATTATCAGAGGGTGAAAAACTCTCTGATAATAAAAGTTCTAATGAAGTTAAAAAAGAGATTAAATCAGAATTACAAAACATCAATGAAAATATCTTACAAATTAATGGTGTGAAAGACGATGCCCAAATATCAAAAAATATTTCTGACATATCTAATAAACCGGATCCAAAATTAAATAAAAAAGAAAGAATTTTTGCCTCTCCTTTGGCAAAAAGAATTGCAAAACAAAGAGATATACCTTTAAGTTCTATTTTAGGTTCAGGTCCACAAGGAAGAATTCTTAAAATTGATGTAGATAATTTTGATAATAAAAAATCTGATAATACAAGCTTAGATAGTTTGGAAATTAACAATTTTGAGATCGTTAAAAATAGTGCAATGAGAAAGACCATTGCCGAAAGATTAGTAAAGTCTAAAAATGAAGCTCCTCATTTTTACCTGTCTTTAGATTGTAATATAGATGAACTATTAAAAATAAGAAAAACATTAAATTCTAAATCTAATGATGAATATAAGATTTCTGTAAATGACATGATTATTAAAGCTTCTAGTACTACATTATTAAAAGTTCCTAAGGCTAATGCTAGTTGGGAAAATGAAAATACAAAATATTATAATACTACAGATATATCTGTTGCAGTAGCAATTGAAGGTGGATTAATTACACCTATTGTAAAAAATGTTCAGTCAAAAGGATTGTTAGAAATATCGATGGATATGAAAACTTTAGCTAATAAAGCTAAGGATGGTAAACTACAGCCTGAAGAATATATAGGAGGATCTTTTTCGATTTCTAATCTTGGTATGTATGGCATTAAAGAATTTTCAGCAGTAATTAACCCACCACAAGGTTGCATACTTGCTGTTGGATCAGGTGAAAAAAGACCAATTGTAATTAATAATGAAATTTCAATTGCAACTATTATGACTGTCACTTTATCTTGTGATCATAGAGTTGTTGATGGTGCCGTTGGTGCTGAATTTTTATCAGAGTTTAAAAATTTAATTGAAAACCCCTCATTAATGCTTTTATAGGAAACAAATATGTCAAATGTTGATTATGATATTATTATTATTGGAGGTGGTCCAGGTGGTTATGTGGCAGCAATTAGAGCGTCTCAACTAGGGATGTCAGTGGCATTAGTTGAGGATAAACATTTAGGTGGGATTTGTTTAAATTGGGGATGTATTCCTACTAAAGCACTATTAAGAGCTAGTGAAATTAGACACATGTTAGATAATCTAGATGAATTTGGTTTTACAGTATCTAATATAAAAATGGATATAAATAATATAACTAGTCGTTCTAGAAAAGTAGCATCACAATTATCATCTGGTATAAGTCACCTCTTGAAAAAGAATAAAGTAAAAGTTTTTGAAGGTTTTGGAAGCCTTGCAAAAGACTCCTCAAATATGAAGAAAATTATCATAAAAACTAAAGATAACATTATAAATAAAACCTCAAACAATGTAATCTTGGCTACTGGTGCTAGATCTAGAAACCTTCCTTTTGTTTCGTCAGATGGGGTAAATATTTGGGATTACAAAACTGCAATGACGCCTCCAAAATTACCGTCATCTATTGTCATAGTCGGTTCCGGGGCAATTGGAATGGAGTTTGCTTCATTTTATAACGATTTGGGTGTTGATGTAACGATTTTAGAGTCTTTGCCCTCGATTTTACCAAATGAAGATAATGATATATCTAATATTGTAAAAATAAATTTTGAAAAAAGAGGTATTAAGATTAAAACTAATACATCATTAAAATCTGTTAAAAATAATAAAAATTCAATAACAGCTGAAATATCTACTAATGACAAAATTGAAATTATTAATTCTGAAAAGCTTATTTTAGCTGTTGGAATTATTGCTAATACTGAAAAATTAGGATTAGAAAACTTTAATATCAAAATTGATAGAGGACATGTTGTTACAAATGAGTTTTTAGAGACTGACGAGAAGAATATTTATGCAATAGGCGACCTCACCAAAGGTCCTTGGTTAGCTCACAAAGCCAGTCATGAGGGCATTTTATGCGTAGAAAAGATTGCAGGTTACAAGAATCTAGAACCTATAGATAAAACATCTATTCCAGGTTGTACATATTGTAGGCCACAGGTTGCATCAATAGGCATGACGGAATTACAAGCCAAATCTAATAATCTTAATATTAAAATTGGAAAATTTCCTTTTATTGGTAATGGAAAAGCTATTGCATTAGGAGACTCTGAAGGGTTGATTAAGACCATATTTAACAAAGATACAGGAGAGTTAATAGGGGCCCATATGGTTGGCCCAGAAGTAACAGAATTAATACAAGGTTTTTCTATAGCCAAAAAATTAGAAACTACAGAATATGAGTTAATGCATACAATTTTCCCTCACCCAACGCTTTCTGAAGGTATTCATGAGTCAGTTTTAGATGCCTATAATAAAGCAATTCATTACTAAATAGATTTTGAAATAATTATTTAATATTATGAATGATTTTAAAAAAATAAGACATCCAGAAAAAATAAACAAACCTGACAATATTTCACCTAAAAAACCTTTTTGGCTGAAAGTGAAAGCTCCACAAGGTAAAATTTTTGATGAAACAAAAGAATTGTTAAGTGACCTAAACATTACAACGGTTTGTGAAGAAGCTAGTTGTCCAAATATTGGAAATTGTTGGTCAAAGAAACATGCAACAATGATGATTATGGGTGATATCTGTACGAGAGCTTGTTCATTTTGTAATGTTGCAACTGGTAAACCTAACAAGCTTGATTTATCTGAACCAGTAAGAGTCGCTAAATCAGTTGCAAGATTAAAATTGAATCATGTCGTTATAACTTCTGTTGATCGAGACGATTTGTATGACGGTGGTGCTGATCATTTTATTAACACAATCTTAGATATAAAAAAATACTCTCCACATACCTCAATTGAAATTTTAACTCCTGATTTTTTAAAAAAGAATGGGGCTTTAGAAAAGGTTATAAATGCAAAACCTGATGTTTTTAATCATAATCTTGAAACTGTTCCAAGGCTATACCCTACTGTTCGTCCTGGAGCGAGATATTTTCATTCATTAAATTTGTTAGCTAAGGTAAAAGAAGTTGATCCAAATATTTTTACAAAGTCTGGAATTATGGTTGGCTTAGGAGAAAGTAAAAATGAGATTTTTCAAGTTATGGATGACATGAGGTCTGCAGAAATTGACTTTTTAACTATTGGTCAATATCTCCAACCAACAATTAAACATCATAAAGTAGATAGGTTTGTAGAGCCTGATGAGTTTGAGATTTATAAAAAAGTAGCATTATCTAAAGGCTTTCTATTAGTTTCATCATCTCCGTTAACAAGAAGTAGTTTTCATGCTAGTGAAGATTTTGAGAAACTAAAAAAAATAAGAATTAATCAGTTAAATATATAGAAAAGCAATCTAAAAATGAAGCATGAAGAACGGAGAATTATTAGACATACTCCAAAAGATTTATTTAATTTAGTAGCAGATGTAAAAAAATATCCGGAATTCTTGCCATGGTGTATGGGTGCAAGAATAAAAAATACAACATTAAAATCTTTTGATGCCGATTTAATAATAGGGTTCAAAATTTATAAAGAAGTATACTCCTCTAAAATATTTCTTGATAAGAAAAATAAAAAAATAATAGTTAATTATAAAGATGGTCCATTTGAACATCTTCAAAATTACTGGCAGTTTAAAGAAAATCCAAATGGATGTGAGATAGAATTTATGGTTGATTTTAAATTTAAATCTATTTTTTTACAAACTTTGATGGAAACATTGTTTAATGAGGCAGTAAAAAAAATGGTAAAAGCTTTTGAAACTAGAGCTAATGAATTGTATAATTAAAGATTATATTTCTAAAATCACTTTATTAGCCAATTTTAACGCTTCATATGTAGTTTTTTGTCTAACCTCAAGTCTATTTCCATTAAATTGAAATTTTTTTGAAATAATTTTATCTTTTGTTCCAATAGCAATCCAAACTAGTCCTACTGGTTTGTCTGAACTTCCTCCCGTTGGACCAGCAATGCCAGTAACTGCAATTGATAAATCAGCTTTAATAAGTTTTAATGATTTGTAAGCCATGTTAAATGCCACTTTTTCGCTCACCGCTCCATTCTTTATTATTAAATCATAAGGAATACTTAGTATTTCACTTTTCATTTCATTAGAATAAACAATAACTGAAGCTTTGAAAATTTTACTTGAACCATTTACGTAAATTATGGCAGAAGAAATCATTCCACCAGTACAACTTTCTGCAGTTGTTACTGTTAATTCTTTTTTTACACAATTTTTAAAAAGTTTTTCAGATTCTTGATTAATTAAATTCCACATACTTAATTCCATAAACTCTTAATAATCATAGGTTGGTTTAAGCCTGTTAAAATTGTTGCTTGTGTTATGAAGGCGCATAAACCTGCAATAATGTCATCAGCCATTATACCTATACCGTTTGGTAAATTTTCAAATTTTTTTATTGGACCAATTTTAGTAATATCAAAGAATCTAAATAATAAAAATGATAATATTAAAGATAAAAAAACATATATAAACTTTTCTGATTTAGCACATGCTAAAAGAGCTATAAATTGCCCAGCAAATTCATCTACTACAACTTCTTTTGGGTCCTTTACTTTATTTAATTTTATATGAGCTTCACAAAGAAAATAACTTACTATTATAAAAATAACTAAAAGTATTAAATAAAATTGTATTTTTAAATTGAATAAAAAAAAATAACCTATGAATAGTGCAATAAAAGAGGCTATGGTACCAGGGGCATATTTTGAATGTCCAATTGGATACACTTCTGCAATTCGCGATAAGTATAATAAAATTTTTTGATTTTTATTCATTTAATATACTATTCTTTAATTAGTATAGCTGTAGATACCATGGCCGCTATACCTTCTTGTCTTCCAATAAAACCAATGCTTTCAGATGTTTTACCTTTGATACTGATTTTCTTGTTATTAATATTTAATATTTTTGCAATATTTCTTTGCATTTGTTTTGAGTAATCTAATATTTTTGGTTTTTCACACACGATTATCGCGTCTATGTTATTTATTGTTCCACCTTCCTGTTGAAGTAGATTTGAAGCATGTTTTAAAAAAATAGAACTATCTGCATTTTTCCATTTTTCTTCTGAAGGTGGGAAAATGCTACCAATGTCACCCTTGTTAATTACACCTAAAATGCTATCTGTTATTGCATGAAGCAAAACATCAGAATCAGAATGTCCAATCAATGGCTTTGTATTTTCAATTTTTATTCCACCTAGTTTGATGAAGTTTTTTTGTAAATTTTTACTATTATCAAATCTATGTAAGTCAAAGCCATTTCCAATCTTAGTTATGTGAGTCTTGTCATTTTTAGACAAATAAGGCTCCAATAAATTTAAATCTTTTTCATATGTAATTTTTAATGTAAGTGGATCACCATCAATGGCAATAACATTCTTTGAATTATAGAGAAAAACAGCACTTTCGTCTTCAAATTTTTTTTTAGTGTTTTCAAGTGTATTTTTAAGAATTTTGTAATTACATAATTGTGGTGTTTGTACCAAAACTTTGTTTTTTTTTGTAATAGTATTCTTAATTGTATTATTTGCTATAGTTCTTATAGAATCCCTCAGTTTTAACACAGGCACAACACAAAAAACTTCTTTTTTACAGTAATTAGTTAAGTTTTTAATAACATCATTTGAAACTAATGGTCTTGCTGTGTCATGTATTAAAACATATTTTGGGTTAATGTTTGTTATAGCAACAAGACCATTATATGTACTTTTAAATCTTTCGTCTCCGCCTAAAACTGGAGGTAGTAGGTCATATTTTTTGCATAAATCGTATACCTTTAAAAAATCCTGATTATTAGTAACAATTTGTATTGGTATGTTTTTTAAATTTTTTTTGAAATTAATTATATTTGTCTCTAGGATTGTTTTCTTATCGTAAGCAATCATTTGTTTGCTAATTGTTCTATTAATTCTTTTACCAGATCCACCAGCTAGTAAAATCAGTACTAATTTATAATTATCCATTAATTACTCCAAAATGCTATAAAATTAGGCAATTATTTTAAAATCTTTTGTAAATTTTAAATTTTGTATAATTTGTAATCAATTTTAGTTTTAATATATATTTTTTATAACTACTATAATGTGTAATGCAGAATAATATTTTAAATGAATTAAGAACTCCAGTATTTTTAGTAAATAAAAAAAATGAAGTTGAATATATTAATGAAATAGGTGAAGAATTTTTTGGAGTTAGTTCAAGCATTTTAATTGGTAAAAAAATTAATGAATTTATTCCAAATGATTCTCCAATTTTAAACTTAATAGAGAGGGTTAGAAGAAATAAAGTTGGTATAACTGAAGAAAGCTTGGATTTTAGTAATTTAAAATTTCCTAATAGAAAAGTAAGGGCACATCTTGTTCCATTATCTTTTGATAATAACAAAATTATTATTCAGATTAGTCAATTAGCTTTATCGGAGATGTTTCAATCACAAAGAATAAATAGTAAAGTTTCAAAATCTTTTTCTTCAATGATTGATTTACTAATGCATGAATTAAAAAATCCATTGGCTGGAATTAAAGGTGCCTCCCAACTACTCGAAATTGATATTAAAAGTAATCAGAATTTAACAGAACTTACTCAACTTATTTCTATAGAATGTGACCGTATTACTGAATTGTTAAATAGAATGGAGCAAATTAGTAATAATAATGTTGAATTAGAATATGAAAGTATAAATATCCATGAAATCCTTAATCATTGCAAACGTGTAGCTGAAAATAGCTTTGGTAACAAAATGAACTTTATAAATGAATATGATCCATCACTCCCAAGATTATTCGCAAATAAAAATCTTTTAATACAGATTATTATCAATTTGTTAAAAAATGCTTCTGAAGCTTGTCAAAATAATGGAAATATTAAGATTAAAACAAGTTTTAATTCAAGCAAAATTACGTCTTTTGGCAATGAAGATGTTCCAACTCCATTGCCCCTTCAAATTGAAATTATTGATTTTGGTATTGGTATTCCAAAAAATTTACGATCTAGTATTTTTGATCCGTTTGTTTCTTCAAAAAAAGAAGGTAAAGGTCTTGGTTTGTCAGTTGTCGCTAGTGGTTTAGAAGAGATGGGTGCAGTTATAGATGTTTCTTCAAATCCTGGATTTACTAATTTTTGTATTAATTTTCCTCTTAGGAAATCTTAAACAGGAGGTGTTCTTTATGGAAACAAAGAGCGTTAAAAACATAATTGTTGTTGATGACGATAGAAGTATTCGTGTAGTTATTTCTACTGCATTAACTAGAGCAGGTTATAATGTTAAATCTAGTGGTACAGCAGCTGGAATGTGGAGATTAGTTGAATCAGATTTTGCAGATGTTTTAATTACTGACGTTGGTTTACCTGATGGTGATGCTCTAGATATTTTGCCTAAGCTTCAACAAAATAATCCAAACTTGAAGATTATTGTAATGTCGGCAAGAACAACTCTATTAACTGCAGTAAGAGCAGAAAAAAAGGGTGCATTTGAATATTTACCTAAACCATTTGATTTAGATGAACTTTTAAACCTTGTTTCTAGTACTTGTTTTCCAAGTAGAAATGATAAAAATAAAAATGTAAGTGAAATTCCTAAAAGTATCTATGATTCAGGTCCTGTTGTAGGTAAGTCGATGGCAATGCAAGAAATTTATAAAGTCATTTCAAGAATTGTTAATACAAATTTTATTGTTTTAATATCTGGAGAAAGCGGAACTGGAAAAAAGTTGATTGCTAAATCAATACATGATCTTAGCTCAAGAACAAATAAATTTTTTATAGATTTAGATACAAAATTTTTCGATGATTATTCAATTAATGGTTTGTTAGATAGAATTAATAAATATTCCTCTAATGATTTAAAAGACATTAACGATTTAAGTGGAAGTTCAATATATATAAAAAATATTACCGAGTTATCTAACATTCAACAAAAAAATTTGTTAAATTTTATAGAAAATGGCTTGTTACAATCGTTACCCAAAAATTCTAATTTAGAAAAAACTAGAATTTTTGTCTCAACAAAAAAAAATATTATAAATGATGTTGAAAATGGTTCATTTAGAGAAGATTTGTACTACAGACTTAATGTGGTTCCAATTAAATTACCATCATTAAAAGATAGATTTGAAGATATTCCGGATTTAACTGAAACTTTCTTGAAAACAAATTTTAAAAATAAAAACATAAATAGATCTATTTCATATGATGGAATAAATCTTCTTAAAGAATATTCATGGCCGGGAAATGTAAGAGAATTAAAAAATGTTGTAGAAAGGTTATGTTTGTTGTCTTCCACTGAAGTTATACCTTTGAACCTTGTTAAAGAGGTTTTATCAGAAGACCGTTTAGACGATGAAAATAAATATGAGGAGAATTTAGAACTATATTTTAGAAATTATCTAAAAAAGTATTTTAAAGATTTTGATGAAAATTTATCACTTAATAATTTACATAATAATTTTATATCTAAAATAGAAAAGCCACTTATAGAGACCACTTTGAAATTATTTAGAGGAAACCAAATAAAAGCTTCAAAATGCCTTGGATTTAATAGAAATACACTTAGATCAAAAATAAATTTGTATGGAATTGAAG
>CACAAB010000027.1 GCA_902530325.1 uncultured SAR116 cluster alpha proteobacterium | reverse complement strand
AATTTTTGGAAAAATTTTGATACCTGATTTAACAATAAATGCATTACAAGAGGGATTGGGTCACTTTGGAGTTTCGTCCAAAAACAATAAAACAGTGCATGTAGACACTTTAGGTGTTAAAATTGATAATATACAATCCACACTTACTTGTTTTGTAATAAATTCTGAGTGTAAAAATGTTTTGCAATATTTAAGTGAGTCTGGAAGGGTTAGTTTTTTTGTTGGTATGATAAGTCATGAAGCTTATAATTTTAAAGGCCAATTTGTCTCCTCAAAAAAATTAAATAATGAAGATCTTAAAATATCAGAAAATTATAGAAATAATGTTATTGATGTTATTACTAGTGTGGGTTTATCAAAAGATGCTGCTTTAGATAAATTTGGGAAAGTGCCAGACCTTGGCATAACTTTTAAAGTTGACAAAGTCTACATTCAAACACCAGGTCCAGATGCTGGTAAAGAAATAACTAATAGTGAAACCAAATGATTAAAGAAAAGCACATGCCTGCATTACAAGGAATGTTTCCAAGTTGGATTACAAGTTGCTCATCTGATGGTGAACCAAATACCACTGTAATATCCCAGATATGGTATGTAGATGAAAATCATGTAGCTCTTTCATTTCAGTTTTTTAATAAGACAAAGAAAAATATTTCTGAAAATCCATATGCCTATGCAACAATTTCAGATCCTAGCACATTGAAACAATATAATTTAGAATTGAAATTTGATCATGAAGAGACTGAAGGTGAATTATTTGATGAAATGGATATGAAATTACAAGCTATTGCGTCTATGACAGGTATGACAGGTATCTTTAAATTACGAGCAGCTGATGTGTATAAAGTTATATCCATAAGTGAGTAGTTTTAATTAAATTTTTTTAAATTATGAAGTATGTCAGTTTGCATGGATAAAATTTCACAATCTAAAAATGAGTTAGAAAATCTTAAAATTCTTCTTGATAGAAAATCAAAAGAAATTGAAATAATCAAACAAATTTCTAATCAAATAAATAAATCTCTCGATTTAAACTTAATTGCTTCTTCAATGCTATCATTAATGAGTGAATTCTTTGGATTTCAACATTCTATGATTTTATTAGTTTCTGAAAATAAAAAACATCTCAAGGTTTTAGAAACTTATGGATATGAAAAAAGAGGGATTGGTGCAAAAGTTGAATTTGGTGTTGGAGTTATTGGCATAGTTGCTGAAAAGAAAAAACTCATGAGAATGGCAAATTTAGGAATGCAGAGAAGTTACATGCAAGCAATTCGTGAACAAGTTCAAATTACTAATAAAAATCAATTACAGGATAAAATTGAATTGCCAGGTCTCAAAAACGCGGAAAGTCAGGTTGCAATACCAATGTTGATAGATAATGAGCTCGTTGGTGTATTTTCTGTTGAAAGTGAAAAAATGAACATTTTCGATAAATCTGATGAAATATTGATTGGAATATTAGCAAATCAAACTGCTAGTGCTTTAGAAAATGCAAGGCTTTATCAACTTGAGCAAAAAAGATTAAAAGAATTAAATAAAGCTCATCAAGAACTAGAGAGTTTAAATATAAATCTCGAAAAAAAGGTTGAGGAAAGAACTTCTGAATTGAAAACACTTTCAGAAAAGTTGTCAAAATACTTTTCACCTCAAGTTTATGAGTCAATATTTTCAGGCAAACTAGACGTAAAGGTCCAAACAAAGCGAAAGCCCTTGACAGTCTTTTTTTCAGATTTGCAAGGTTTTACAGAATTAACTGAAAGATTAGAACCTGAGGTTTTAACAGAACTTCTAACCCAATATCTAACAAAAATGTCTAATGTCGCTATTAAATGGGGTGGGACAATAGACAAATTTATTGGTGATGCGATTTTAGTTTTTTTTGGAGACCCTAATTCAAGGGGAGACGAACAAGATGCAATAGCGTGTGTTTCGATGGCAATGGACATGTTAGAAGAACTCAATAAGCTTAGAATCTCGTGGAGAAAAAAAGGATTAGCAAAACCTTTAAATGCGCGAATGGGAATCCATACTGGAGTGTGCACAGTTGGTAATTTTGGTTCTGAAGATAGATTAGACTACACTATTATTGGCAACGGTGTAAACTTAGCATCTAGGCTTGAGGCAAGAGCTGGTATTAACAAAATTTTATTGTCAGAAGACACATATTTATTAATTCGAAATAAAATTATCTGTGAAAAAAAAGAGGCTATTAATGTGAAGGGTATTTCTTATCCGGTTCAAACATATGAAGTTGTAAAATTTTCGCAGGAAAACGATAACTTGATTGAAAGAAATATTCCGGGTTTGTCTCTATCTATTGATAAGTCAGAGATTGAAGATAATAAAATTGCAATTAAGGTCGTTTCTGAAGTTTTGAAGGATTTAAAATCAAAGTCTTAACTTCAAGTAGCTATAAATTGATTGTTTCATTATCTAATTTTAATGGATTTAAATTTTAATATCATAAATTGATTACACTGCTCATTCAAAAGTATATTTATAATTTGATTGCAAAATTTTCATAAATAGCGTTTGTAAATTACAAATTTAAATTACGCTCGTTAAAATTGTCATTTTAATCATTTTTACAAAGTGCTTTAACAACCTCAAAATTATTCCCTTTGGTGTCAAATACATAGATTTGTTTTTTTCTAATACCTTTAAAGTTCTTACTTTGAACTAATATTCCCAAGGATTTGTCGGATTGAGAAAAATAGTTAAATGTTTTAAAAATTGGTTCATTAAAGTACATTTTTTCTTTGTTTTGATAATTAAATTTTTGAAAAAATTTAAAAATATTTATATTTAGATCTTTATTATTCGGAAAAGGTATATCTTGAAACCAAACTGGTTTTCCTTTTATACAAGTTGACTTGGTTGGAATTGGGCCATTAATTATTCTGTAATATTTGACCCAACTAATTTTAACTTTGTTTCCCTTAGTTCCAAACCATAGCAGACATTTTCTATAGTCTTTAGTTTCACAATTTCTTGTTTTAAAAAAAAAATTTGAAATTTGAAATTCTTTTATAGGTTTAGTACAAGTCTTACTTAAACAAAGTTTGTTGATATCAACAGTATTATTTTGAGCAAAAGAATTATTAGAAATTACAAAAATTGTCATTAATAATAAGATTTTTATCATTAGAAAATTCTTCTTATTTTCTCTGCCCGTATATTACTCCTTTTTTCCAATTATCTACATATTCTTCTATCGATAATGTCCATCCATTTTCCATATTTTCATCAAAATATTCAAATAATATTCCATTAGGCGCATTCATTGACAATAGGACTGTTCCCCCATGTTCGCCTCCACGCTCATCATGTGGAAGTGCATCAGCACCTGCTATAGCATAATCTCCTTTTTTTCTTACGATAGATTTTTTGGATCCGTCTGATTGCCATTCAGTTAAGTGTTGTTCACCTTCTAAAACCATCGTTAATGTTGAAGCTACATGTCTATGTCGTCTACAGTGACTTAAATTAGCATACCTTAACAGCATATCAAGGCGACCAGATTTAATGTCATATCCTAGAAGACTATAATCAAAGTCAACTTTAAACTCCTTATTTTCATTTTCTGGATCTTTAACATTTCGCCATTCTACTAGTTTTGGATCAAAACTCTTAGATATCATATTCATAAGTACTCTTCCTTTTATAATTAAAAAATTAATTTTTATTAGATAATAGTATTAAAGTTTATGTTATTATCCAATAATGATATTTATTTTGGTTCATTATTTTAAATAATTCAAATACGATTTTTTATTTTTTTATATATTTTTCAAGTGCATTTACAACGTCATCATTAGCGCTTACAGTAACGTCCTTATATGGAAATTTATTATCCTTTACATCTTTAATATAATTTTTGAAAGCATTTATTCTGGTTTGTTGTAACTTTTGTTTTAACTCATAAAGATCAGCATACTGCTTTGAATGACGTGGATATGGTCCATTAGTATTACCTAAAATATCTTCTGCAAATAAAAATTGTATATCTCCAACACCACTTCCTAGAGATGATGTAATTAATGAAGTTTGTGGAGATAGAATGGCCATGATATTTTCTGGTATAACTTCGACTTCAACAGCCCATACACCTATATTTTCAAGAATTTTAATATCATCATAGAGTTTTTTAGCTTGTTCTAATGTTTTTCCTACTGCCTTAAAGCCCCCTGTCCAAGTACTTCGTCTAGGCACAAGTCCTATATGACCTTCAGTCGGTATACCTGCATGAGCGACAGCTTCAATAAATTTTACACCCCATGTTCCGCATATTACGGAATCGGCTCCAAGTTCCATCGCATCAAAAGATAATCTTAAAGCATCATGTTCGGATTTAGCAGACTGCATCGGAAGTGCAAAACTCATAAATGTATTTGGAGCAGCAGCTCTAAGAGCTTTTGAAATCTCAGGTCTTTCTGGATTATGCCTTATATTAAGTGTCTCAATGCCTGCAGTCTCAGCAGCTTCAGCTTCTTCTTCTGAAAAAGGAATTGTTTTCGTAAGTTGACGTTTACCTTTGTATGACTGAATGTCTGCGACAGTAAAATTTCTTACACTATATTCTCCAGAAACAGTCATTACCTTCTTAGTATTTTTTATTTTCATTTTTTCATACACACTACTAAAATTAAAATTCAATTAAGCACATTAAGGTTTAATTGAATCAAGCTACTTTGCGAGTAAATTTCTAAGTAATAGACTTTTTTATTTTTGACCATAATAATCTCATAAATTTATGAAACTATAAAAGTTGAACAACCGCGATTTAAGAATAAACATTTTAAATTAATCTTAGACCATCCTTTGAAAAAAAGTGCACATATTTAGAATCAAATTTCAAGCCTATCTTCTCATTTAGAACAACTCTAATGTTTGGGTCTATTTTTACTATAATTAGCTTATTATTAATTCCACAATCAACATAAACGTATTGTTCGGAACCTAAGTATTCATAAAATTTTATTTGCCCACTCAATATGTTTTTTTCAGATTTGCAAATTTCTATATTATCCGGTCTTATTCCCAGTTTGAATATTTTTTCTTTTTTAGTTTTAATATTAGTTTTTTTATTTTCGTCTAAATAAATATATTCCTCTTTTTTAATGCAGTTTAAAATATTCATTTTTGGTGTGCCAATAAATTCTGCAACAAATAAATTATTCGGATGATTGTAAAGCTTGTGTGGAGAACCAATTTGAATAATTTTTCCTTTGTTAAGAACCACTATCTTATCTGCGAGTGTCATTGCTTCGACTTGGTCGTGAGTAACATAAATTGTGGTAACTCCAAGTTCTTTATGCAATTTTGAAATTTCCAAACGCATTTCAACTCTCAGTGCTGCATCTAGATTAGAAAGTGGTTCGTCGAACAAGAAAGCTTTGGGTTTCCTAATAATTGCTCTTCCAATTGCAACTCTTTGTTTTTGTCCTCCAGATAGTTGTTTAGGTAGTCTGTGTAACAGATCTTCTAATTGAAGAATTTTTGCAACTTCTCCAACTTTTTGCTTTAAAATATCACTATTTACGCCTGAGGTTTTCAGTGAAAAACCTATGTTATCAAAAACATTCATATGAGGATATAGTGCATAAGATTGAAAAACCATTGATAGGCCTCGATCGTATGGAATTTTATCTGTCACATCCAAATCATCAATTAAAACAGTTCCATCATTTAAATCTTCAAGACCAGAGATAATTCTTAAAAGTGTCGATTTTCCACATCCCGAAGGACCTACAAACACAATGAACTCTCCATCTTTAATATTTAGGTCAACATTTTTAATTACTTGATTACTAGAAAACCATTTTGAGATATTTTTTAAAATAATAGAAGCCATTTTGTGTTCACTAATTGTTTGTAAATTTTAAATTAGAACTATCTCTACCAAGTACTAATAAAATTGCAGCAGTCCATGAGAAGTCATGTCCACCTAGGCCTTTTCCTGTATGTGGGTTAAAATATTCACGCATACCACCAACCTCTATAAGTTTAATAGTATCATCCTTAATTCTTTTGGCTAGTGAGTATTCACCTTCATGCTCTAAACCATATGAAATCATATAATTCATGATTGACCAAACTGGACCCCTCCAATATCTTTCACTTTCGAATTTTTTATGTTTTGGATCGACGCTTGGCATTCCATAAACACAATTATTTAAAATTCGTTCACAATGCTTAATTGTATAATTTTTTTGCTTATTTGAACCTGTGCCGGCATATAAGCAAAGCATTGATGCATTAGTTATAGCATCGCAGAATTGATTGCTTCTCATGTCAAATGCGGTGAATGCTTTTACTTTATCATTCCAAAATTTTTGGCAACCGTCGTCAAGTTTATTTATCCAACTCTGAATTTTATTTACTGTGTTTTTATAATTAAATAATTTTGCTAATGATAAAAGATCTTTATTTGCCTTTAAAAAAATAAAATTTATTCCTGGATCAATTGCCAAGAAGGGACCCTCATCATACATTTTTTTTTGGTCCCAATTACAGTTTCTTCCATATTGGACTATAGACATAAATTTATCATAATCTTTATTTGTTGGTCTCTGAGATATTTCTACATGTGATGTATCACATCTAATATAATCTCCAAAATTATCTGGAACATTGACATTATGTAAACCTAAGTCCCAATCAGGACAATTATCCCTTCCAGACTCCCAAGGGTGAATTATGCTGATAAAACCTTCATTATTTGGATCTCTTGCTGAAAAAAACCATTCATGATAAGCCATTAAAGAGTTAAAAAGACTTTGACCTTTCTGTAAATCATAATTATTCCCATTTTTTACAATATCCCAAATTATGCTTGCCAACACTGGTGGTTGAGAGTGACAACTAGTATTAGCGTTGGATTTGATTTGCCAATGATTTGGACCAGGAAAATAATTTGGATCATTGTTATGAAAAATTATATGAGGTATCATTCCATTTTCCCATTGTGCTTCAAACAACAAAATTAATTCTTGCCATGCTCTAGTTTTGTTATAAGTAGAAATACCTAAAGCTGTAAAAGCAGAGTCCCAATTCCATTGGTGTGGATAAAGTTTAGAAGTTGGGACAGTATATCCACCACGGTCATTTTTGGTTATTATTTCAACTGCATTTTGAAATTTATCTCTAATCATTATCCTTTAACTCCACCTGCTGAAAGACCAGATATTAAAAATTTTTCTAAATAAAGAAAAATTATCATCACAGGAATTGTTGCTATTACGGCACCCGCCATTAGGTGCTGTTGTGGAATTTCTGAAGAGTTTAAAGACATGATACCTCTAGACAATGTAAATATATTGGGATCATCCAAAAACATGAATGCAATTAAGAATTCATTCCAAGCAATCATGAATACATATAACCCAACACTAACAATAGCTGGTTTAGATAGCGGTATAGCTATTTTTAAAATTATCTGAATACGAGAAAGACCATCCATTAACGCTGCATCATCAATTTCGCTTGATAATGCGCTGAAGTAACCTCTTAGCATATAAAGCGCAACAGGAATTGTAGTTGCTGGGTAAACAAGTATTAGACCAAACAAAGAATTTCTTAAGCCTATATAAGAAAAAACTGCATAGAGTGGAATAATTAATACTATAGAAGGAATTAAATAAATTAAAATTACAGTACCTGAAAAAATTTTTTTGTTAGGTATCCTTAATCTAGCAAGTGCATAAGCTCCAGGAATTGAAAAAAATAAAGTTATAATAACTGTTGTGCAGGATACAATGAAAGAATTAATTAAAAACAAATGAAAATTGAAATTAGTAAACAATTCGATATATGAATTAAAAAGAGTTTTAAAATCGGTATTTAAATTAACAGATAAATCTAGAGGGTTCAAAATCAAACTCTGTTGATTTTTTAAACTCGTCATAATCATTATATAAAAGGGAATTAAGGTAATCAAAATTAATATAATCAAACCTATTCCCCACATAAATTTTATGAAAAAACTTTCAATATCATGTTTTGACAATTTCCCAGGACTTAAATTACATAAAGAATGGTTCAAACTTACCCATATAAAAAATGAAGTTAATAAAATTAACATAAATATTATTAGTCGATTTTCATCTTCTACTTGATATGGGTTTCCTAAGTGAGAAATAAAAATTAGAAAAGTAATTATAACTATTGCGGTAAAATGGAATTTTATGGATAAAAATTTTTGACTTTTGATGTACAAAATTCCTGCTAATGGCCCAATAATCATAATTTGACTTAACTCTAAACTCAATGGACTTCCAAGGGTTAAAATGCCAGCTACGGTAAAAAAGATTTGCCAAAAAACACCCCATATACCTCCAGACAAAATCGAAAAAAATAAGCCATATTTCCAAAACATTTTAAAATGTTTCCTTTTTTGAATATCTCATAAAAAGTAAAGAGAAAGTAAGTAGAAATATAAAAATTACTACTGCCACAGCTGCTCCTGCTCCAAGATTAGAAATTGCAAATGCTTGTTCATAAACATTTACAGTAAAGGTTCTTGTACCTGCGTTTCCGCCAGTGAGCAAGAAAATGTCATCAAATTTATTAAAGGTCCATATGAATCTTAGTAAAAATAAAATAGACATGATACCAATTAAAAATGGAAGTGAAATATAATAGAATTGTTGGAATGGTGACGCTCCATCTATTTTAGCTGCGTCATATACTTCCTCAGGAAAAGACTGCATACGAGCAAGAATAAATAAAAATGAAAGAGGAAAATATCTCCAAATTTCAAAAGCTATAACCATTGATAAAGCTAAAGGAAATTTAAACACATAATCAAAAATAATTATGTCAGCATATTTTTGTCCAAAAAAATTAATTGGTTTGTCAATGACATCCATTTGAACTAACATTGAATTTACAATACCTGAAAAAGGATCAAATAATATTACCCACGCAAAAGCTACTGCTATTACTGGTGATACGTAAGGGAAAAGAAGTAAACCACGTACAATTGACCTTCCCCTAAAAGATTTTTGTAAAATTTGAGCTGCTAGAAGACCAACTAACAATGCTCCAGCAGTGCCAAATATAGTATAGTAAAAAGAAACTTTTAATACTTCAAAAAATTCAGAAGCAGAAAAAACTTTTTTAAAATTTTCAGTATTAAATTCAAAAGAGGTTAGTACATTTTTACTTGAAAAAGTAACTAACGGTTTAGTTTTTTTTGGGTTATCTAATTCTTCTTGCCATTGATCATTCTTATGCACTTTAAGAATTATCTTTCCAGACGATCTTGAGGAAACATTATTTAAATTACATGTCAACTCTTTTAATTTTAACCTACAAAATTGGGCTGGTTGCAAACTTTTAACGGTGAAACCATTCGGTATTATGTCTTTAATTATTACATATTCAAGATCATATTTAATTGATGTATTTCTATATCTATATTGAATTTCTGCAATCTGATTTTTATCAGATAATTTTCCTTTAATGCGTTCTTTTACTATGAGTTTTGGTGGACGCAGATCCCCCAGGGATACTGGTTTAAAGGAAATCCAAAAATTAGCTAAGAGTGGAAATATTACTACAGATAGTACTATTAAAATAGTTGGTAGTAGGAGTATTAGACCAAGTTTTTTTTCTTTTTCTAATAAAGTATTCTTACTTTTTTTGATGATATTAGTCATTCAAAAATACTTAAAATTATAAAATCATGTTAGACGACCTCATAAAGATCGTCTAACAAATAATTTAATTTATTTTTGAAAGTTCTTTATTTAACTTGCTTACAGCAGTTTTAACATCAATCTGATCATCAATAAATTCACGAACAATTCGATTAATAATTTGAGAATTTATAATTTTTGATGCTAAAGATAGTTGACCTTCTTTTACACCCCATCTATCAGCAGTTTGAAGTCCAGAGACAATTTTATTAATTGTAAGATCTGAATATAATTCTGATAATGGAGCTTTTCTATCAACTCCAACTGGTAACTTTGACCATGCATTTACATATTTTGCTGTATCAAAAGGCTCGCCCCTTCGAACTGGGAATTTGCCCTCTGGTGCAATTGAAAGTGTAGCAGTATATCCATCTTTCATTGAATATTTAACAAACTCTGCAGCAACATCAGTATTTGCGTCTGAGGTTACTCCGAAATAACGTATATCTGCCCAAGCAGCGCCTGCAGGATTAGATGGACCTCCAAACGTTGTTACAATTCCAGTCTTTTGTGCTAAAGCCTTTGAAGTTGGGTCATCATTGATTGTTGGTGGTGCAGAGTTTCTTAAACCAGCTAACTCATCTAAAATAAAAGGTGACCATATAATCATAGCAGCTTTACCGGCAAAATATATTGCTCGAGACTGTTTCCAGTATAACTCCCCAGCTGGGGAAGCTTTAGCAATCTTTTTATAAAAATTTAAAACTTCAGAAGTTGCTTTTTCGTCTAGTGGGCTGAAACCATTTTTATTAACAGGCGATACCCCATTAGCTAAAAAAACATGTTCTAAAACTTGACTCATAAAATTTTCATCAACCTTAGTTGCTGCAACAAAACCGTACATATTAGGTGGGTTATGTAATTTATCTATTGCTTTTTCAATATTTGCATAGCTATTAGGTGGAGCTAATCCAGCTGCATCAAAAATATCCTTACGATAAACTACCATTTGTGTCCAACCGTCAACTGGTACTGCTGCAGTTTTTCCATCAAATTGAGCCATTTTAATAGCTCCTGGAGCAAAGGTCCTTTTCATTAATGAATTAACTATGTCATCATTAGTTTCCACATCTAAAATGCCAGCCTCTGACCATGGGAGAACATATTGTAATGTATGATAAATAACATCAGGCAAATCGCCTGCAGCAAATGCAGCTGTCGCTCTTTTACCTAGATCTTTTTCCGATACAGGTATAACCTCTACCTCATGACCAGTCTTTTGCCAGAAATCTGCAGCCATTGCATTTTGTTTTGCTAGACGCGCAGGTTGCTCCTCTGTAGTCCAAAATTTTATTGTGTCAGCGTTAGCTAAGTTTGAAAATAATAAAAAAAATAGACTATAAAAAATATAATTAATAAACTTATTCATTATTTCTCCTCCAAATTATTATATCCTTGGAATGTTATTCCCCAATAAATTCACAAAGTAACTTAGGATCAATAAAATAAAATGATGAGTCAATTAAAAGTTAGCAAGAAAAATTTTTGCTTAATAAATAGGCAATAAAATATTTGTTAACTTTTTAGCCGAATCATAATTTTGTTTGTATTACAAAAGATAACTCTATTTAAAAATTATTATTGATTAAAAGTTTTGCATATATTTTTTTCGATTTATTAAATATATTACAAAAATTTAATTTATATACGAATCAATAATAGGCACTCAGAAACTACAATTAATTTCGACTTTTATGAGGGTCATCCTTTGGTAAAATATTTTTTATGTAATCTCTTTCTTTCCATTCAGGCGCAGGTGGAACTCCTTTACCTTTTCTTGGCACATAAACTGACGGTTCATCTTTTTCTAGATTCGGAATATACCTTGGACAGTTTGGATATATTTCGCAGTTAATTCGCACAACAAATTTGGCACCAAAATGATCTTCTAGATATTTATTGTCATGATGAATAGTTGCATGACCATTTATCCTAATTCTTCGACCTTTCCCGTCAAAGTTCAGAAAAAGCAAAGCTACATTTGGATTTTTAGAAATGTTGCCAGCGGTACGATACATTGAATTTCCGTCATATTCAGGGTACTCAATAATTCCTTTTTCAACTATTTTTACAAAACCTGGGTCTCCTGATTTTATATTACAGTCAATATATCCGTTCCATGAACTAGCAATAAAGAAAAACTTAGAATTTTTAATTAATTCTATTTCATCATCCCAAAATTCATAATGTTTTCTATTCTTTTCTATAGCCTCAGCTGTTCTTCGGCCATCAAAAAGATCTTGGAATTCTCTCATACCTTCATGGAAAAAATCTCTTTCTTTGAAATTGTTCATAGTAAGATCCTATTTATGTAATTAGAAAAAATAAAATAGTTAAATATCAACCCAATACAATATCGTTGGTAAAAAAAGTATGAATAATGAAAATATAATAAGTTCTAACCTATTCATTACCTATTTCTTCTGAAAAAGGGTTTGTTTTTAGCCAATCAACCGTTTCTTTTAAAGTTGTAGAAAAATCTTTTATTTTTACGTTAAGTGAATCTCTTCTAGTAAAATCAAACGTAGTTGGTTTTACAGGTGCTTCGGAAAAACGCTGGGGCATCTTCATGTTTGGTATTAACTTTTTACATTTATCATAAATATCTTCCCAATGAAGACTTTTATAAACTCCAAAATATCTACCAGAAGCACTAGGGTTCTCGTATACTGCTAAAAATATTTTTGCCAGATCCCTTAAATGTATCATTGAAGCAGAATCATTAGGTATTTTCTCGTGTCGGGGACTACCACCTTCAATTACTCTTTTTAGCCAAATAAAGGGGTTGTGGTTTAGATGCATAGGTAAAACGGGATCACCATATAACCCTGTAGGTAAAATTATTGAAAGTCTAATATTATTTTCCTCACAATATTTAATAGCCATTTTTTCCATGACTGTTTTCGTGGCAGATGTATATTTTTTGGCTTTACATTGTTCTTTTTCATCAGACCAATGTTCTATTTCATTTTTAAATTCTACAGGTGGTATAGGGTTTGTACTAGATGTAGAAGAACATATGATAATATTTTTTATACCTTTATTTTTAGCTGATTTTATTATATTTAAACATCCATTAACTGTCGGATTAATTATTTCTTCATAGCCTCTTTTATCATCCATTTCTTTGGCTGGAGTCCCGTCTTTACCCTTATATGTGGGAATTAGACATGCTATAAAAACAACATCTACATTTTCCATCGGATTTATAAAATCTTTTTCGTTTTCCATTTTGGCGCTAAACAATTCTAAGTTGCTAGAATTCTTGAGTTTTTTTAAATACTTGACCTTAGTTATATCTGACTTATCTGTAAGAGTTCCATTTACAAAATAGTCTCTTTCTAGAGCATACCTGACAATGCTAGATCCGACTAAGCCACTTGCGCCTACTACACAAATTTTTTTATTATTTTTCATCATAAATTAACATTAGGTTTAAATTAAATTTAAATAAATAATTTTTTTATTTCATACTATTAATGTGTAAAATTAATATAAAATTGACAGTTATTTTTGGAGTAAGAATAATGATTGAATCTCTTGATTTTGGTCTTAAAGATAAAGTCGCGATTGTTGCTGGAGGCGGAGCAGTTGGAAAAGAAATAGGAAATGGGAGAGCAGCTTCTATATTATTAGCTGAGGCTGGTGCAAAAGTACTCGTTGCTGATAAGGATGACTCATTAGCAAAAAACACTGTTCAAATGATTAAAGACAGAGGCGGAGAAGCAACAAGTATTAGTGGAGATTTAACAAAATCTGAACAATGCAAAAAAGTTGTAGATTTTGCTATAAGTAAATGGGGAAGATTAGATATATTGGATAACAATATAGGTATTGCTAGCAAGCTATCTGTAGTTGATGAACCAGAAGAAAATTGGGATCATGTTATGGATATTAATCTTAAACCAATGTTTCTGATGTCAAAATATGCTATTCCGGAAATGATAAAGTCAGGAAATGGGGGATCAATTGTAAATATATCTTCTATTTCTGCTACTAGACCAAGGGGCTTCACTACGTACTCTGCCTCTAAGGGGGCTGTTTTATCACTTAGTCAAGCTATGGCAGTGGATCATGGAGCAGATGGAATAAGAGTAAATTGTATTCTTCCTGGTCCAGTTTATACACCTATGGTTTACTCAAGTGGGATGACCAAGCAACATCGTTCTCAAAGGCAAAACGCTTCTCTGATACAGATGGAGGGAGATGGCTGGGATATTGGAAAAGCTGTTGTGTATTTATCTTCAAGTTGGGCAAGATATGTTACAGGCCATCTAATGGTAGTTGATGGTGGATGCTCATTATCGTCAAGACCACGAGGTTAGTTAAAAAATCATTATTTAAATTAATAACTGTCCATTATCAAAAGAATTAATTTTTTTAAAGGAAAAGAATTTAAAGAAAATGCATGATACAATTTTTTTATCAGCCTGCGATTTGATAAATCTATATAAGTCTAAAAAGCTATCACCAGTAGAAAATTTAAAAAACACGTTTGATGTAATTAAAAAGCTTAATCCGAAGCTTAATGCATTTATCTCAATAGCTGAGAAAAAGGCTATGAAACAGGCCAAATTCTCAGAAGTACATTACCTAAATAATACCGAGAGAAAACTTGAAGGAATCCCTTTTGGAGTAAAAGATGTTATAGACGTTCAGCAAGAAAAAACTATGAATGGATCTAAGCTTTTTGAGACATCTGAAGTAAAAAAAAATAACTCAACTGTTGTAAATAAATTAATAGATGAAGGCGCAATTTATATTGGGAAATTACATACACATGAATTAGCAATAGGTGCCCCAACATTCTCAGGTGTTGATAAACCAGCAAGTAATCCATGGGATTTTAATAAAACAGCTGGTGGATCTTCAAGTGGATCTGGGTCTGCAGTTGGAGGATATCTTGTACCATTTGCATTGGGGACTGATTCAGGTGGCTCAATAAGAAATCCTTCGTCAATGTGTGGAATCGTGGGTCTAAAACCAACATATAATTCTATAGAAATGAGGGGTATACAACCATTGGCTAAGACTATCGATACAGTTGGCCCAATGGCAAGAACTGGAAAAGACATATCACTTATTTTTTCGGTACTAAAAAAATCTCTAAATACGGTAAATCACAATTTCCAAAATCTAAATATAGGTATTATTGAACATTTTTATAATAAGGATTTTATAGCTAATGAAGAAGTAGTTGAATCATTTGAACAAACTATCAAAGTATTTGAACAAAATGGATCGGTGGTTTCAAAAGTAAATCTTGATAATCTTAAAACTTACCACGAAGTAAATGGTACAATAATGGCTAAAGAAGGTTATAAACAATTTAATAAACAATTAGAATTAAGAGAGGATCTAATAGATAAATTAACATTTGAAAGATTAAATAAAGGTAAATATATCTCAGATGAAAGTTATAAAAACGCAAAAAATAAAAAAAAAGAACTTGCTCAAAAAATTCATGAAGTATTGGAAAATTTTGATATTTTAATCACACCTACAAATTTTGATCTTCCTTTCAATCTTGGAGATATCTCACAAACTAATAAATACTATATGAGACACGCTCGATCACCATTTAACGTTTCAGGCAATCCAGCAATATCAGTTCCATGTGGTTTGTCAAAAAAAAATCTGCCAATTGGTTTCCAAATAGTTGGACGTTACAACGCAGATCAGTTCATCTCTGATATTGCCCATGATTTTCTCATAAAAACTGACTGGGAAAAGATTAGAAAAAAAGAAATTATTAGAGCGGATTTTATATAGATTAAAGTATAAAATTCAAAATTTCATCTATAAGCAAGGTCTGAACTAAATAAATGATTTTAACCACCCATAGGTAAAGTCATCGAAGTTGTAAGAATACTAGTTAAGGATAAAATGAGTAATGCAATGAACATTTCAATGCGAATGGATTTTTTTAGTTGAAACGAGCCAACTGTAGGCTCGTTTTTTATTAATGGAACATTTTTTAAATTTATTCAGAGCTCCAAATAAAAGTAATAAAGAAACTAAAGACATTTTAATTAAAAATGCGTTACCATAAGAAGTGCTGAATAATAAACTAATGTCATTCATCAAAATATATGCAAATGAACATCCAGATATTATTAAAACAGCCAAATAAAAAACAGCTAAAATACCAAATCTGTGGGCTATTACATGAAGATTACTTGTTTTAGCAGATGAGCACACATATTGTATAATGGTATAAAAGATCCAATCCAAAACGCCACACAAATGAGATGAAATAAAAGTAAAATCTGTGCCAGGATACCAGATTTTTGGGAATGACCTGTGTAAATAAATGATAAAAGAACAAAACCAATTCCTAGCCATCCAAGGAACTTAATAGAGACTATTTCATGTCTTGTACTAATTCCAATTAGTATAAAACCAATTAATGCAAAAATTGACGCATATCCTGCCTTTGATGTTAAAGCAAGCTCTAAGATAATTGGGTCTAAAATACTCAAAAATTCTCCACCTAAATTGCCTGCTATGGAAAATATCATCCCAACTGATATTATAAGGCCATACAAACAACTCTTTTTAAATAAAAAGTTACAGTATTCCATGTTGTCTATTGTTTGAAACTTCCTAAAATGAAGATCAAATAATTTTGTTCCAACTACTGCTAATCCAGCCAAATAAAGTAAAACTTTCAAAATAGGAGTAAAAACGATCCATACATCCATCAACTATACCCTTTAACATCCTTAGATGTATTTATTAACTTTTCCTATAATTTGGTTTTACAGCTGTAAATTGAGTTGTTTTTATCTTAGGTTTTGAAGACATAAGTGGATTGCCTGTTCCATTTATTTTTGACATTTTTGGCAATTCTCCTTTATACTCATATGCCTGTTTACCTACAGGGTTTTTAAACCAGCCGGGATCAGTGTAATCACCTGGGGCTTGATCAGCTCTAACCTTAAGTATACTAAACATACCTCCCATTTCAACAGATCCATAAGGACCATCTCCTGTCATCATTGGGATAGTATTATCTGGTAATGGCATAGTCATTTCAGTCATATCAGCCATTCCTCGTTCACCCATAACCATATAATCTGGAACTAACTTCTTAATCTTTTCTGACACTCCTCTATGGTCAACACCAATCATTGTAGGCACATTATGACCCATAGCATTCATTGAATGATGGCTTTTGTGACAGTGCATTGCCCAGTCTCCTTCTTCATCAGCAATAAACTCTATTTGCCTCATTTGGCCAACTGCTATATCACTAGTTACTTCTTTCCATCGACTCTCTGGTCGAGTTGGACCACCATCTGTACCTGTTACCTCAAACTCTATTCCATGGACATGTATAGGATGGTTTGTCATTGTTAAGTTTCCAATTCTTACTCTAACACGGTCATTTTTTCTTGCTATAAGGGGTGAAATTCCAGGAAAAATTCTGCTGTTCCAAGCCCATAAATTGAAATCAAGCATGGTCATTATTTTTGGTGTCTCTGAGCCTGGGACAATATCAAATGCATTTAGTAAAATACAATAGTCTCTATCTACTTTGCTAATCCATGGATGTTCCTTTTTTGGATGAGTAACCCAAAATCCCATCATACCCATTGCCATTTGAGTCATTTCGTCAGCATGAGGATGGTACATAAAGGTTCCTGGTCGTTTTGCTTCAAATTCATATACGAAGGTTTTACCAGGACTTACAGCTAACTGGTTTAGCCCTGCTACTCCATCCATTCCATTAGGTAGCCTTTGGCCGTGCCAATGAATACTTGTATGTTCTGGTAATTTATTTGTAAGGAAAATTCTAACTTTATCACCCTCAACAACTTCAATTGTAGGGCCAGGACTTTGACCATTATATCCCCAAAGATTAGCATTCATTCCAGGAGCTAGTTCACGAACAACAGGTTCAGCAATTAAATGAAACTCTTTAAAGTTACCGTTCATTCTGTAAGGCAATGTCCATCCATTAAGTGTAACAACGGGATTATATTCGGATGTTTCTTTCGATTTATTTGGACTCATTGTGTCTGCAGATGTTTGTATCACTGGCTCGGGTAACCCCGCGAGTGACGAGGTAGCAACGGATGCACCTGCTATTGCTGTGCCTGCTAATGCAGACATTTTTATAAATTCGCGTCTTGTTTTCACTTAAGTCTCCATTTTTTACTATTATCTTTCACTAATGCCCTTTTTTAGCTTTATTAGAGGCAATCTCTGTGGTTCTTGATTTTGCCCCTAGTTTTCTACCTAGAACAACACTATTTAAGTTTAGTTCTGCAGTAAATAAGTTTTGTAATGCGTCTGTAGCTTTTATCTCAGCTGTTGATTTCTCAAGCCCACT
>CACAAB010000026.1 GCA_902530325.1 uncultured SAR116 cluster alpha proteobacterium | reverse complement strand
AAATCCAAATATAGATGGTCTAGGAAATATTATAACATTGATCTGTTATGAAATTTTATTTGCCGATCAAATAGTTAATAGAATGTCTAAAAATACTAATTTATTGATTAATATTACAAATGATGCATGGTTTGGTAAAACCATAGGCCCATATCAGCATTTAGCTTTAGCAAAAATTAAAGCTGTAGAGTTTGGGTTGCCATTAGCGAGAGTCGCGAATACTGGTATTTCAGTTTATGTTTCACCTTATGGTGAAATAATTGGTAAAATTCCTCTTTATAAAGAGGGTTCAAAAACCTTCAATTCTGTTAATGCGCTAGACTTTACTTTTTATAAAATTTTTGGAGAATATATTTTTATTGTTTCAATTTTTATTTTGTTAATTATAAACAAATTGTACAACTTATATTATAAGGAAAAACCATCAAATGAAAAATGATTTTTTGTTTACCTCAGAATCTGTATCAGAAGGACATCCAGATAAAATTTGTGATAGAATATCAGATGCTGTTGTAGACCTAATGCTAAAAAAATATTCAGAAGCAAGAGTTGCATGTGAGACCATGGTGTCAACAAACAGAACAATTATCGCTGGAGAATATAGGCTTCCAGATGGGATTGATATTGAAAACGAAGAAATTGAAAAATTAGTAAGGGATACTGTATATGATATAGGATATGAACAGGAAGGATACCATTGGAAAAAAATGCACTTTGAGTGCCATCTTCATTCCCAATCTTCAAACATTGCCATTGGTGTAGACAAATCAGGAAATAAAGATGAAGGTGCTGGTGATCAAGGTTTGATGTTTGGTTACGCTACTAATGAGACAGACGCTCTTATGCCTGCCCCAATATATTATGCACACAAAATACTAAAGGAGATGGCAAAAATAAGACATGAAGACAAAAATTCAATATTGTTGCCAGATAGTAAATCACAAATAACTCTAGAATACAAAGATGGTAAACCTGTAAAATCCAGTTCTATTGTTGTTTCTACACAACATATAAAAAACAGTTCCCAAGATGATATTAGGGAAATAGTAAGGGATATTGTAACAAATGTTTTGCCAGACGGTTGGATGTGTCCAGAAGAAGAATTTTATGTTAATCCAACAGGTATTTTTGAAATTGGTGGCCCAGATGGAGACGCAGGACTTACAGGTAGAAAAATTATAGTAGATACATACGGAGGAGCTTCTCCTCATGGTGGTGGTGCTTTTTCTGGAAAGGACCCTACGAAAGTTGACAGGTCAGCTGCTTATCTAACCCGATATTTAGCAAAAAATGTTGTAGCCTCAGGGATTGCCTCAAAATGTACAATACAAATTGCATATGCAATTGGTGTTTCTAAACCACTTTCTTTATATGTAAATACTGAAGGAACAGGCAAGATAGATGATAATGAAATTGAAAAAATTCTCTTAAATTTAGTTGACATGTCACCAAGAGGAATCAGAGAACATCTAAAATTAAATAAACCTATTTATGTCCCTACATCTGCTTATGGTCATTTTGGTAGAACTCCTGATGAAGTGCTTGAAGGTTCTTTTTCATGGGAAAAGACTGATCTAGTTGATTTGATTTTGAAGGAAATTTGAATAATTTGAAAATAAATAGCTTTATAGACTGTCCTAATTTTTTTGGAAGAAGAAAAGGGAGAAGGTTATCAAAATCTAGTGAGTTGGCAATTAAAGAGGGGAAAAAATATTTAATTAAAAAAAAAGATCTTACTAAAATGTTTGAATCGAATAATAACATAATTCTTGAAATAGGTTTTGGAGATGGCGATAATTTGATTAATTCAGCAAGACTAAATTCCAATTTTTTGTATATTGGAGCTGATCCATTTATAAATACTACTGCAAAATGTTTAAATAAACTTCTATTACATAATATTCAGAATGTTGCAATTTGGCCAGATGATATAAGAAAAATAATAAGTTATTTCCCCTATAATAGCATATCAGAAATTAAATTACTTTTCCCAGATCCTTGGCCTAAAAAAAAGCATCAGAAAAGAAGGTTACTACAAGATGAATTTATTGACATAATTTACCCAATTATAAAACCAAAAGGAACTATAACAATAGCTACTGATCATGATGTGTTAAAGAAATGGATATTAAAAAAATTTCAAAAATATAAAAAATTTGAATGGTTAGCTGAAAGTGCAAAAGATTGGCAATTAAGGCCTCAAGATTGTTTCGAAACAAAATATGAGTTCAAATCAATATTGTGTAATAGAAAACCGAGCTGGTTTGTTTTCAAAAAAAAATAAATGCTCACCTGATATAAGATTTTGTATCCAAATTTATTGATTTTTTTAAAAAAAAAACTATTATATAAATCGAGTGAGTCTTTCGACTCACTTTTTTTATTTATGGAATTTAATGGCTAATGGTTGATGAAAAAATAAGAGAGTTGCTATTTTTAAGATTAAAGAAACTAGGATATCATCTTATTCGTGTTAAATTAATCAACACTCATGGAAAAAAAACATTGCAGATTATGGCAGAGCGAATTAAAGATAAGAAAATGGATATTCAAGATTGTGTTTTTTTAAGTAAACATATTTCTATATTCTTAGAAGTTGAAGATCCAATAAGTTCTTCTTATATCTTAGAAGTTTCTTCTGGTGGATTAGCGAGACCTTTAACAATTATAGATGATTTTGAGTCGTTTAAAAATAATAAGGCAAAAATAGTTTTAAAAGAAAAATTTTTAGGAAAAAAAACTTACAATGGGTTTCTTGGAGGCGTTGATAAAAATGGCAAAATTTTACTCGAAACTGATGAGCACAAAATCGAATTTAATTTTCTAGAAATTGATAAAGCTAATATTGACCCTAATTGGGCTATTAAAAATAATTAAGTAAGTTAGTTAGTTTTTTATGAGGAAAAAAGATGGAAGTAAAATCCATACCTAGATTAGAACTTATTCAAGTGGCGGAAGCTGTATCAAGAGAAAAGTCAATTGATAAAGAAGAAGTCATTGTTGCTATGGAAGAGGCAATTGAGAAAGCAGCTAGATCAAAATATGGTCTAGAGAGAGATATTAGGGCTACTATTGACAGAAAGAATGGAGCCATAAACATTGCTCAATTTATTGAGGTTGTTGAAAATGTTGAAAATGAAGCAACCCAAATGACGCATTCAGAATCCCAAAGAAGAAATCTTGACCTTGAAATTGGAGATTTTTACACACAAACATTGCCACCTATTGATTTTGGGCGTATCGCCGCACAAACTGCAAAACAAGTTATTTCTCAGAAAGTAAGAGAAGCTGAGCGTCAAAGACAATTTCAAGAATATAAAGACCGCGTAGGTGAAATAGTAGTTGGAACAATTAAGAGAGTTGATAATCAGTCAGTTTCAATTGATTTAGGTAGAGCTGAAGCCATAATAAAAAAGGATCAAATGATCCCTCGAGAACAATTGAGACCTGGTGATAGATTAAGATGTTTCATAATAGAGGTAAGTGAACAAGCTAAAGGGCCTCAAATATTTTTATCTAGAGCCTCAAATGATTTTTTAGCTGCTTTATTTACACAGGAAGTACCCGAAATTTATGATGGCATAATTGAAATAAAAGGTGTAGCCAGAGAACCAGGTAGTAGAGCAAAAATTTCAGCTTTTTCTAATGATCCTAGTATTGATCCAGTTGGTGCATGTGTTGGAATGAGAGGGTCAAGAGTTCAAGCTGTTGTTAGCGAGTTACAGGGAGAAAAAATAGAAATAATACCATGGACTGAAGATCCTGTAACATTCGTGATTAATGCTTTGGCACCAGCTGTCCCCTCAAAAGTAGTAATGGACGAGGATGCTGCTAGAATGGAAGTTGTTGTGCCAGACGATCAATTATCCTTAGCAATTGGTCGGAGAGGACAAAATGTTAGGTTGGCATCACAACTCACAGGTTGGTTTGTTGATATATTGACCGAAGCAGAAGAATCAGAAAAAAGACATGAAGAATTCTCTGAAAGAAGTAAGATTTTCATTGATGCTCTTGATATAGATGACGTAATAGCTCATTTAATGGTCAGCGAGGGGTTTGTTACTATTTCAGACATTGCAGAGGCCTCTATTGAAGAACTCATGTCAATAGAAGGATTTGATGAAGATATATCCTTAGAGTTAAGCCAGAGAGCTCAGAATTTTGTAAAAATGGAATCTGAGAGAATTGAAAATGATCTAAAAAAACTCAAAGTAAAAGATGATTTATATAATTTTGATGACCTTAGTAGATCAAGCGTTTTAGTTTTGGCTCAGAATAATATCAAAACTTTAGATGAACTGGCAGAATTGGATAGTGAAGAGCTTTTTAGTATACTAGGCAATAAAATATTTGCTAGTGAAGAAGAAGCTGGATCAGTTATAATGAAAGCTAGACAACATTGGTTTATAGAAGATAAAGTTGATGAATAATTTTTAGTTAAGGGAATTTTTGTTATGGAAGAAAAAATAAATGGAGAAAGAAAAAAATTAAGCCTTTCTTCTGGAAAATTAACACTAAAAAATTCTATTAATACGAACAAACCGGCTAGTAGCATTACTGCCAATTCAAGAAATAGCAGGGGGACTGTACAAGTTGAAGTCAAACGAACAAAAAGGTTGTCTAACAGACCAACTTTAGCCGAAAATGTTTCTCCAGAAAATACTTCAGGTTTAAGTGCTAGAGAGATCCAATCTCGGAGCAGGAAGTTGCAAGAAGGTCTTGCAAAAACTGCTGCAGAGGCAGAGATAATAGCCTCTGAAAAAATAGAAAAAGCCAAAGAAGAGGAAGCTCGAATTGCTGCAAATGCTCAAGAAGCTAAGGAAGCAGCCTCTTCGTTAGCTCCTAGAGATAAAATGCTTGCAAGAAGAAAAGCAGAAACTGAAGAAATATTAGAAATAAAGAAAATTGAAGAAGAGCAGTTAAAGCTTCAAATTGATGCAAAAAAAGCAGAAGAAGCAGCCTTTCAAGCTGAAAAAGACAGACAAAAATTAATTGATACAGAATTGTTGCCTAATACTAATAAATCGTGGACAGGACAAAAAATTCAAGAAAAAGAAATTTTCAAAGAAAACATTAAGAAACCATCTTGGAATAAAGGATTTCAAGAAAAAAGACAGGGAAAAATGACAATTGCAAGAGCTTTAGACTCGGAAAATGTAAGGGTTAGGTCATTAGCTTCCATAAAAAGAAGGCGTGAAAAAGCTAGAATGCAAGCCGACCAAACACCTGCTGTTAAACAGTTTAGAGAAGTTATAATACCAGACACAATTACTGTATCAGAGCTAGCTAATAGAATGACAGAAAAGACAGCTGATGTTGTTAGAGAACTTATGAAAAACGGTATAATGGCAACTGCAACTGAAGTGATTGACTCCGAAACAGCTGAATTAATAACAACTGAATTTGGCCATAAACCAAAAAGAATTTCAGAATCAGATATAGAATTAGATCTTGCTATAGAAGAAAGTAATCCGGATAATGTTGTTACTCGTCCTCCAATTGTAACAATTATGGGGCATGTTGACCACGGTAAAACTTCTTTACTTGACGCATTGAGAGAAAGTAAAGTTGCAGATGGTGAAGCTGGTGGTATAACTCAGCACATAGGAGCTTATCAAATAACAACAAAAACAAAATCTAAAATATCTTTTATAGATACACCAGGACATGAAGCATTTACTGAAATGAGGGCTAGGGGAGCTAATGTAACTGATATTGTAATTTTGGTTGTTGCAGCTGATGATGGAATCAAACCACAAACTATTGAAGCTATAAAACATGCAAAAGCAGCCGCTTGCCCAATAATAGTTGCTGTTAATAAATGTGATAAGCCTGAGGCCAATCCTCAAAAGGTTAGAACCGAATTACTTCAGCATGATTTAATCCCAGAAGAAATGGGTGGTGATGTTCAATGTGTTGACGTATCTGCAAAAAATAAAAAAGGACTGAATGAATTGATAGAGGCGCTTGAATTGCAAGCCGATTTAATGGAATTGAAAAGTGATCCAACTATAAGTGCCAATGGAGTTGTTGTTGAATCTAAGGTTGAACGAGGTAAGGGTTCTGTTATTACTTTGCTTATTAAGGCAGGAACTTTGAATGTCGGTGACATTCTTGTGGTTGGAACTGAATCTGGAAAGGTTAGAGCATTATTAAATGATGAAGGTAAGAGAATTAATGAAGCTGGCCCATCAATGCCTGTTGAAGTATTAGGATTATCAGGAACACCGAATGCAGGCGATTTGGCAAATGTAGTAGACTCTGACTCTAGAGCTAGAGAAATTGCTGACTATAGACAAAGAAAATCAAAACAAAAAGAAGCAAAAATGGCTGCAAGGGGTTCTGTAGAACAAATGTTGGCTAATATACAAGCAGGAGAAACATCCGAATTACCAGTTATTATTAAAACAGATGTGCATGGATCATTAGAAGCAATTAAGGCTGCATTAGAAAAAATAGGAAATTCACAGGTTAAAATTAGAGTTTTATCTGGAGCAGTTGGCGCAATAAGTGAATCAGATATTACTCTAGCATCCGCATCTTCTGCATTGGTATTTGCATTTAATGTTAGAGCTATACCGCAAGCTAGAGAACTATCAAAAAGAGATAATGTTGAGATTAGATATCATTCTATTATTTATGAATTAATTGAGGATGCAAAATTAGCACTAACCGGTATGTTAGACCCTGACTTGCAAGAAACTTTTATAGGTTATGCAGAAATCAAAAAGGTGTTTTCGGTTTCTAAAATTGGGAAAATTGCTGGATGTATTGTAACAGAAGGTATTGTAAAGAAAGGGTGTAGTTTCCGCTTGCTTAGAGATAACACAGTAATTCATCAAGGTATGTTAAAAACATTAAGAAGATTTAAAGATGAGGTAAAAGAAGTCCGAGAAGGTGTAGAATGTGGAATGGGATTTGAAAATTACAACGACATTCAAGAAGGTGATATTATGGAATGTTTTGAAGTCAAGGAAGTTGCAAGAAGTCTAGAATCTATAGATAAAAAAGTTGGATAAGTTTTAATATAATGGCAAATAACTTTGAATTTAATTCAAATAACAAACCTAAAAAAAATTCCATTAAATCACAAAGACAGCTTAAAGTTGGTGAAGAGTTAAGACACTTAATTTCAAGTATTTTACTTCGCGAGAGTTTCTATGAAGAATATATCAAGGATAATAACATTACTATCACTGAAGTAAGTGTAAGCCCAGATCTTAAAAATGCTAAGGTATACGTAATGCCATTGGGCGGTAAAAATCAAGGCGATGTAATAAATAGTCTTAATAAAGTCACTGGTCGTATAAAAAAAATTATATCAAATAACATCAGCTTAAGACAAACACCAAAAATTTTTTTTAAAATTGATGATACTTTTGAATACGCAGAAAACATTCAAAACATTCTTGAAAATATAAAAAAGTAAAAATCGAAATTAAACTTAATGATCAAATCAAATCTTAATAATTTTAATGGTTGGATAATAATAGATAAAGAAAGTGGGGTTACTTCTCGCCAAGTTGTTAATAAAATCTCTAAGATTTTAAAAACAAGAAAAATTGGTCATGGTGGGACTCTTGATCCATTAGGTACAGGTGTGCTTCCTATTGCTATTGGAGAAGCAACCAAATTGATTTCTTTCATCCAGAATAAAAAAAAAAAATATTCTTTTACAATTAAGTGGGGGGAGTCAACAGATACAGACGATATTGAAGGGAAGGTCCTTGAAACATCAAATATCAGACCAAATACAGATCAAATTAAGATAGTTTTAAGCTCGTTTATAGGAAAAATTGATCAAATACCACCAATTTACTCGGCAATTAAAATTGATGGTAAGCGTTCTTATAGTTTAGCACGAAAGAATATTTCAATACAACATAAACCTAGGAAAATAGAGGTTCACAAATTAATTTTAAAAAATAATTTTGATAATTTAGCTGATTTTGAGGTAATTTGTGGAAAAGGAACGTATGTAAGATCATTGGCTAGAGATATAGCTGAGAAGCTTAATACAAAAGGGCATGTTATTAAGCTAAGAAGACATTTTGTTGGAAATTTTGATGAAAAAGATACGATTTTTATAGATTTTTTTGAAGAAATATTACATAGTCCATCGTTTTTAAGTAAAATAAAACCAATTGAAAAAGTGCTAGACGACATCCCGGCACTTTTTTTAACCAAAACAGAGGCAACAAAGCTTAGGCAAGGACAAAAAATCAAGTTAAATACATTAAAATATAATAATTGTTTCATTAAAGAACATCCAGATTATCGAAAATTTGAACGAGTTTGCACTTTTAGAGATAAAAAAGTTGTTGCACTTATTGAGATTGATAATGGTTTGGTTAAGCCTAAACGTATTATAAACTATGAATAGAAAGGTAAAAATGATGTCGATAGATAAGAAGAAAACAATTGAAATAATCAAAGATTATGGTGGGAGTGAAATTGATTCAGGATCTGCAGATGTTCAGGTCGCGATTTTGACTGAGAGAATAAAAAATCTTACTGAGCATTTAAAATTACATAAAAAGGACTTTGGATCACGACGTGGTCTTTTGAGCATGGTTGGTCAAAGAAGAAATTTGTTAAAATATATAAAAAGTAAAAATGAAGATCGGTACACTGACCTTATTAAAAAATTAGGTTTAAGAAGATAATTAAAATCAAATAATAAATAATATCAAGTATTTGAAGTTAAAGGAAATGTGATGTTTGAAGTATATAGAAAAGAAATAAAATGGGGTGATAAATTACTAACATTTGAAACAGGTAAGATTGCTCGTCAAGCTGACGGGGCAGTTATGGTTACATATGGAGGTACCACTGTGTTATGTACAGCAGTTGGTGCATCGTCTGCCAAACCAGGAATTGATTTTTTTCCTTTAACCGTTAATTATCAAGAAAAAACTTTTGCGGCTGGTAGAATCCCTGGTGGATTTTTCAAAAGAGAAGGTCGTCCTTCAGAAAAGGAAACTCTAGTATCAAGGCTAATTGATAGACCTATAAGACCTTTGTTTCATAAAAATTATAAAAATGAAACTCAAATCATAGCAACTGTTCTTGCTCATGATATGGAAAATGATCCAGATATTGTTGCTATTATAGGTGCTTCAGCTGCTTTGACTATTTCAGGTTTACCCTTTATGGGTCCTATCGGCGCTTGCAGAATTGGATGGAATGGAAGCGATTATATTTTAAACCCAACAATTCAACAAATGCAGGATTCAAGTCTTGATCTAGTAGTTGCTGGTACAAAAGAGGGCGTTCTGATGGTTGAATCAGAGGCTTCGGAACTTTCTGAAGAAATAATGTTAGGTGCTGTTGATTTTGGGCATAAGCAGATGGAAAATGTTATCAAAGCTATTATAGAATTGGCAGAAGTTGCTGCGAAAGAACCTCGTCCATTGCCAGAGGAGCCAATAGAAAAAGGTGAATATTCAAAAATAATAAAACCGTTTAGAAAAAAACTTGAAAAAGCATATAAGGAAATTGATAAATCCAATAGATCAAAATTATTGTCAGAAATAAGAAATGAAATTTTATCAGAATTTGATGAAGCATCTGATCAAGCATTAATAGGATCTTTAACAAAAGATTTAGAAGCTAATATCGTAAGAGGTAGTATTTTAAAAACAAAAGAAAGAATAGACGGAAGAGATACTAAAACTGTTAGACCAATAGTAGCAGAAGTTGGAACATTGCCTAGATCTCATGGTTCTGCATTATTTACTAGAGGTGAAACACAAGCTTTAGTGGTGGCAACTTTAGGTACGGGTCAAGATGAGCAGGTTATTGATGCATTAGAAGGTGAGTATAGGTCAAAATTTATGTTGCATTACAATTTTCCGCCGTATTCAGTTGGCGAAGCTGGAAGAGTTGGTTCCCCTGGTAGAAGAGAAATTGGACATGGAAAGTTGGCGTGGAGAGCGATTAATCCTCTTTTACCTTTAGAAGATGATTTTCCATATACTGTAAGGATCGTTTCTGACATTACAGAGTCAAATGGGTCCTCATCTATGGCAACTGTTTGCGGAACTTCTTTGGCATTAATGGATGCTGGTGTTCCAATAAAAAAACCGGTTGCAGGAATAGCTATGGGGCTAATTAAAGAGAAAAAAGAATTTTCTGTTCTTTCAGATATTTTAGGAGATGAAGATCATTTGGGAGATATGGACTTCAAAGTTGCCGGAACTGTTGATGGGATAACTAGTCTTCAAATGGATATTAAAATCACTTCTATTACTAAAGAAATTATGGAAATTGCATTGGAACAAGCCAAAGAAGGAAGAATTCATATTTTAAACGAAATGAGTAAGGCAATTACGTCTTCGAGAGAAGTTTTAGCTGATACAGCACCTAAAATAACAACTTTAAAAATAAAACTTGAAAAAATCCGAGATGTTATTGGCCCAGGTGGAAAAGTTATAAGAGAAATCTGTGAAAGTACAGGTGCCAAAGTTGATATTGAGGACGATGGTACAGTGAAAATTGCTGCTTCCGACAAAGAATCTTCTGAGGCAGCGTTAAAGAGGATTAATGATATTGTTGCTGAAGCTGAATTGGGAGAAATATATACTGGAAAAGTAGTAAAAACTGTTGATTTTGGAGCTTTTGTAAATTTTCTTGGAACAAAGGATGGATTAGTACATATATCTGAATTACAAGAAGCTAGAACTGAAAAAACTACTGATATATGTAAAGAAGGTGACATAGTAAAAGTTAAAGTTATTGGCTTCGACGATAGAGGAAAAGTAAAATTATCAATGAAAAGAGTAGATCAAGAATCAGGCAAAGATATTGAGAAAGTAAATGAAAGTTAGAAATAAAAAAAGAGGATATTTATGAGTAATTTAATCCCAAAAACTGAATGGATAAAATCCTGGTCTGAAAATGGTGTGGGCTGGATACAATTAAGCCATGAAAATAAACTTAATCCTTTGTCAGCTGCTTTTATTTTAGCCATAAAAGATGCAGCCTGTATATTTGATAATGATCCATCTATAGGTTGTATTGTGTTAATTGGCTCTGAAAAAGCTTTTGCAGCTGGTGCAGATTTGAAAGAAATGGTTAAACTTAATTACGCTTCTGTATCCGAAAGTAGGTATATTGAGAATGGCTGGTTAGACATACCTAAAATTCAAACTCCTATTATTGCAGGTGTAAAAGGTTATGCTTTAGGTGGAGGTTGTGAGCTTGCTATGATGTGTGATTTTATTATTGCTAGAGATGATGCTAAATTTGGTCAACCTGAAATTAATATTGGCGCAATACCTGGTGCTGGTGGCACTCAAAGGCTTACAAGATCAATTGGTAAGTCGAAAGCTATGTTAGCTGTACTTACTGGAGATATGATATTGGCAGATGAAGCTGAAAATTGTGGTTTGGTTGCTAAGGTATTTAAAGGTGAAGAATTTGATGTTTGTCTCAAAGAAATAGCATTTAAGATTGCTAAACAATCAAAACCATTAGCAAAACTTGCAAAACAAGCAGTAAATGTGGCGTATGAAACAACTCTAGAAGAAGGAATTAGATCAGAAAGAGCATTATTTTACTCGACTTTTGCACTTGATGATCATGTTGAGGGAATGGAGGCTTTTTCAGAAAAACGCAAACCAGTGTGGAAAAACAAATAATCTAAAATTCATTCTAAATTTTCTTGCTTTGGTATTGCAACACTATGTAATCCACCATCCACGTGATGAACATTTCCAGTAACACCTGATGACAGTTGAGAAGTTAAGTACAAAGCTGCATTACCAACCTCTTCTAATTGTGGGTTAAATTTAAGCGGCGCCACATTTTCAGAATATCTAAATACATGTCGAGCTCCTGAAATAGCGGCTCCAGCCAATGTTTTGACTGGGCCAGCTGATAATGCATTTACCCTAATATTATCTTTGCCAAGATCCATAGCTAAATATTTAATTGATGCTTCTAACGCTGATTTTGCTACTCCCATAACATTATAATTTGGCGTGGTTCTTTCTGCGCCAAGGTAAGATAGTGTAAGTAAACTACCACCATTTGAATACATAAGAGGTAAAGCTGCTTTAGCAATCCTAGTAAAACTGAACGCAGATATATCTAGAGAATTTAAAAAATTTTCCCTACTACAATTAACGTATTTTCCTTTTAATTCCTCTTTATCAGAATAGGCTAGAGCATGAACAACAAAATCAATTTTATCCCAGATCTTAGAAATTTCTTCAAACATTTTTTCAATAGAATTTAAATCATTTGGAGCCTTCGATACATCGCATTCGAAACATTTGTCTGAATTTAGAGAGTTCATCAAAGGTGTTAGCCTTTTTTTAAAACCTTCATTTTGATATGAAAAAGCTAATTCTGCACCATTGTCAGCTAACTTTTTTGCAATGCCCCAAGCTATTGAACGTTCATTTGCAACGCCCATTATTAAACCTTTTTTATCCTTCATTATAGACATAATATATCCTCTTAATTAAATTTAGATAAAGCAAGGCAGGCATTTGTTCCTCCAAACCCAAAGGAATTTGACAATGCCAAATTTATTTCAATATCTTTGATAGTCTTTCTTGGTATTTTAATAGACCCAATTTCTGGATCATCATTTAAAATGTTTGCTGAACCGGATATAAAATTATTATTCATCATTATCAAAGTATAGATAGCTTCGTGAACACCAGTTGCTCCTAAAGAATGGCCTGTAAGTGATTTAGTGCTTGTGAGCTTTGGAAGGTCCACGTTATCTTTAAATACCTCTCTAATTGCATGAAGCTCTTGCATGTCTCCAACAGGTGTGCTGGTTCCATGAGCATTTATATAATCAACTCTTTGATTAACACCTTTAAGTGCCTCATTCATGCACCTTATAGCACCTTCTCCACTGGGTGCAACCATGTCATAACCATCTGAGTTGGCACAATGTCCTACAATTTCACCATAAATTTTAGCACCTCTAGCTTTTGCATGTTCTAGCTCTTCTAAAACGAGCATACCTCCTCCACCAGCTATTACAAATCCATCTCGATTTATATCATACGGTCTTGAGGCTATCTCTGGTGTTTCGTTATACTTACTAGACATAGCTCCCATCGCATCAAATAATACAGATAGCGTCCAATCAAGTTCTTCTCCGCCTCCAGCAAAGACTATATTCTGATTACCATACTTAATTTGATCAGCACCAATGCCAATACAGTGAGCTGAAGTAGAACAAGCAGAAGTAATTGAAAAATTTACACCTTTAATTTTAAAAAAAGTTGCAATGCAAGCAGAAACTGTTGAACTCATACATCTTGGAACCATAAAGGGCCCAACTCTTTTTGGGCCTTTTTCTCTTGCAATATCAAATGATTGAAGCATGTTAGCTGTACTAGGGCCTCCTGAGCCTGCAATAAGTCCAGTTTTTGGGTTAGAAACTTCTTTATCTGTCAGTCCTGCATCTTTAATTGCTTGTTCCATTGAAAGTACGGAGTAAGCGGCACCAGCACCCATAAATCTTAGTTGTTTTTTATCAATATGATCCTCTAGGTTAATCTTAACTTCACCATGAATTTGACTTCTAAAACCCATTTCTTTATAGATTTCGGCTTTAACAATTCCTGATTTTTGATTTATTAAGGATTCTTTAACTTCTTCTACATTATTACCTATAGAGCTAACTATTCCCATACCAGTTATAACAACTCTTTTTTGATTGTTCATGTTTAATCCTACCTATTAAAGAATAAATTAATCCTGAAAAAGTCCAACTCTAATGTCAAAAGCTTCAAAAACTGTTTTTTCATCACAGATAACTTTTCCATCTGCAATACCAAGGATGATTTTCCTCATGATAATACGTTTAAAATCAAGTAAATATTCTACCTTTTTAGCTATAGGTAATATCTGTCCAGTGAATTTAACTTCACCTACTGATATAGCTCTTCCTTTTCCTCTGCCACCCATGTTTCCTAGAGAAAAACCTAATAGTTGCCATAATGCATCCATTCCTAAACACCCAGGCATAACAGGATCATTTTCAAAGTGACATGGAAAAAACCATTTATCAGGTGTAATTTTAAATTTAGCATGCGCTGTGCCTTTATTGTAAGCACCTCCAGTTTCTCTAATGCTTGTAACTTCGTCGAACATCAGCATAGGTGGTAATGGTAATCTAGGAAAATCTACTCCTGCCAGTTTTCCTTTTGCACAATCAATCAGTTCTTGATAGTTAAATGAATCTTTAAATAAAGCCAAAGTACAATACCTTCATAATAATTAAACTAACTTACAATAATCACAAAAAATAATAAATAAAACAAATATAGAAATTTAATTTTTAGTAGCCCCCCAAATAGTTTCTTTTTTTACCCAACCTACAAACACTTTCTCTCTTAATATTTCAATTTTACACCAAATTTCTGTGCATTTTTTAATGTTAACTAATAATTTGGGCAAAAGTTTGGCCACAGAAATTCCAGAATTAGAAGGTGTTTTTTTTAAAAAAGTGATTTTAGTTATTAAACCCGTTTTAAATGAAGATAGTAATTGTGTATGCATCCAACCTGTTACATTGCTGAATGTTGTTATTTTTCTCCAATTATTATATTCAGCAATTATTTTTAACGGATATCCTTTTTGGTTAAATTCAAATAGTATTGGAAATTTCTTTCCTGGACCAGATCTCATATAAGTTAGAGAGTTTTTCAATGAGACCATTCGTGGTATTTTTAAACCACTACCATTGATTGACACCTTGGATTCATTTGTGTTTGAAAAAGCTTTTTCTGATGACAACATATAGCTAAATATTAAAAAAAATAAAACTGACAAGATTAATTTACTTTTTATAATACACATACGAATTTCACATTGCTAAGTCTGAACATATAGGGCATTGATAGTTTTTAATTAATTTGATTTTATCTAAGGTTTGGGCAAACCCATCATATAAAAACAAATTTCCTGCTGTGGATTGATAATTTTTTATTGCTATTTCTTTTATGGCCTCATTAACTTGCATGTTTCCAATTAAACCAGTTATGGGCCCAATTATTCCGGCTTCTCTACAATTTGTTATGGGGGCCCTTTGATTTGTTCTTGGAAAAATACATTCATAACAAGGATAATCCGCATTCATACCACTTTTCCAAATAGCTAATTGTCCTTCCATTTGTACTGCAGAACCTGAAATTAAAATTTTTTTAAATTTGTGTGATAAATAATTTAAAATGTATTTTGTTTCAGGATTATCAGAACAATCAAAAATAATATCAAAGCCACTAATATCTATTTTCTCATCAAAAACTTTATTTCTAGAAATTATTGAAATATTAGGATTTATTTTTAGACATTCCTCTACTAAATTTTCAGCTTTATTATTCCCGAGATGGTTATTTTTATGAGCAATTTGTCTGTTAAGATTGCTAACTTCAATAATATCTTGATCAAAAATTTCTATATATCCAAATCCAGCTGCAGAAGCGTAAAGCGCCACTGGACAACCTAAACCTCCAGCACCAACAATTAAACATTTTGTTTTAAGTAATTTTTCCTGACCTTCTTCATCAAAATTAGGAATAATCACTTGTCTAGCATATCTATTCAAATCATCATCATTAAGCATTTATTCCTCATTGATCATAATTAGTTAAAAGATCGTTAATTTTATTAGCTAAATGAAAAGCCACAGATTTTTTACTTTGTTTTTCCCATTCTTCACAATTGTTTTTATCAACAAGGCATACTTTGTTAAAATCTTCACCAAAAACTTGGTTATTACTAACATCATTGGCAATAATTAAATCAATATTCTTAGATAATAATTTTGAATATGCATTTTTTTTAACTTTATTTGTTTCAGCCGCAAACCCAATTACAATTTTTGGTCTAAGATTACTTTTAGCAACTGTTTCTAAAATATCAGGGGTTTTTATAGTTTCAAATAATAAAGTATCATTAGTTTTTTTTATCTTATTACTTACATCGAAACTTTTATTTGACAATGTTTTAGGAATTAATTTCCAATCTGCAACTGCAGCGCTACAAATAAAAATGTCTGCAGGTAATTGTTGAGTTACATTATCTAACATTTCTTGAGCTGATGTAACTTGAATTACATTTTCACAATTTGGAAGTGGAATGTTAACAGGACCTGTAACCAGCGTAACTTTAGCTCCTCTTTTTGTTAATTCAGAAGCAATTTCAAAACCCTGTTTTCCGGATGATTTATTACTTACAAACCTTACTGGGTCAATATTTTCTATTGTTGGTCCTGCAGTAATCAAAATTGAAATATTTTTAAATTGATTAGTGAGAATTTGATTTTTACTAATGTATGATAAAATAGTTTCGAATATTAGCTTAGGCTCTGGAAATCTTCCTGTTCCTTTTTCTCCACAGGCCATCTCACCTGTATCTGGCTCTATAAATTCTATCCCTCTATCTAACATTTTTTTGTAATTTTCACGAGTTGCTAAATTATTCCACATAACAGGGTTCATTGATGGTGCTAAAATTATTTTAGACATAGATGCAAGCAATATTGTGCTTGCTAAATCATCAGCCAATCCATTAGCAAGCTTAGCCATAATATTTGCGCTTGCGGGGGCTACTAAAATAATATCTGGTTCTCTGGCTAGCTTTATATGGTTCATTTTTGTTTCATCTTCAACTGAAAATAATTCTGTATAACATTTTCTTTCATTTAAGCTAGTAACCAACAAAGGGGTGATAAATTTTTGAGCTGATTTAGTCATAACCACATCAAGTTCTATATCAGTTTTTTTAATTAATCTTATAATTTCAAGAGATTTATATGAAGCTATGCCACCGCAAATAATTAACAATATTTTTACTTTTACGTTATGTAATTTTTTGATGGGTAAAAATTTTTCAATATCTACATTTAGATGTGAGCTTAATTGCAAAATATCTTCTTGTTTGTTACGTGGAATTTTATTTAATTTTTTCCAATTTGATATTGCAGAAGGCAGAACGTTTAACTTTTCAGCTACAAAACCTGTTCCACCAAGTAAAGAAATAAGTTCTGAAATTTTATTCATAAGACAATACCTCTAAAAAATAATAATATTAAATGAATTATATGAAATATAAATGAATTTTTTCATTTTTTTGATATTATTTCATCAAATTTATTAACTATTTCAGGAATTTTCAGTAAAGCTAGTTTATTTTTATGAAACCATTCTTCAAGAACCTTGAATGGGTCATGTGTATCATTGATCCATTTATCTATTAATGGCCTAGATAATTCCCACATGTTTATATTGGGATTTATTTGTCTTGTTGTTCCTTCAGCCATTAACATGGTTTTTTGTAATAAAGTAAATTGAGGTTGTACCTCGATATTAAATTTTTTGGACAAGCCCAGAATTTGACCTAATAACTTAGCTAAAGAAACCTCGCCTAAAGGTTTATTCAATATAGGTGTTGAAATTGCTCTTATAGCTTGAGATAGATGATCTTGCGAAATATCTTCACCTAACATATTAGCTTCGTGATGTATTTCTACAACTTTCTTGTAATTCTTGTTTAAAAGATATGTAAGTAGTAATGCTAAAAATTGTCTGTCCTTATTTGATAATCTACCCATAATTCCAAAATCAATAGGGACAAGAGCACCTTGTTGATCTATTAAAATATTTCCTGGATGCATATCGCCATGAAAAAAACCATCACGGAAAACTTGGAGGAAGAAAACTTCAGTTCCAATTTCAGTTATTTTTTTTATATTGTGTTTCAATGCATTTAAAGAACTTAAATCATCAATTCTTATACCTTCTACAAATTCAAGGACGAGCATATCTTTTGTGGTAAATTCCCAATAAATTTTTGGAACTTTATAATTTGGATGATCTTTAAAATTTTCCGCAAGCTCATCTGCTGCAGATGCCTCTAATGTTAAATCTAGTTCATTTAAAGAGACTTCAGATAGTACTTCAATATTTTTTGAAAGCTTTAGCCGTCTAATATTTGGAATACAAAATTCAAGGCATTTTGCAATCCAGTAAAAAAAAGAGAAGTCTCTAAATAAAAGTTTTTTAATATTTGGTTTAAGTATTTTTATTGCAACTTTTTTGCCATTTTTAAGTATCCCTGTATGAACTTGAGCAACTGAGGCACTTGCAATTGGCATTTTATCAAAAGAAAGCAAACTTTTTTGAAGAAAATATTCATTTTCGTTATTGATAATTTTTTTTGCAATAGAACTAGAAATAGGTTTTAAATCATCTTGTAATGATTTTAGAAAATTACATGTATTTTCGCCTATTAAGTCAGGCCTCGTTGACAATGCTT
>CACAAB010000025.1 GCA_902530325.1 uncultured SAR116 cluster alpha proteobacterium | reverse complement strand
ATAAGGTTTTTTCTGAGAAGACTCTTCGACATGCTTCGCGGAATAGATATGTTAATTTGGAGTTTAATATTCCTTAGAGCTTTCGGTCCTGGACTTTTTACCGGAATTTTTGCAATCGCATTTACAGACACAGGCACTCTTGGTAAATTAATGTCTGAAGCTATAGAAAATACTGATAAAAAAGATAAAGAAGGTATCCAGTCAACTGGTGCAAACAAAGTTCTTCAACATAGATTTGGTATCATTCCACAAATACTACCAATTTTCATTTCACAAAGTTTATATTACCTAGAGTCTAACACAAGAGCTGCTGTTATTATTGGGGCAATGGGTGCTGGAGGTATAGGCTTACATTTCCTTGGGGCATTAATGACTGGAAATGATTTTGAAAACGTTGCTTACATGGCAATTTTAGTTTTAGTTGCTGTAATGTGCATTGATACTATGTCAGCCAAACTAAGAAGATTATTAATTGGTATAGAGGATAAGAAATAAAGGATTTACTATGAATAGATATATTTTAATAATAGTTTTTTTAATTTACCCGTTACTTGTTCAAGCTCAAAGCAAAGATACAAAAAATATAAGCAATGAGGTGTCTTCTCAGGAAGCTGGAACATTAGTTAATACAGAAGAAATTTTTCAAAAACTTATAGATAAATGTGATGATGTTAACCTTCTTATGTTAAGAGCTAGAATAAGATTAGAGTTACCTAGAATAGATAAATCTGACGCTGATACAGTCGAAAAAATGCTGTTAGAAGGTTTTGAAATGTGTGCACAAAAAAAACCTGAGGAAGCTAAAGTAAAATTAACAGAAGCATACGAAATCGCAAAAAAAGCTGCCTCGGAAAAATTTGGCCAAACTGGTACAGGTGGATTAGAAACTGTTAAAAAAGATATCGAACCTCTAAAAGATACAAACTCTTCTAATGGTACAAAAGATAAGCCATGGTGGAAATTCTGGTAATTGAAATTTAATTTTTTATTAAAATATTTGTTAAAAAAATGAAAAATTATTTCGTAATGATCTTCTAAAAAAGGGGATAGTATGAAATTAAAACCATTTGACAAATCTGGAATATTTTACAAAGGCAATTTGCATGGACATAGCGATTACTCTGACGGACTGCTTAAACCAAAAACTGTGATTGAGTTTTACAAATCATATGGCTATGATTTTACATGTCTTTCTGATCATTTATGGCATGATAAGAGATTTGCTGCAGAAAGTGTAAATGATGTTTCTGATTTTAATTTTAAAGATTTTATTACAATTCCAAGTGCTGAAATTCATGTAAAAGGAAAAAAGTACGAAAGAGCTGGCTTGTGGCATCTTGTTGCTAACGGTTTGCCTTTAGATTTCAAAATTGCATCTGATAACGAAACAGTAGATGAACTACTTAACAGAATCATAGAGACTGGAGCATTTGTAACAATAGCTCATCCAGAGTGGTATTCATTATCTTCTGATGAGGCCATTAAAGTAAGTAATGCTCACGCAGTTGAAATCTATAATCACGCCGCAACAATTAGCTCAAATAGAGGTAGTGGTATAGCTACAGCTGACTTCCTACTAAATAATAATAAAAAAATTTTACTAACTGCATCTGACGATTCGCATTTTCATAAAGAAGATGCTTTAGGAGGTTGGGTATTCGTAAAATGCAAAAACCTGTCTATACAAGATATTTTATATTCTCTTAAAAATGGCAATTATTACTCTTCTACAGGGATAGCAATATATAATATAGATCTTGATGATAATGAACTCTTAATACAATGTAGTCCAGCTTCACACATAATTATTTCAGGCTCCTCTAATACCTGCCTTTCCAAAAATGGTTACAACATTACAAGTGCCAAATTTGATTTAAATAAGCTTGATACAAGTTTTTTTAGAGTAACAGTATTAAACGAGTATGGTAAATATGCTTGGTCTAATCCTTACTGGTTAGATGAAATTTTTTAAAAGATAGGAGTAACGATTGAATATACTAGAGTTAACATATCTCAATGTTTTTATTTTTTTAGCACCTAGTTATTAACATGAAAAAACTTGATAAAAACAGACCTTTAATTCACTCAGATTGTCAAGTTGTAGACAGTGATTTTGGTTCATTTGTTGAAATAGGTGAATATTCTATTATTTCAAATTCTAATTTCGGTGACTATTCTTATTGTACAAGATTTTGTGATATAGCCAATACAGACATAAAAAAATTTTCTAATATTGCAAGCTCTGTTAGAATAGGTCCAACGGACCATCCAATGGAAAAAGCAAGTCTTCATCATTTTTTATATAGATCAACTGACTATTGGGAAGACAAAGAACATGACAAAGATTTTTTTAAAAACCGATATTCCAGAAAAACTATAATTGGCAATGACACATGGATAGGACATGCTGCTATTGTTAAACCTGACATTACAGTTGGGGATGGTGCTATAATTGGAGCTGGTTCTGTTGTTACCAAAGATGTGGAAAGTTATACTATTGTAGCAGGAAATCCCGCTAAAATTATTAGAAGAAGGTTTTCAGAAAAAATTGCAATTCAATTGTCTGAAATTCAATGGTGGAATTGGTCTCATGAGAAAATAGGATCTTCCTTAGACGACTTTAGAACTTTAAGTGTTGAAGATTTTATATCAAAATATAAATAGATTAGGATACTGCATTTGATGATTTAATAAATCTGTCAACAACGCTTTTACAAACACTTGCAATCTTTCCATTACATATTGTTGCTTCTATCTCTCTTGTTTTTGGGTTAATAATTACTAAATCTGCATAATTTTCTACTTTGATAGCTCCTCTTTTGTCAATATTTAGTGCCTTTGCGGGATTTTCTGATATTAATGCCCATGCATTTTCAATAGAACAAATCTTATGATCTAACAAATACCAAATTGACTGGAGTAGTGATGGATAATAATAATCTGATACTAGAATACTACAGTATCCTAGTTTTAATAATTCTAATGTAGATATATTTCCATTATGTGAACCACCTCTGACTAAATTAGGCGCACCCATTATTACATTTTCATTATTGAAGTATGCTTCTTTAGCAGCTAAAATACTTGTTGGAAACTCACAAATATTAGCACCAAAACTTCTAAACCATTTTCTATCCTTTTTGCTTTCATCATCATGCGAACCAAATTTAATATTATTAGATTTCATAAAATTGCTTAATGTTTTTAAACTATCACTTACTTCATTTTCTTTTGTTAATCGATAATGCACAATATTTGCAAGTTCACTTTTTTCCATAGACATTTTATTAGCCCATGTTGCAAATGCTGTTGGTTTGTTTTGAATTTTTTCTATGGCATCAGGTATATGGTTGTTGAATACCACATAATTAAGTTTGTATTCTGTAATTAAATCAATAAGTTCTTGAACTTTTTCTACAAGATGCGTTTCGTACCTTACCTGAACATTTATATTAGTTATCATAGAAGGTCTGTATTTATTGAGATTTTCTAAAAATATTTTAGCGTATTCAGGACTTCTTATTCTACCTTCCCAGCTATAGCTACATGCTAGGTAAGCCGTAGTAATGCCATTAATGGAAAGTTCTTTGTCAACTATTTTAAGAGTATCATTCATATCAAAACTTACGCCTGGCCTTGGAAATAATTGTCTTTCAAATCCATCTCCATGTAAGTCTATTATTCCAGGTAACACCCAAAAACCCGTCAAATCTATAACTGGATAATTTTTTTTTGGGTATTGATTAGTTTTATTAACTTCAATTGAAGTTAAAAATTTATCTTCAATAGTTATGGTTCCCGATTGCATTTTATTATGATGCAAAAATTTACTGCCCTGTAAAATATATCCTGAAAATTGATTTGATTGTATTTGATTCATATATTTTAGTTATCTTAATTTTATTAATTTTATATTACAAATATCAAAAGCTTAATCTTCTAATGTTAATTGAATTCTTTCGCCAACAAACCATGTCTGAGTGAACTCTATTGGAATACAATTTAAATCTTGATTCACATATGTTGTTTTAAGAAGTGGGCTATTAATTTTACAATCAAGTAAATTTGCTTGAATACTATCAGCTAGCTCTGCGATTATGTTAGTGTTTGACCTAATAAAATCATTTACACCCAACAACTTTAGTGTGTTTGTGACAGATAATTCTTTTTGAAATATTTCTAGAAAACTGGGAAACCTTTTATTTGGAATTATTCTTTTAGTTATAATAGTTGGAATATTATTAATTTTACCAGTTGTTTCTATTAAAAGAATCTCATCTTTTGAATTTATTTTTAAATTATCAGCTTCTATCTTAAATGCTTTTCTATACTCTGATCTAATAATTGTTGTTTTAGGAATATTGTTTTCATGAGTAATATTCTCTGAAAATCTTACTCTTTTTCCAAGTTTATATTTTAACTTAGAAGCTTGAACAATTACACCAGAACCTCTTTTAGAAAACAAAATTCCTTCATTTTTTAATATTTGCAAAGCTCTTCTAACCGTGTGTCTATTTACTCCAAATCTTTTTGAAAGATGATTTTCAGAAGGTAGTTTATCACCTGAATTGTATATGTTATCCGCCACATCTTTTTTTAATGCTTCATAAATTTGATAATAAATGAGTTTAGAATTCATGTAATAAAAACTTAATAAAAATATAATTGTATAATTAATGTTTTATAATTATAAGTTGTATAGTTGTATAGTAAAGAAGTAATTAAATGATTGAAAAAAGAAAATCTTGGATGAGTTTGTTAGCAACATCTAGCCAAAGTGATTTGTTAAATCTCTGGGAACAAAAAAAAATAAAAGTCAATTATGTATGGTTAAGAACACCTGAAATTGGAAGCATAATGGCTCAAGGAAGAATGGGTGTAACTGGAGATAAATTTAATATTGGTGAAGTTACTATAACTAGATGTTCCTTAAAATTGAATTGTGGAACAATAGGTCATAGTTATGTTCAAGGAAGAAGTAAGAAAAAAGCTGAAATAAGCGCATTATGTGATGCTCTTATGCAAACTAAAATGTCTAAAGAAATAAATAAAAATATTATTATTCCTTTAGAAAAAATTAAAAAAGATAATAAAGACAAAATTCTCTCAAAAGCTGAAGCTACAAAAGTTGATTTTTTTACTCTTGTAAGAGGAGAAAGCGATTAATGGAAAATTATCCTTTTTCTGAAAATTCTATAAATAGTTCTATTGCTTTTAGATCATTAGTAAATGCAACATCATATCCAGGTAGAACTTTTCAGATAAATAAACTTAACAAACCAAGTGTATTGTCAAATGCAGCAGCGACAATATTAATTACGTTATGTGATAATGAGAGTAATGTTTACCTCTCAAAAGAATATAATACAGATGAAGTAAGGAATTGGTTAATTTTTAACACTGGTGCCATTATTAGTAACAAAAAGAATGCTGATTTTGTAATTGGTACATGGAAATCTTTATTGCCATTAAATGATTTCAAAATAGGAGTTCCTGAGTATCCAGAAAGATCTGCAACTTTAATAATTGAAGAAACAAAATATAAAAAAGTAAAATGCAACATTGATGGTCCAGGCATAAAAAATAAATTAAATATTGATTTACCTAATCCTGAATTATTTATCGAAAATAATAATCTTTATCCTTTAGGTTTAGATTTCTATTTCACAAATGACTTAGAAATTTTATCTATTCCTCGTTCAACAAAAATTAATATCATAAAATCGGAGCTTTAGATGTATGTAGCTGTTAAAGGTGGGGAAGTAGCAATTGATAACGCTCATTCTTGGATGTCAGAAATAAGAAGAGGTGATACATCCATTCCAAATATTTCCCTTGATCAAATATCAGAACAACTCACACTTGGCGTTGATAGAGTAATGTCTGAAGGTTCTCTATATGATAAAGACCTTGCTGCATTAGCTATAAAACAGTCTAGAGGTGATTTGATAGAAGCTATATTTTTGTTAAGAGCTTACAGAACAACTCTTACAAGATTTAGTTACAGCAAACCAGTTAATACAGCAAATATGACATGCCTTAGAAGGATTTCAGCAACTTTTAAAGATATACCAGGTGGACAAAAATTAGGTCCTACTTTTGATTACACGCATAGGCTTTTAGACTTTAAATTACTAGCTGAAAATGAAGCACCTATTAGTCCAAAAAAAAAATATAATGACAACAAAATGCCTCACGTTTTAAGTTTTTTAAATCAAGAAGATTTAATGCAAAACGAAAAAGATAACAATCTTGATCCTATCGATATAACTCGAGAACCTATTAGCTATCCAACATCTCGTTCGGCAAGGTTACAAGCATTATCAAGAGGAGATGAGGGTTTTTTACTTGGTCTCGCATATTCTACTCAAAGAGGATATGCAAGAAATCATGCATTTGTAGGGGAACTAAGAATTGGCATAGTTGACATTGAGCTTTATATTCCAGAATTAGGTTTTGAAATTAATGTTGCTGAGATCATTTTAACTGAATGTGAAACGGTAAATCAATTTCAAGGATCCAAAATTGAACCTCCACAATTTACAAGAGGTTATGGTTTAGTATTCGGACAGACTGAAAGAAAAGCTTTAGCAATGGCCTTGATCGATAGAGCTTTAAGATGGAAAGAATTAGGTGAAGATTATTCTGGCGCACCAGCACAAGACGAAGAATTTGTTATTTCACATTGCGACAACATTCAAGCGACTGGTTTTTTAGAGCACATAAAACTACCACATTATGTTGATTTTCAATCTGAACTAGAGCTCATTAGAAAAATTAGAGCTGACGCCAAAGTTAATATGAAAAGGTAATAAAATGAATGAAATGAGTAAAAATGAAAATTTAGATATTCAAATTTATAATTTTGCTTATTTAGATGAAAATACAAAAAGAATGATAAGACGAGCTCTTCTGAAAGCATTATGTATACCTGGCTATCAAGTACCTTTTTCCTCAAGAGAAATGCCAATGCCATATGGTTGGGGTACTGGTGGAATTCAGGTAACATCTGCTTGTTTAATACCCAAAGATATTTTAAAGGTAATAGATCAAGGCGCCGACGATACTACAAATGCAGTATCAATAAGAAAATTTTTTCAAAAAACTGCAAATGTAGCTGTAACTGAAAAAACTTCAGATGCATCTCTTATACAAACTAGACACAGAATTCCTGAAACAAAATTAAAAGAAAAACAAATATTAGTATATCAAGTACCAATTCCAGAACCTCTTAGATTCTTAGAACCAAGAGAGACAGAAACTAGAAAAATGCATGCTCTTTCTGAATATGGATTAATGTATGTAAAACTTTATGAAGATATTGCAAAACATGGTCATATTGAGACAGCATATGCATATCCAGTAAAAACAAATGGAAATTATGTTACTGACCCTTCTCCTATTCCAAAATTTGATAATCCCAAAATGAATAATAGTCCAGCTATTCAACTATTTGGCGCTGGAAGAGAACAACGAATTTATGCTATTCCACCTTATACAAATGTTAAAAGTCTTGATTTTGAAGACTATCCTTTTGAAGCTATGAAAGCTAATTTCAAATGTTCAATATGTGGATCCAGTGATAGTTATTTAGATGAAATTATTGTTTCAGATGATGGTAAACGATCATACATATGTTCAGACACAGACTATTGCAAAGAACAAACCAAATTAAATTCAAAAAAAGAAGATTAATTATGAATCAAAATTTCTTATTTCAAGCCTCTAATATTTCTAAATACTATGGCCAAAATATAGGTTGCAAAAATGTATCTTTAGATATTAATCCTGGAGAGGTCCTTGGAATTGTTGGCGAGTCAGGTTCTGGGAAGTCTACATTATTAAACTGTATTTATGGAAATTTAGAAGTTGATGAAGGAGATATTTTCTTAAACGACAAATCAAAAACAATCCTCAATTTTACAAAAATTTCGGAACCAAAACTTCGTTCAATTCAAAGATCTGATCTAGCATTTGTGCATCAAAATCCTCGTGATGGTCTCAGAATGAATATAAGTGCAGGAGGAAATATTGGTGAAAGATTAATGGCAATTGGTCATAGAAATTATGGTGAAATTAGAGAAATCGCTGCAAATTGGCTAGAAAAAGTTGAAATTGATGTTAACAGAATTGATGATAAGCCAAGTACTTTTTCTGGAGGAATGCAACAAAGACTTCAAATTGCAAGAAATCTTGTAACTAGACCAAGATTGATTTTTATGGATGAACCTACTGGAGGTTTGGATGTATCTGTACAAGCTAAAATCTTGGATTTATTAAGAAACCTTGTAAGAGAACTTGGCATTGCTGCAGTAATAGTTACACACGATCTTGCAGTAGTTAGACTTTTAGCTGATCGTATAATTGTAATGCAAAATGGAAATGTAATAGAAGCTGGTTTGTGTGATCAGGTTTTAGATGATCCACAGCATAAATATTCGCAATTATTAGTTAGTTCAGTATTACAGGTGTAAAATGATACAAATTAAAAATTTAAACAAATCATTCCAACTTTATAATCAAAACGATACAAACATAAATGTATTTAAAAATATAAACTTCAGAGTTAAGAAAGGTGAGGTTGTTGCACTTACTGGTAACTCTGGCACAGGTAAATCTACTTTATTAAAATTAATCTATGGAAGTTATGTGATAAGTAAAGGTGATGTTCTTATTTCAGATATTAATATTAGAAAATCATCACCTAGAGATATTTTAAAACTAAGAAAGAATAAATTGGGGTATGTTAGTCAATTTTTGAGAGTTGTACCTAGAGTGCCAACAATAGATGTTGTAATAGAACCCTTGCTTGAGATTGGATGTGAAAAAAAAATTGCATTAAAAAAAGCTCAAGAAATATTAGAAAGACTTAATATTCCAAAAAATTTGTGGAACTTATCTCCCTTAACTTTCTCAGGAGGTGAACAACAAAGAGTAAATATTGCTAGGGGTTTTATTCATAATTATCCGTATTTACTTTTAGATGAACCAACCGCAAGTCTGGACCAAAATAATAAAAATGTTGTATTAGATTTAATAGAAAAAGCTAAGCTAAATGGTTCAGCTATAATAGGAATATTTCATGATGAAACAGCTAGAAACAAAGTTGCTACAAGAGAAGTCAATTTAGAAAATTTATGAATTAATGAAAAAAACTAATGGCAATTTATTTGTGATTGTAGGAGCTTCTGGAGTAGGTAAAGATACTTTATTAAATGAAATAAAAGCTAGGCTAGAAAATTTTTACTTTGTAAAAAGGTATATTACCAGAACCCTCGATAAAAATAATGAAGACCATATCGCTATATCAAATACTGATTTTCAAAATAAGGTTAAAGATGGTTTTTTTGCAATAAGCTGGCAAGCACATTCCTTATCATATGGTATTCCAAAAAATATTGAAGATGAATTGAAAAAAGGTGTTAATGTAATTTTTAATGGATCAAGACTCGCTTTGAAGCAAATTAGGGAAAGTTATCCTGATGCAAAGATTATTTGCATTATTGCTTCAAAAAAAGCTATTGAAAGCCGTCTTATATCAAGAAATAGAGAAAGTAAGGATGATATTAAAAAAAGACTTAATAGAGAAGTTGGAAAATTACCTTCGGATACAATCTATGTTAAAAATGACATTGATTTAGAAACAGGCGTAAATAACTTAATTAATGCTTTAAATTATTAAATTTAAATCTTTTAATAAAATAAAATTTTTCATCACTCTTTTGTCCAAAAATACAAATATTATTAAAGTTTATCTTACTTAAATTAACTTGTTTTAAAATGTTTTGAAGAGATTTAAACACGCCATCAATTTCCTCAATATTTAATTTACTGGTAAGAGTTAAGTGAAATTTGAATTCATTAAATACGTAAGGATAACCCCACTTATAGAGCATTTTTTTTTGATTTGGGGTTAATTTTTCAGGATTTCTTTTTTTTAATTCATCTTCAGAAAGCTCATCTCTTAAATAATCTAATCCCTTTACAAATTTATTAGATACTTCATTTACTTTGAGATTATTAGTAGGAATTAATGCAATGAAATTACCTAATTTTTTAATAATTAGTTCGTCTAAATGAAAACTATGTATTTGTTTTGATATTTCACAAACTTTATTTTCAAGATCATTAAAGGTATACCCATCCTTTAATCTAAATGGAGCTTTTATTGTGCCATGAAATCCATATTGTTTTGGTGCAAGTACAAATCTAGAAAATTTCTGTAAATTGGGTGAACTTGAAAGATCTGACTTAGTAGTTTCTAAACCTTTATAAGGATCCCATCCTAACCAACATTTACCAAACACATCTAGCTCTGAATTTTCTAAAGGTGCATAATATATTGCATATCTTTTATAATATTCTTCCATGAGATTTACATATTATAGTTTTGTTTCAATTTAATTAATATATTTTAACTTTTAAAAAAACTGTAATATTAGAGTCATATGTATGGATATTTAAGGATTGCATGTTGTCTGATGTCATTTTAAATAATGTCAATATTGTAACTGAAGACGAAGTCTTTTTGGGAAGTATTCAATTAAAAGATGGGTTTATTAAAAGGGTCAATAAAGGAAAAAGCTCTATACCTAGATCTATAGATTGCAATGAAGATTATTTAATTCCAGGTTTAGTTGAACTACACACAGATAATTTAGAAAGGCATCTCAAACCAAGACCTGGTGTAAATTGGCCTATAAATAATGCTCTTACAGCTCACGATGGAGAATTAGCATCTGCAGGTATTACAACTGTTTTCGATGCTTTAAGAGTAGGATCTATTAACAGAGATGGTGTGCATAGATATGACAAATATGCAAGAGAAACAGCCACCTCTATCAATAACTTATCAAAAGACAAATCTTTTAAGATTGATCATTTTATTCATCTAAGAGCTGAAATATGTTCAGAAAATTTAATTCAGGAGTTAGAAGAATTCAACGATCAGGATAAGGTAAAAATAGTTAGTCTTATGGATCACACACCAGGCCAAAGACAGTTTCGTGATGTTTCACAGTTCAAAGTTTATTTATCAGGGAAATTTGGTCTTTCGGAAACACAAATTCAACAACACTTTTCATACTTAAAAGATCTTCAAAAAATGTTTGGTAAAAAACATAAAATTGAAACAATAAAATTTAGTAAAAGATTAAATGCAGTATTGGCTAGTCATGATGATACTACAATTTCTGATGTGGAAGAGAGTTGTTCACAAGGTATAAATTTAGCTGAGTTTCCAACCACTCTTGAAGCAGCAACAAAGTGTAAAAGCAGTAACATAAAAATAATAATGGGAGCACCAAATTTAGTAAGAGGAGGATCTCATTCAGGTAATGTTTCAGCTCAATCACTTATTGATAAAGACCTTCTAGATATTTTAAGTTCTGATTACGTGCCTTCATCATTGATGATGGCAGCAATAATGTGGGGCATAAAATCTAATAATTTACCCAAAAGTATCGCTGCAGTAACTGCTAACCCCTGTAAAGTTACAGGCTTAAATGATAGAGGAATGATTAAAGAAGGTTTAAAAGCAGATTTGGTAAGATTAAGTATTAAAAAGGATTTACCAATCATTAGAAAAGTATGGGCAAGTGGTCGAGAAGTTGCTTAAATAAAAGATGTATCCAAAACATAAAAAATTAAATCTATCATTTTTAGATAAATACCTAACTCTATGGATATTTCTTGCAATGATTATAGGTATAGTTATTGGTAATGTTTTTCTTAATATGCCCAAATTTCTTGATTCAATAACTTTCAGTAATACAAATATTCCTATTGCAATAGGGCTTATTCTAATGATGTATCCACCTTTAGCAAAAGTTAAATATAAAAAAATTATTGAAGTTTTTAAAGATAAGAAAGTCTTAGCTTTGTCTTTATTTCAAAATTGGATAATAGGCCCTGCATTGATGTTTTTTTTAGCTGTTACTTTTCTTTCTGATAAGCCTGAATATATGACTGGCGTCATACTAATTGGTCTAGCTAGATGTATAGCAATGGTTCTTGTTTGGAATGAGTTGGCTAGAGGAAGTTCAGAATATGTAGCAGGATTAGTTGCCTTTAATTCAATTTTTCAAATTATCTTCTTCGCGCCTTATGCGTGGTTTTTTTTAAAAATTTTGCCGGAATTTTTTGGATATGGTGGACAAATTATTGATATCTCAATATTATACATCGCCAAAATTATTCTAATTTATCTTGGTATTCCATTTTTAGCAGGTTTTGTGACAAGATCATTATTAGTTAAAAGATATGGTGAAGAATGGTACGAGAACAAGTTTCTTTCTAGAATAAGTCCTATAACTTTAATTGCGCTGTTATTTACAATAATTGTTATGTTTACTCTAAAAGGAAATGAACTTTTGAAACTACCTTTAGATGTTTTAACAATATCAATTCCTTTAGTCATATATTTTCTAATCATGTTTTTTATTAGTTTTGGTATCAGCACGTTTTATAATATTAATTATCCAAAGGCTACTTCTTTATCATTCACTGCAGCTTCAAATAATTTTGAATTAGCTATTGCAGTTTCAATTGCCACTTTTGGGCTTGCATCAAAAGAGGCTTTCGCAACTGTTATTGGTCCTCTTGTTGAAGTACCTATACTAATATTACTAGTTTCCGTTGCTTTGAAATTTAAAGAAAAATATTTTAAGTATATTTAAAATTACCAACTATACTATAGCGTTATAAGAGTTAATGATATGAACCAAAAAATTATTAATATTGAGCAATCTGAGTATTGGAACGAAAAATCTGGCCCAAAGTGGGTAAGATTTGATGATTCTATGAACGAACGATTTTCTATTCTAACTAAAAAACTTTTTTTAAAAGCTAATATTAAAAAATCTGATCATGTTTTAGATATTGGTTGTGGGGGTGGGGAAACAACTTATCAAACTTCTAAATTATTAGATAATACTGGTCATGTTGTTGGAGCTGATATATCTAATACTCTGTTAGAACATGCAAAAAGTAAATTTTCAAATATCAATGTAATTGAATTTATAAACTGTGATGTACAAAATTATAAATTTAAAAAAAATTATTTTAATAAAGTTATATCAAGATTTGGCGTAATGTTCTTTGAAAATCCATTTGATGCTTTTCAAAATATACATTCATCAATGAAAACAAACGGTTCTCTACATTTTGTTTGTTGGACAGATTTGATGAAAAACGAATTCTTCATTGAAGGTATGGAAATTATAACTAAATATACTCAAGAAGATCTTCCAGAAATAACAAAACAACCTGGTCCATTTGCATTTAATGATGAAGAATATATAAAAGAAATTCTTGAATTCTCAGGGTTTAAAAATATTAATGTTGATAAAGTTTATACTTCAATTTCAACTAAAGATAGTGTAAGAGACAACGCAAATATTCTTATGGGAATTGGACCAAGAGCAAAAATATTATCAGAAAAGAATTTATCTAGTGATAAATTATTAATCATTAAGAATGAAATGATTGAATTATGCAAAAAAAGAAGAGTTAATGATGAAACAAATTATAAAGCATGTATTAATTATGTTTCGGCAATTAAATGATTATATAATCTCATAATTTAAATTAGAAGCATTAGAAAAGTTTTTTAATCTTCGTTCATTTTCTTTATCCATGAGAGCTTTGGCTTCAGGTTTTATTTTACAAGTTAATTTATTTTTCTTAATCTTAAATTTAATATTATCCAAATTTTTTGGTAATCCTGCGCTAAAATTATATAAAAATCTTAATCCTAAACCTATAGCATAAGATGAAATTTTTTGCTTTTCTGAAAGTAAATTGATTATTCTTTTATCAATTTGTTGTTTATCTTTAGTACCAACATATCTGTGATAAACAACTTTGGCCATCCATACCCTCTCAATATGAGTTAAATCTCTTACTGGTAGTGATAAGATTTTGTTTGCGGCAATATTACCTCTCATATCTGGCTGTTCGTCCCAAGAAATATCTGAAAGATTAGTACTAATTTTAAATACCCTTTCAAGATCTTTATCTGCAATTTTTTCAAATATAGGACCGAATATTTTTTTTATTTTAGTTTGCATGCCATTAAATCTTTGGTTTTTTGCAAGTACATTATAGTAAGCAACTTTATCTGGATTGATCCTATTTTCTTTATTTAATTCTGCTATCAATCCATCTCTTATACTTGTTCCACTAATCATAATATTTTTTACATTTGATGATAAAATCAGGTGAGTTATTATCTTTGCTGCAGTTGAAATAGTATCTGTTCTACCAGGAGGTATACCTAATACTTCTTTGTTTTCATCTGACATTTGATCCAAAAGGATTATCCCTCTTTGGACATCGAATTTTAATCCATGCAATAATGATAGTGGATAATTATAATTCTTTATATAGGCAGAGCCTAGAGCTCTAAAACTTCCACCTGTTCCAAACAATGTAAGACCTTTAGATTTATTCAGCCATTTAACTTTATTAATTTCTTTTCTGATTTCTTCACTAGTAATTTGAGATAAGTGCCCAATATCGATACTCGTTGATTTTATCTTTTTTCCATCTTGAATAAGAATAAGTTCTAAACTTCCTCCTCCTAAATCTGCTATAAGCCCATTATCAACTTTTATGTTGCTAAGAACTCCTAGACAGGCATAGTCAGCTTCCTCTTTAGCAGACAAGATTTTAATATTATGATTAAGAAGTTTTTCTGCAGGACGTAAAAATTCTTTTGCATTTTTGGCTTTTCTAACAGCTGCAGTTGCTATAATTATTTGATGTTTTACAGACATTGTTTTTATTATATATGCAAAACGCTTTATAGCTGACAAAGCTTTTGAAATTGATTGACTTGAAATATTTTTGCTCAATGATAAACCTTCGCCAAGTTTACAATTTATTCTTTCATTGAATAATGGAAAAGGATATTTACCATTTTGAGGATATATAACAAGTCTAATAGAATTAGAACCAATATCGATTATTGCTAATTTACCTTTATTTATCTTCCTATAAAAACTTAGAGCTACTTCATTCATACTTATATTTTAGCTAAGCTACCCTGACCTGATAAACTTGGGTTTTTCATAAAATAAGTGTGCGCACAAAATGTTTTGTCCTTATTTATTTTTTTGGAGTATTCTCCATTTTTATTTAATTGCCAAGTATTTTTTGTGTCATTTATTAAAGCCGGTAATACTTGATCTAGGATTTGACTTCGAACTGTTTTATTTTCTAAAGGTATAAAAGCTTCAACTCTATGGTATAAATTACGAGGCATTATATCAGCAGAAGCCATATAAACTAAATTACTTTCAGACTGAAATTTTCCTTTATTTGCAAAAACATAAATTCTCCCATGTTCAAGAAATCTTCCTATAATTGCAGTTACTGCAATGTTTTCTGACATTCCTTTAACATTAGGGCGTAGGCAGCAAACACCCCTAACCATCAAGTGAATTTTAACCCCTGCATTGGATGCTTCATATTGAACATTTGAAATTAGCTTTCATAGCTTCAAAAGGATAGTCTTCAAAATCAAGACTTTTAACATTTGTATAAGGTGGAATAGCATAAATTCGTTGTTCTCTTCCAGCGCCAAATAGTTGAATAGCTGGACTATTATTCATTTTGGGATTATCAAATTTTGGAATAGGAGAAGGGTCAGTAACATAATTTCCATTTGTTTTTACTGGATATGCATATGCTGTCTCAATATGACCATGTTTTGCAATATCTTCATAAAGTTTTACATACATTAATCCATATTCAGAAAGAGCATGCATTTTTCTAGTTTCTGTCTCTCTTGGTTCTAAGAATCTAAGAGGTTCTGGAATTGGTACTTGATATACTAATATTTGTTTTTCTTTTAATTTTGTTTCAGGAATTCTGTGTCTAGTTTGTATAAGAGATGCATCTGAAGTTTTTTCAGTTACAGCTACATTTGCAGTTTTTTGAAAAAATTTTCTTATTGATACTGCATTTGTAGTATCGTCGGCGCCTTGATCTATTACCTTTAAAATATCTTTGGGTATTAAACAAGCAGATGTTACCTGAATTCCACCAGTACCCCAACCATATGGCATTGGCATTTCTCTTGAGGAAAAAGGTACTTGATAGCCAGGTATACATAATGCTTTCAGAAGAGCTCGTCTTATCATTCTTTTTGTATTTTCATCTAAATAAGCAAAATTATAAATTTGAATATCTAAATTTTCATTTTTACTCATTTCATTCATTTTATTACCTTTTCATATTAACTTTGGCGTCAGCTCTAATTTTTCTAATGAGCTCTAGTTCAGATTGAAAATCAACATAATGTGGTAGTTTTATGTGCTCTAAAAAACCAGTCGCTTGAATGTTGTCGCAATGTGAAATAACAAATTCTTCGTCTTGTGCTGGTGCGCCAGAATAATCTTCACCTAATTCTTTCCATCTTAAAGCTCTATCGATCAAGGCCATTGCTAAAGCTTTTCTTTCAGTCTGTCCGAATACTAAACCATAACCTCTTGTAAATTGTGGAGGTTCAATTTTGGATCCTTGAAATTGATTTACCGTTTCACATTCAGTTAAAATGATCTCAGCAACATTAATTTCAAAACCTAATTCTGGAATATAAAGCTCAATGTCAACTATGCCAATTCTTAGTTCCCCTACAAATGCATGATTTCTTGCATATCCTCTTTGAGTAGAATATGCGAGACCAAGTAAAAAACCCTCATCTCCTCTTGATAATGCTTGTAACCTTGCCGAACGAGATGTTGGATAGCTAATAGGTTCTCGAGTTATATCGATAGGATCAAGATTGTTATCTTTTTCGTTTTGCATTAAATCTTCTTGATTTAAAAAACTTAAAACGTGAGGCATTTTGTTGTCATTATATTTTTTTTTTGGACTAATAGGTGCTTCATTTTCAGCTAGTAATTTAAAGTCTAAAAGCCTATGCGTGTAATCAAAAGTAGGACCTAATTTTTGTCCACCTGGTATATCTTTAAAAGTTGCTGAAATCCTTCTAAGGCATGTCATATTTGCTGTATTAACTGGTTTGCTGTAACTAAATCTTGTAAGAGTTGTTCTGTAAGCTCTTAACAAAAATATAGCTTCTATCAAATCACCTCTAGACTGTTTTATAGCTAATGCAGCAAGGTCTTTATCATATAGAGAACCTTCAGACATTACTCTATCAACGCCAAGTGTGAGTTGTTCTGATATTTGATCAAGGGAAATATTTGGAATGGATGTATCACCTCTTCTTATTTCTGACATCCAAGAATGAGCGTTATCAATTGCTACTTCCCCACCTTTAACAGCTACATACATCTAAAGCTCCGATTTTATGATATTAATTTTTGTTGAACGAGGAATAGATAAAATTTCTAAGTCATTTGTGAAATAGAAATCTAAACCTAAAGGATAAAGATTATTATTTTCGATAAATAATTCAGGATTAGGTAAATCAATATTTAATTTATTTTTTATGCCTGGACCATCAATGTTGCATTTTACTTTTTTATATTTTGTTTCTTCAATTATTAAAGTTGCAGATCTTTCTGGATACTCAGGAACTCCTATTTTGAAATCATTTAATGGCAATAAAGATTTCCATGTACCAATTACAAAATCAGCATTCTTTTTGTTACTAATAATGGCACCAGTGTTAAAAATTAACCAATTCCTTACTTCATCTGTATTATATTCTTTTGAGAGGTAAACATTACTCTCATTATCACATAACGTAATTAATATTGTCGCTGCTGCATTTGACAATACACTTGGTTTGTTAAGTTTATTTATCTGAAAAGTTCTACCTGGATATGATGTTGCATTTACTAATGATCTAAAAGCAATAGAACTATTTATAGAATTTTCAGAAAAAGGATAATTTTCCATTAATCGCTTTCTCCTCTTACAAGAGTAAAAAAATCAACTTTTGTAGCTTCAGCTTTTGAGAGAATTTTGTCTTTATTATCTTTTTTAATTTTTTCTAAAGGAATAATAATATTTTTATTTATTTCTTTAGACATTTTAGTTTGCATAAGAGCATCACATAATGCGCTTATTTCAGCTTTTTTCTTACTTCTTCCTTGAACATAACTATGACCTATTGTTCCACAATTCAATTTTAAGGAACATCTAGTTATAGTAACTTCACCAATATTAAATTTATCTCCAGTTACACCCATTCTTCCTTGAGCCATTATGCTTCCAATTTCAGGTGTTCTTAACCATACATAATTGACTTTTATTTTTTTTTGTTCCCAGAGATTTAACAAATCACTTTGGCTAGATGTTGCTAACAAACTCATCCAAGATTTTCTTTTTTCAATCATTTAATTACTTCTTTACTATACAACTATACAACTTATAATTATAAAACATTAATTATACAATTATATTTTTATTAAGTTTTTATTACATGAATTCTAAACTCATTTATTATCAAATTTATGAAGCATTAAAAAAAGATGTGGCGGATAACATATACAATTCAGGTGATAAACTACCTTCTGAAAATCATCTTTCAAAAAGATTTGGAGTAAATAGACACACGGTTAGAAGAGCTTTGCAAATATTAAAAAATGAAGGAATTTTGTTTTCTAAAAGAGGTTCTGGTGTAATTGTTCAAGCTTCTAAGTTAAAATATAAACTTGGAAAAAGAGTAAGATTTTCAGAGAATATTACTCATGAAAACAATATTCCTAAAACAACAATTATTAGATCAGAGTATAGAAAAGCATTTAAGATAGAAGCTGATAATTTAAAAATAAATTCAAAAGATGAGATTCTTTTAATAGAAACAACTGGTAAAATTAATAATATTCCAACTATTATAACTAAAAGAATAATTCCAAATAAAAGGTTTCCCAGTTTTCTAGAAATATTTCAAAAAGAATTATCTGTCACAAACACACTAAAGTTGTTGGGTGTAAATGATTTTATTAGGTCAAACACTAACATAATCGCAGAGCTAGCTGATAGTATTCAAGCAAATTTACTTGATTGTAAAATTAATAGCCCACTTCTTAAAACAACATATGTGAATCAAGATTTAAATTGTATTCCAATAGAGTTCACTCAGACATGGTTTGTTGGCGAAAGAATTCAATTAACATTAGAAGATTAAGCTTTTGATATTTGTAATATAAAATTAATAAAATTAAGATAACTAAAATATATGAATCAAATACAATCAAATCAATTTTCAGGATATATTTTACAGGGCAGTAAATTTTTGCATCATAATAAAATGCAATCGGGAACCATAACTATTGAAGATAAATTTTTAACTTCAATTGAAGTTAATAAAACTAATCAATACCCAAAAAAAAATTATCCAGTTATAGATTTGACGGGTTTTTGGGTGTTACCTGGAATAATAGACTTACATGGAGATGGATTTGAAAGACAATTATTTCCAAGGCCAGGCGTAAGTTTTGATATGAATGATACTCTTAAAATAGTTGACAAAGAACTTTCCATTAATGGCATTACTACGGCTTACCTAGCATGTAGCTATAGCTGGGAAGGTAGAATAAGAAGTCCTGAATACGCTAAAATATTTTTAGAAAATCTCAATAAATACAGACCTTCTATGATAACTAATATAAATGTTCAGGTAAGGTACGAAACGCATCTTGTAGAAAAAGTTCAAGAACTTATTGATTTAATTACAGAATACAAACTTAATTATGTGGTATTCAACAACCATATACCTGATGCCATAGAAAAAATTCAAAACAAACCAACAGCATTTGCAACATGGGCTAATAAAATGTCTATGGAAAAAAGTGAACTTGCAAATATTGTGCATTATCGATTAACAAAAGAAAATGAAGTAAGTGATAGTTTAAAAACATTAAGCAATTTTATGAAATCTAATAATATTAAATTTGGTTCGCATGATGATGAAAGCAAAAAGGATAGAAAATGGTTTAGAAGTTTTGGTGCTAATATTTGTGAGTTTCCAACAAGTATTTTAGCTGCTAAAGAAGCATACTTCAATAATGAAAATGTAATAATGGGTGCGCCTAATTTAGTCAGAGGTGGTTCACATAATGGAAATATATCTACATTAGAATTATTAAAACTAGGATACTGTAGTATTCTAGTATCAGATTATTATTATCCATCACTACTCCAGTCAATTTGGTATTTGTTAGATCATAAGATTTGTTCTATTGAAAATGCATGGGCATTAATATCAGAAAATCCCGCAAAGGCACTAAATATTGACAAAAGAGGAGCTATCAAAGTAGAAAATTATGCAGATTTAGTAATTATTAACCCAAAAACAAGAGAGATAGAAGCAACAATATGTAATGGAAAGATTGCAAGTGTTTGTAAAAGCGTTGTTGACAGATTTATTAAATCATCAAATGCAGTATCCTAATCTATTTATATTTTGATATAAAATCTTCAACACTTAAAGTTCTAAAGTCGTCTAAGGAAGATCCTATTTTCTCATGAGACCAATTCCACCATTGAATTTCAGACAATTGAATTGCAATTTTTTCTGAAAACCTTCTTCTAATAATTTTAGCGGGATTTCCTGCTACAATAGTATAACTTTCCACATCTTTGGTAACAACAGAACCAGCTCCAATTATAGCACCATCCCCAACTGTAATGTCAGGTTTAACAATAGCAGCATGTCCTATCCATGTGTCATTGCCAATTATAGTTTTTCTGGAATATCGGTTTTTAAAAAAATCTTTGTCATGTTCTTTGTCTTCCCAATAGTCAGTTGATCTATATAAAAAATGATGAAGACTTGCTTTTTCCATTGGATGGTCCGTTGGACCTATTCTAACAGAGCTTGCAATATTAGAAAATTTTTTTATGTCTGTATTGGCTATATCACAAAATCTTGTACAATAAGAATAGTCACCGAAATTAGAATTTGAAATAATAGAATATTCACCTATTTCAACAAATGAACCAAAATCACTGTCTACAACTTGACAATCTGAGTGAATTAAAGGTCTGTTTTTATCAAGTTTTTTCATGTTAATAACTAGGTGCTAAAAAAATAAAAACATTGAGATATGTTAACTCTAGTATATTCAATCGTTACTCCTATCTTTTAAAAAATTTCATCTAACCAGTAAGGATTAGACCAAGCATATTTACCATACTCGTTTAATACTGTTACTCTAAAAAAACTTGTATCAAGCTTATTTAAATCAAATTTGGCACTTGTAATGTTGTAACCATTTTTGGAAAGGCAGGTATTAGAGGAGCCTGAAATAATTATGTGTGAAGCTGGACTACATTGTATTAAGAGTTCATTATCATCAAGATCTATATTATATATTGCTATCCCTGTAGAAGAGTAATAATTGCCATTTTTAAGAGAATATAAAATATCTTGTATAGACAGGTTTTTGCATTTTACGAATACCCAACCTCCTAAAGCATCTTCTTTATGAAAATGCGAATCGTCAGATGCAGTTAGTAAAATTTTTTTATTATTATTTAGTAGGAAGTCAGCTGTAGCTATACCACTACCTCTATTTGAGCTAATTGTTGCGGCGTGATTATAGATTTCAACTGCGTGAGCATTACTTACTTTAATGGCCTCATCAGAAGATAATGAATACCACTCTGGATGAGCTATTGTTACAAATGCTCCAGTCTCTATGATTCTGTTAAGTAGTTCATCTACTGTTTCGTTATCAGATGCAATTTTGAAATCTAAAGGCAAACCGTTAGCAACAAGATGCCACAAGCCAGCTCTTTCGTACTTTTTTCCTTTTACATGAATTTCAGCACTTGGAATTGTAATAAAATCTTTAAAATTAAAATCAGAAACATCATTTACACTTTCTGCAGCAAATCTCTTATCATGCCATAAATGATCAGAAAGACATGTAAAATCATAGCCATATGATTTGTAAAACTCAATCACAGTTTTTGGTTTAAGCAGTCCGTCAGAGTAATCGCTATGTCCATGCAAATTGCCTTTGTAAAATATTCCAGATTTGTCAAATGGTTTTAATTTCATACTATCCCCTTTTTTAGAAGATCATTACGAAATAATTTTTCATTTTTTTAACAAATATTTTAATAAAAAATTAAATTTCAATTACCAGAATTTCCACCATGGCTTATCTTTTGTACCATTAGAAGAGTTTGTATCTTTTAGAGGTTCGATATCTTTTTTAACAGTTTCTAATCCACCTGTACCAGTTTGGCCAAATTTTTCCGAGGCAGCTTTTTTTGCGATTTCGTATGCTTCTGTTAATTTTACTTTAGCTTCCTCAGGTTTTTTTTGTGCACACATTTCAAAACCTTCTAACAGCATTTTTTCGACTGTATCAGCGTCAGATTTATCTATTCTAGGTAACTCTAATCTTATTCTAGCTCTTAACATAAGAAGGTTAACATCATCACATTTATCTATAAGTTTTTGAAAAATTTCTTCTGTATTAACTAATGTTCCAGCTTCCTGAGAAGACACCTCATTGCTTATATTTTTTGTATCTTTGCTTTGAGCTTGAACAAGTAACGGGTAAATTAAAAAAACTATTATTAAAATATATCTATTCATAGTAAATCCTTTATTTCTTATCCTCTATACCAATTAATAATCTTCTTAGTTTGGCTGACATAGTATCAATGCACATTACAGCAACTAAAACTAAAATTGCCATGTAAGCAACGTTTTCAAAATCATTTCCAGTCATTAATGCCCCAAGGAAATGTAAGCCTATACCTCCAGCACCCATTGCCCCAATAATAACAGCAGCTCTTGTGTTAGACTCTAGGTAATATAAACTTTGTGAAATGAAAATTGGTAGTATTTGTGGAATGATACCAAATCTATGTTGAAGAACTTTGTTTGCACCAGTTGACTGGATACCTTCTTTATCTTTTTTATCAGTATTTTCTATAGCTTCAGACATTAATTTACCAAGAGTGCCTGTGTCTGTAAATGCGATTGCAAAAATTCCGGTAAAAAGTCCAGGACCGAAAGCTCTAAGGAATATTAAACTCCAAATTAACATATCTATTCCGCGAAGCATGTCGAAGAGTCTTCTCAGAAAAAACCTTAT
>CACAAB010000024.1 GCA_902530325.1 uncultured SAR116 cluster alpha proteobacterium | reverse complement strand
GTTTTATCATACTTGCTCCAGCTATGAGAGAAGTTAAATCTGATTATATAAAAGTAGCCTCTAGTCTAGGAAAAAATAGAATAGGTAGGTTGTTTAAGATAAAAATTCCATTAGTCTTACCTTCTCTTATGACTTCATTCGCTATAGGCATGATAGTATCTTTCTCTTTATATGTACCAGTTTATTTTATAGGAGCGGGTAGAGTGACAACCTTGACAGTTGAGTCTTTAAATTTAGCTTTGAGTGGTTCTAAACAAGACTTGGGCATTGCAACATTTTTCCAAATATTGTTTCCAACCTTATTATTGTTCACTATTGCCTTCATAAATAGAAAAACTATAAAGTGGCAAATTTAATTTTAATTAGATTACTTGATAAGCTAATCTAAATCTTCTATAGAATTTAAAACAAAAAATTAGGAGTGGATTTTGTCTTATACATCAGCGTTTAAAGGTAAAAAAATTGCTGTGATGGTAGCAAGTGGTTTTAATGAAGAACAATTTTTAATTATACAGAAAACAATTTTAGCTGCTGAAGGTTCTTACACTATAATTTCTCGAGATATTGGTACGACTAATGGTTGGGCATCAGAGAAATGGGGATTATCTTATCCTGTTGATCAACCAGTTTCTGAGACATTGGCTATAGATTTTGATGCTTTAATTGTACCAGGTGGAGCAAATCAAATTGAAACTTTGAGTAACGATCTTCATGTAAGAAGAATTTTAAGGGCTTTTTTAAGAGAAAATGAACCAGTCGCTTTGGCTGGTGTTTCCACAATTTTACTTACTACTATAGATGCCGCGAAAGGTAGAAAAGTTGCCGCATCAGATGCAGATAGTGCTCTTTTAATTGCTGCTGGTGCAGAAATTATTGATAGACCAACGGTAAGAGATAATAATTTGATAAGCGCAACCAGTGGTGAGTCAGGAATTTCTGATCTTTTAGAAATGCTTGCACAAGCTATTGTAGAAAATAATTAATAAAAGAGGATGTGAATGGGGTAAATGAATAAAATTAGTCCTTGTATAGGAGTTTGCTCAATTGATCCTAAAAGTAATTTATGTTTAGGATGTCTTCGTTCGTCAGACGAAATCGCTATTTGGCCACTGATAGATAATCAAAAAGCTTTAGAGATTATGAAAGAGATCAAAAACAGATCTCACAATAAATTTAATTCTAATTTATAGGAATTTTCAAATGCATAAATATAGAACTCATAAATGTAATGAATTAAGAATTGAAAATGTTAACGACCAGGTAAAGTTATCTGGCTGGGTACACAGAAAAAGAGATCATGGACAATTAATATTTGTAGACCTTAGAGATCATTATGGATTAACACAAGTTGTTGTTGATTCATCAAATAAGAATTTTTCTATTTTTGAAAGCCTACCTTTAGAAAGTGTAATAACTGTATCAGGAATAGTTGTGGAAAGATCGGATGAAACTATTAATGATAATTTACCAACAGGTAAAATAGAAATAAATTTGTCTGAATTAGAAATTATTTCCCAATCAAAAACATTACCTTTGCAAGTTAATTCGGATGAAGATTATGGCGAAGAAACCAGATTAAAATTTAGATATTTAGACTTAAGAAGAAGTAGGCCTCATGAAAATATTGTCTTAAGATCTAATGTTATTCAAACTATTAGAAATAAAATGTTAGAGTTAGGATTTTTAGAATTTCAAACACCAATTTTAACTGCTTCTAGTCCAGAAGGTGCAAGAGATTTTTTAGTTCCCTCTAGACTAAATAAAGGAAAGTTCTATGCTTTGCCTCAAGCTCCTCAGCAATTTAAACAACTTATAATGGTGTCTGGTTTTGATAAATATTTTCAAATAGCGCCATGTTTTAGGGATGAAGATAGTAGAGCTGACAGATCGCCTGGAGAATTTTATCAGCTTGATTTAGAAATGTCATATGTTGAACAAGAAGACGTTTTTCAAGCTGTAGAACCTGTGATTAAAGAAGTTTTTAAAAAATATTCAGACAAAAACATTGATGAGATTTTCCCAAGAATTACCTATAAAGACTCAATGTTGAAATATGGAAATGACAAACCTGACTTGAGATTTGCTCTTGAGATTCAAGATGTAACAGACATTTTTAGAAATTCTGGTTTTACTATTTTTGCAAAATCAATTGAAAATGGATCTGTAGTAAGAGCTGTTCCTGGTCCGAATTGTGGTTCACGCTCGGTTGCTGATAGAATGAATAGTTGGGCCCAAGGAGAGGGTGCGCCTGGAATGGGATATATTATTTTTAGTGAAAACTCTGCTAAAGGACCAATTGCCAATGCATTGGGAATTGAAAAATCTCTTGAAATGAAGACCTTATTTAACCTTAATGATGGAGATGCTCTGTTCTTTTCTTGTGCATCAGAGAGTGAAGCAGCTAATTTAGCAGGAAAAGCTAGAGTTAAAATTGCAACAGACAGAGAATTAATTGAAAAAAACATATTTAAATTTTGTTGGATAGTAGATTATCCTATGTTTGAAAAAGACGAAAATACTGGCAAAATAGAATTTTCTCATAATCCTTTTTCTATGCCACAAGGAGGTATGGAAGTATTGTCGAATGAAAATCCACTAGATATTCTCGCATATCAATACGACTTAGTTTGTAATGGAATTGAGCTTTCATCTGGTGCTATAAGAAATCATGTTCCTGAAATAATGTATAAAGCTTTCGAAATTGCAGGTCACAAGCCCGAGGTTGTTGACAATAAATTTCCAGCCATGATTAATGCTTTTAAATTTGGTGCACCTCCTCATGGAGGTATAGCTCCAGGTATTGATCGTATTGTAATGTTATTAGCTGATGAACCAAATATAAGAGAAGTAATTTTATTTCCAATGACTGGTAAAGCAGAAGATTTGATGATGAACGCACCAAACGAAATAAACGAACTTCAATTAAAAGAATTAGGTGTTAAATTAGACAAAAAAACCAAACTTAATTAATTCTAATTATATTCAATCTATGCATTATAATTGTAAGAAATATGAATAAAATAACTGCTCCTGTTTGATGAAGAGCTCCCAAGTAAATTGGAACCATATTAATTAAGGTAAATATACCTAAGAAAAATTGGAAACATACTATTGCACTCATTAACAGGGAGTATTTCTTAACAATTCCATCACTACTTTGTGTATAGTTTCTGTAACAATATATCAGCACACAAATTGTAGTGAATAAAGCTATATGTCTGTGATGAAACTGAGCTGAAGCAGGATTTTCAAATGGATCTAAAAATCCATTTTCACCATAATTTTCTGGGATAAAACTATATCCCATTAAAGGGTACTCGTTGTACATCAAGCCAGCGTCCATTCCAGCAACAAATGCACCAGCGATAATTGTTGTAAATAAAAAACAAAAAATTATGAAACTGAAGTCTAATTTAATTTTAGAGTGACCATTCTTAAATTCTAATAAAGTCCAAATTAAAAGGAATAATATTAACAATGCATTAGATAAATGGACAGCCAAACGATATTGTGAAACTGTAGGATCATTTACAAGACCAGACTTTACCATCCACCAGCCTATGATCGCTTGTAAACTCCCTAAAAACAAAATAGTTAATAATTTTAATAAAATTGAATTTGGAATTTTATTAAACAAATAAAAAATAATTAACGGAATAATAAAAACGATTCCAATTAACCTTCCCCATAATCTGTGAAAGTATTCCCAAAAAAATATTTTTTTGAATTCTATGATACTCATTCCTTGATTTTTAAAAATATATTCTGGCGAACTCATGTAAAGTGAGAAAACTCTTTTCCATTCTTCATCAGTAATAGGTGGTAAAAACCCCCAAATTGGTCTCCATTCAACCATTGATAAACCAGAATCTGTCAACCTAGTAATTCCGCCAATTAGTATCATTAAAACTACCATTACAATAGTAGTGTACAACCATGAATTTATATATGTTTGATTTGATATTGAGTTCATTGTGAATTTAGTGTTTTTTTTTATGTATATGTGATGTTTTATCTTAAAAGCAATATTTTAAATATTTTTTTTATTAAATCTTGAAAGTTACATTTAATTACACTATTTAAGCCTCATCAATAATGTATTTATTGTTTAACTTTAACATTTTTAATAAGGGAGAAAAGGCATGAAGTTTAGGCCACTTCACGACAGAGTTGTTGTTGAGCGCCTCGAAGCAGAGGAGAAAACAGCTAGTGGAATAATTATTCCAGATTCAGCACAGGAAAAGCCAATGCAAGGTAAGATCATTGCAGCAGGTTCCGGAGCACGTGACGAGACTGGAAAGATTCAACCTTTAGATGTAAAAGAAGGTGATGTTGTACTTTTTGGAAAATGGTCCGGTACTGAAGTCAAGCTTGATGGTAAAGATCTTTTGATCATGAAAGAAAGCGATATCATGGGAATAATGGGTTAATTATTCTCTACAAGAAATAATAATTACTTTATAATTTGAAAGGAAAAAAAAATGGCTGCTAAAGAAGTCAAATTTGGTGCTAACGCTAGAGCACAAATGATAGAAGGTGTTGATATACTTGCAGAAGCAGTAAAGGTTACACTTGGGCCGAAAGGTAGGAATGTTGTTATTGATAAATCTTTTGGTGCACCAAGAATAACTAAAGATGGTGTAACTGTTGCTAAAGAAATTGAATTAAAAGAAAAATTTCAAAATATGGGCGCGCAGATGGTTAGAGAAGTTGCTTCTAAAGCTAACGATGTTGCAGGTGATGGTACAACTACAGCAACAGTATTGGCTCAAGCAATTGTCAAAGAAGGTTCTAAAGCAGTTGCTGCTGGTTTAAATCCTATGGATCTTAAAAGAGGTATCGATCTTGCCATAGAAGCTGTTGTAGCTGATTTGGAATCAAGAACTAGTAAAATTTCTACTAATGAAGAGGTTGCACAAGCTGGCACCATATCAGCAAACGGAGAAACTGAGATTGGTGAAATGATAGCCAAAGCTATGGATAAAGTCGGAAATGAAGGTGTTATAACAGTTGAAGAAGGTAAAACACTTGCAACTGAATTAGACGTTGTAGAAGGTATGCAATTTGATAGAGGATATTTATCTCCTTACTTCATTACAGACGCCGATAAAATGAAAGTAGTTATGGATGATCCATACATACTATTGTTTGAAAAGAAATTAGCTAACCTACAGGAAATGTTACCAATATTAGAAAAAGTTGTTCAATCTGGTAAACCTCTTTTAATTATTGCTGAAGATGTTGAAGGTGAGGCACTAGCAACTCTTGTTGTTAACAAGCTTAGAGGTGGTTTAAAAATAGCTGCCGTTAAAGCACCAGGTTTCGGTGATAGAAGAAAAGCTATGTTAGAGGACATTGCAATTTTAACAAAAGGAGATCTAATATCTGAAGACCTTGGTATAAAGCTTGATAATGTATCACTCGAAATGCTTGGTACAGCAAAACGTGTAGAGGTTACAAAAGAAGAAACTACCATAATTGATGGTGCAGGATCCAAGGATGACATTGGCGCTAGATGTAATCAAATAAGAGCTCAGATCGAAGAGACTACTTCTGATTATGATAAAGAAAAACTTCAAGAAAGATTAGCTAAGCTTGCTGGTGGAGTTGCTGTTATAAAAGTCGGAGGAGCCACTGAAGTTGAAGTTAAAGAGCGTAAGGATCGTGTAGATGATGCTATGCATGCTACAAGAGCCGCTGTTGAAGAAGGTATTGTACCTGGTGGTGGAGTTGTTTTTGTAAAAGCAATTGCGGCATTAGATAAACTTAAAGTTGACAACTCAGACCAAAAAATGGGTGTTGATATTGTAAGAAGAGCTTTAAAAGCTCCTGCAAAACAAATAGCAGACAACGCTGGTCAAGATGGTGCAGTAATTGTAGGTAAACTACTTGAATCGACTGATGCGAACTACGGATTCAATGCTCAAACTAATGAATTTACAGACTTAGTTAAAGCTGGAGTTATAGATCCAACTAAGGTCGTAAGATCAGCCTTACAAAATGCAGCATCTGTAGCAGGTCTATTAATAACTACAGAAGCTATGGTTGCTGACAAGCCTGAACCACCAGCAGGTGGTGGTGGTGGAATGCCAGATATGGGCGGCATGGGCGGCATGGGCGGCATGGGCGGCATGGGTGGCATGCCAGGCATGATGTAATTCTGCTCTACTTTATAATTTTAACACCTCTAGCTTTTTTAGCTAGAGGTGTTTTTTTTTGATAATTATTTGATTATTTGTTGCTTACTATTATTAACTCATATAGCAATAAAAAATATTATTTAAAATTAAGTTATGGAAAAATCAGAGATTAAAAAATTTGCAGAAAAATCGAATGCTTGGCCTTTTGTTGAAGCTAGGAATTTAAGGGATAGACTGGACAAAATTGAGAGTTTTGCTCCAAGAGATAACAATACCCCTGTTCTATTTGAGACTGGATATGGACCTTCAGGACTTCCTCATATTGGAACATTTGGTGAAGTTGCGAGGACTAACATTGTACGTAACGCATTTGAAGTTTTAACTGATAGAAACACAAAGTTAATATGTTTTTCAGACGACATGGATGGCTTTCGTAAAATTCCAGAAAATGTCCCTAACAAAAATTTACTTGAGAAATTTATTGAACATCCCTTAACCAGTGTTCCTGATCCTTTTGAAAAATTTAGTAGTTTTGGTGATCATAATAATCATAAACTACAAGAATTTTTAGACCACTTTAATTTTGAGTATGAATTTGTTTCAGCTACAGAATGCTATAAAAGCGGTAAATTTGATGACGCACTCAAAAAGATTTTATTAAATTATGAAAAAATAAAAAATATAATTTTGCCTACTTTAGGCGAAGATCGTAAAAAAACTTACAGCCCGTTTCTTCCAGTCTGTCCAAAATCTGGTAAAGTTTTGCAAGTTAACATCACTTCAATCAATACTAAAAACAATACTGTAAGTTATATTGACGAAGATACCAAAGAATTAGTTACGGTTTCTATTCTTGGTGGATCATGTAAGTTGCAGTGGAAGTGTGATTGGGCCATGCGTTGGTTTGCTTTAGGTGTAGATTATGAGATGTCAGGCAAAGACTTATCTGAAAGTGTAATTTTATCTAGCAAAATATTGAGAGTCCTTGGAGGGACGCCTCCATCAGGCTTTTCCTATGAACTTTTTCTAGATAATAATGGTGAAAAGATTTCAAAATCCAAAGGTAATGGTTTATCTATAGAGGAGTGGTTGAGATATGGTTCACCTGAATCTTTAAGTCTGTTTATGTATACAAATCCCAAAAGAGCTAAGAGACTTTTTTTTGATGTGATACCTAAAACCACTGATGAATATTTTTCGCATCTGAAAAAATATTCTGAACAAGACATTTGTGGAAAAATTGATAATCCAGTATGGCATTTACATAAAGGTTCACCAAAATCTAATAACCTTCCTGTTACATATACATTATTGTTAAATTTAGTGTCCGTATGTTACGCCAGCGATCCAGATATAGTATGGGGATATGTCAAAACCTACTCACCTAATTCAAAAAGAACTAAAGAATTAGATGATTTAATTGATCTAGCTGTTAATTATTACAAAGAGAAAATAGAACCTCAAAAGAAGTATAGGCTTCCAAATGAAAAAGAGAAAAAAGGTATTACAGAATTAATAAATACTTTATCAACATTAAACAATGAAACCTCTTCTGATGATATTCAAGCTATAGTATTTGCAATTGGAAAAAAACTTGAATATGAGAATTTACGCGAATGGTTTAAAGGTTTGTACGAGACTGTTCTAGGACAATCTGAAGGACCTAGAATGGGAAGTTTTATAAAACTTTATGGGATTGAACCAACAAAAAAATTATTAGAAAATGTTATTATAGGTAACTTAGTTAAAGATAAGATTCAATGATTTGGAAATTTATTACTTTTTTTGTAAGAAAACTTGATCCAGAAATTGCTCATAAAATAACTATTAAATTCTTGAAATTTGGTTTGCACCCAAGATTAAATAAAATTGGAATTCCAATAAACATTGGTAATTTGATTTTCAAAAATTTTATTGGTATTGCCGCTGGTTTTGATAAAAATGCAGAAGTAATAAACAAAGTTCATTTTTTGAACTTCGGTTTCACTGAAGTTGGTACTATTACGCCACTACCTCAATATGGAAATCAAAAACCAAGAGTTTTTAGATTAGAAAAAGATAAAGCTATAATAAATCGAAATGGTTTTAACAATTTAGGAATGTTGCAGGCAAGAAAAAAATTAGAGGATTATAGAAAAAAATTCCCAGTAGGAAGTAATTTTCTTGTTGGAGTTAATATTGGCCCCAACAAAGATAGTGAAGATAGGTTCAATGATTATAAAGTGCTTGCCAAAAACTTATCAAAGTTTGCCGACTATATTTCTATAAATGTTTCTTCACCTAACACACCAAACTTGAGAGACTTTCAAAAAAAAGACAATTTAGAAAAAGTTATAAAATTTGTTAAGGAAGGTATTGCCGTCTCCAAAACTTTGAATAAAAAATTGCCAATTTTTCTTAAGATTGCTCCAGATATAAATAAGCAGACATTGAACTCTATTATTGAAACAGCTTGTTCCCAAAAAATTTTTGGGTTGATAATCTCAAATACAACGTTAGATAGAGATTGTTACTTAAAATCAAAAAAATCTAATGAAATTGGAGGCTTGTCTGGGAAACCATTATTTAAAAAATCTACAGATATTTTGTCACAAGCAAACAAAATAATCAAAAATAATAATTATAAATTATTTTTAATTGCAGCTGGTGGAGTGTCAGACAGTAAAACTGCATATGTAAAAATCTTGTGTGGAGCTCATTTAGTCCAATTATATTCTTCTCTAACATTTGAAGGACCTTTAGTTGCAAATCAAATAATAAGTGGCATATCGAAATTAATGAAAAGAGATAATATTAAAAATATTTTTGATGTAGTTGGTGTTATTGATAATCCTAAAGAAGCTATGAAAGTTGCAATTAATGGGTTCAAAAATCATAAAAATTAGATTTTTCTACCATTTAACTTGACCTTCAAGGCTTGCTATCTTATAAATCATTCGATTAAATTTGAGGTGTATAATGTCTAGAGTTTGTGAAATTACAGGTAAAAATGTTATGAGTGGCAATAACGTTAGTCATGCAAAAAATAAAACCAAAAGAAAATTTTTACCTAATCTTCAAAATGTTAAGTTCTTCAGTAAGTCCTTAGATAAATTCATTAGTATGAAAGTGTCTGTAAAAGCTCTAAAGTCTGTTGAAAAAAATGGCGGTTTAGATGATTACTTATCAAAGACAAGTAATAGAGTTTTAGCACCTCAAGCTATAGCGATTAAAAAATCTATTCAAAAAAATTTAAGAAAAGAAGTTAGTTCTTCTTAATATTATTCTTCATTAAATAAGTCTGCTAATTGTTCAGTTACAGCTCCACCCAATTGCTCAGCATCAGTAAGTGTTACTGCTTTATAATAATAACGGGTAACATCGTGACCAATGCCAATTGCAACTAATTCTACAGGTGATCTGTTTTCTATAAATGAGATTACTTGTTTAAGATGAAGCTCTAAATAGTTACCACTATTAGAAGAAAGTGTAGTATCATCAACGGGCGCACCATCGCTTATGACCATAAGGATTTTTCTATCTTCTGCTCTACCTAACAACCGTTCATGTGCCCAGACTAATGCCTCACCATCTATGTTTTCTTTTAAAATTCCTTCTCTAAGCATTAATCCAAGTGAATTTTTTGCTCTTCTCCATGGTACATCTGCTGATTTATAAATAATATGTCTTAAGTCGTTTAATCTACCAGGGTAACTTGGTTTACCTTCATTTATCCATTGTTCGCGTGATTGACCACCCTTCCATGCTTTTGTGGTGAAACCCAAGATCTCAACCTTTACTCCACATCTTTCAAGTGTTCTAGCCATAATGTCAGCACAAATTGCAGCAATGGTGATAGGCCTGCCTCTCATTGACCCAGAATTATCTATAAGTAAAGTCACAATGGTATCTCTAAACTTCATATCTTTTTCTTGCTTATAAGAAAGCGGAAATAGTGGTTGAGTAATGACTCTTGCTAATTTTGATGCATCCAACATTCCTTCTTCAAGATCAAAGTTCCAAGATCTATTCTGTTTGGCTTGTAATTTTCTTTGAAGTTTGTTAGCTAACCTAGCTATAGCTCCTTGAAGATTTTCAAGTTGTTTATCAAGCGTTCCTCTTAGTCTACTAAGTTCATCTTCTTCGCACAAGTCAGTGGCATTGACGATTTCGTCATATTTAGTAGAAAAGACCTGATAATTATGAATAATATTATTTTTACCTAAGTTATGTCCTGATAAAGGATTAGGAACAATTTCACCCTCACTCTCTCCATCTTCATTATCAGCATCTGCATCCTGAGTTTCACCCTGTATTTCTTTTTCATTTTCTTGGGCATCGCTACTACTATCTAATCCGGCATCTTCATCATTATCACTTTCACTAGATGAATCGTTTTCTTCATTCTCATCAGCATTGTTGTCTTCGGTATCTTCGTTTTCACCATCATTATTAGGATCTCTTTCTCCAATTTCTGCATGTAATGCAGATAACATTTCTTTTGTATATTTAGCAAAAACTTCTTGATTATTAGTGCTTTCTGCAAGTTGATTAAGGAGATTACCTATTTTGTTATTAATCCAAGGTCGCCATTTATCTAAAGAAATAGATGTGTTTGGAGGAGAGTTAGAGCCAGTAATCTTTTCTCTTATTAATAAGTGTAAAGCATTTACCAATGCTTCCTTGTCTTCTCCACCTGGTATAGGTAAAATTGTTTCTTTAAATTTTTCAACAACTAAATTTTGCAAATTTTTCTTTACACCTTCAAGATTTTTGGACCCAACAGCTTCAATTCTAGATTCTTCTGCTAACTGAAAAATTTGAGATGATAAATCTGAAGAGGGTATATATTTACTATGTAAAGCAGGATCATGGTACTTAATCTTAAGAGCAATTTTATCAGCTTCGCCTCTTAATTTTGATAATTCCGAAGCATTCAATTCTTTTGATATAAGTGGCAATCTAACTTCTTTAGATGAGAGATAGCTCGATGTTCCAGAAAATTTAATTTCTCTTTCTTCAATCATGTTTCCAGAAATTGCTTTTAAAGTTGAGGCAGTAGCATTTTGGAATTGAGTATTTTCTGAATTTTTGCTCATTTTAAATTTTAAGCGTCAATATTTTTTTCAACTTTAATTAATTCTCTTCCAAAACATCTTTGATAATATTCTGACAAAATTGGTCTTTCCATTTCATCAGACTTATTAAAAAAGGTTAGTTTGAAAGCCAAATCAATATCTTCAATTATATTTGTATTTTCTGCCCATGTTATAACTGTTCTAGGAGACATCACTGTAGAAAGATCACCTGATATAAATCCATTTCTTGTTAAATTAGCTATAGAAACCATGGATTTAATAGTTTCTTTTCCATCCTTAGTTTTAAAATTAGGAACTTTTGATAAAACAATATCTTCTTCTGCCTCAGTTGGTAAATAATTTAAGGTTGAAACAATAGACCACCTATCCATTTGACCTTGGTTGATTTGTTGTGTTCCATGATATAGTCCTGTGGTATCTCCTAATCCAACTGTGTTAGCAGTTGCAAATAATCTGAAATTTGGATGTGGATTTATAACTCTGTTATTATCAAGTAAAGTAAGTTTTCCTGAAACTTCCAAGACTCTTTGAATAACAAACATTACGTCTGCTCTTCCAGCATCATATTCATCAAATACAATTGCAACAGGATTTTGAAGAGCCCAGGGAAGCACACCTTCTCTAAATTCTGTTACTTGCTTTCCATCTTCCAAAACAATGGCATCCTTACCTACTAGATCTAAACGGCTTATATGACTATCTAAATTTATTCGTACACAAGGCCAATTTAATCTAGCAGCAACTTGTTCAATGTGTGTTGATTTGCCAGTACCGTGGTAACCTTGGATCATAACTCTTCTGTTGTAGCAAAAACCAGCAAGTATTGCTTTTGTGGTTGTTTCGTCAAATAAATAAGATTCATCAATTTCAGGTACAAATTTTGATTTTTCATTAAATCCAACAATTTTCATATTTGTTTTAAAACCAAAAACCTTTTCAGGATCAATTATAGAAGTTTGAGATTTTGGAAACGTTTCTGCGTTAAAATCCATGTTGTTAGTCAAACTAACTTCGTTCATAATATAATCTCCAAAAATATTTTATTAAGTTTATGTTGGTTTAGTAAATGCTTCTAATATAATTTTGTAGGCATTAGTTATACTAATGAATTTATCTTTGTTGTTCTTTGATATATTTGTATTTTGTACGTCAGGATGCCATTTTTTTGCAAGATATTTATATCTAGTTTTCACTTCTTTTAAACCAGAATCTGAGTTTAAGCCTAAAATTTTAAAAGCGTTTTCTAACTTTTTATCTAAAACTTTTTTTTTATTTACATTTATTTCATTTCCAAAATCTTTGAAATTTTCTTCAAAATCATAATTTAAATTTTTTGTACCAAATTTCCAACTTGGTCTATCCCAGGTAACTGACTTTCGTATTTCAACTTCTAACTCTTGTTCATTCAGTCCTTCAAAATAATTCCATGATTTATTGAAATCTCTGATACAATTAATGCAGAAATATAAATATTCTCGAAGTTTTTCTCTTGACTTAGGTGCAGGATATACTCCTAATTCATTACATTTAGGATTTGAACAAATTCTTTCAGTGTTTTCTTTTTGTTTAGTATGTAGCATTCTAATTTAAATCTTTATTTTAATTATAGAATTATGTAGTAATCCATGCAAGGTTGGAATTATTTTTTTAAATTATTTATATCAATGGGAATTATTTGTGAACAGAAAATTAAAAATTGAACAAATTATCTTAAAAAGTTTTGATCCATATTTTTTTTCTGTTTTAGATGTCTCTGAACAACATAGGGGGCATCAAAACTTTAAAGAGAATGTTGAAAGTCATTTTGAAATTATCATAGTTTCAGAACAATTTAAAAATATGAAAAGAATTGACAGACACAGGATAGTTAATCACAATTTAAAAGAAGAATTTTCCTCAGACCTTCATTCTGCAATAATAAAAACTTATACAATCGAAGAATTTAAAAACATCTAGATTTTATGATTTTTTTATCCCTAATTCATTCCACAAACGTAATTGAGAAATAAAATTTGCTTTTTTTTGAAGAATTCTAAACCTAATATCAAAAAATCTAAATTCTTGACCAGGTTCTGGAATTGTTTTTGACTCATGTAAAATTAAACCTGCAATAGTGTTTGCGTTTTGGTCTGGGAGAGACCATCCTAGAGAACGATTAAGGTCCCTAATTGTTACCAATCCATCTACTATAAAAGATCCATCAGGTTGAGGTTTCACACCTTTAACTTTTATATCAGTTTCATCATCAATTTCACCAACTATTTCTTCTAAAATATCTTCAAGTGTTACAATTCCTCTAAAATCACCATATTCATCAACTACAACTGCAAAATGTTCTCTTCTTGTTTTAAAAATTTCTAGTTGGTCAAAAAGCAGAGTTGTTTCAGGAGCAAAGTATGGTTGAATCATTAACTCATATAAATTTATTGAATTGATATTTTTAAAGTTTCTTCTTCTCAAATTTCTAAATAACTCTTTTGCATGCAATATTCCAATGATGTTATCAGGGTTACCTGAATAAATAGGTATTCGAGTAAACGGACTTTCTCCAACAACTTTGAAAATTAATTCTGGATCCTCCTCAGAATCAATCATTGTCACCGCACCTCTATGAGTCATGACTGCTTCTATTGTAACTTCATCCATATCAAGCATGCTGGACATCATTTTACCACGTTCTTTTCCACGACTTTCATTTCCAGCATGCAATCTAATCATTCCTCTTAGTTCTTCTGTTTTAGCTTCCTCATCGTCAATTACTGGCCCAGAAATACCTTTTGCAAGACGTTCAGTAATAAAAGTCGCTGGTGTCAAAATAAAAATAAAGAAGTTGATTATTGGTGCAACACCTAGAGCAACTTGATCTGCATGACTAAATGCATATGTCTTTGGAATAACTTCTGCAAAAATTACTAAAACAATTGTTAGTAATATTGTTACAAAAATAAGATCAAACTCTCCAAAATAAATTATAGCAAAACTAGTTGCATACACTGAAGCTACAATGTTAACTAAATTATTTCCTATCAAAATAGTGCTAATCATTTTTTCTTTTTTTACTAATATTTTTTCTATAGTTATTGCTCTTTTATTCCCTTGAAGAGCCAACTCATGAATTCTTGCTTCTGATACAGCCGTCAAAGCGGTTTCAGAACTTGAAAAAAACCCAGATAAAATGATTAATAAAAGAATGTTAGATAAAAATATAAAAATGTCTGGCATTATATTTCATCATTTAAGAAATTAGTTAAAATATTCACATCCATGTTTTTTTTTATAAAAGATTCTCCAATTTTCTTATTAAGTATAAATGTTAATTGGTTGTTTTTATTTTTTTTGTCAAATTTAAATTTTTCTAACATTTTTAGGGTTGTAATTGAAATACTTTTTATATCTTCCAATGAGGTAGGAAGTGTTAATTTTTTAAAAAGACTTACTACTTTTTCCACTTCATCTTGTGAGCAAAAATTCATTTTTTTTGAAAGTTTAAATGCTAAGCAAATACCAATGGAAACAGCTTCACCATGAATTATTTTTCCATTGTATTTTCCAAATGACTCGATTGCATGACCAAAAGTGTGTCCAAGGTTAAGAAGAGCTCTTTGTCCACTTTCCTTTTCATCATTTTTTATGATTTCAGATTTAATTTTACATGATTTACAAATTATTTTTTTTAACTTTTCTTCCTCATAGTCTAAAATTTCTTTATAATGTGTGTCTATATAATCAAAAAAATTACTATCCTTAATCAGTCCGTATTTTATCACTTCTACTAATCCTGCAACAAATTCTCTTTTAGGAAGAGATTTTAGCATGTTTATATCAGCTATAACAGCAAGTGGTTGATGAAAAGAACCAATTAAATTTTTGCCTCTACTTGAGTTAATACCTGTTTTACCTCCTACAGAACTATCAACTTGAGATAATAGTGTTGTAGGTATTTGAATATAATTTATGCCTCTTAATAATATTGAAGCAGCAAAACCGGCTATGTCACCAATCACACCTCCACCAAATGCAATAATAATACTATCCCTGTCTATTTCAAATGATAGAGACTTTTCTAAAATAAGATTTAACTGATTTATGTGTTTTGTTTTGTCACCTCCTGAAATACCTATTAAATTAACTGAGGTTGTAAATTTTTTTATTGAATTTACAAAGGCAAAGAAATTTTTGTTTTTGCCTTTCTTTAAAGAAAAAACATTATCATGAATTAAAATAATTTTTCGATTTTGAATAAACTCATTTAAAATAATTGTACAATTAGATAGTAGATCTGTTCCCACAAATATTGGATAGGATAAATCACTTAACTTGTTGTTAAATGAAACATTAATAATTTCTGATTTCATTTCTTTACTTTATTAATTTTCCAGTTATTAAACTAATTATTTTTTCCAAGATCTGATTTTGAGAGAGTTTACTAGTATCTATCTGATGGTGTGAAAGAGAATAAAATTTAGTCCTTTTTTTTAAAAGTTTATTAATAGATTCTTTTACATCTCCTTGAATCATAGGTCTTTTTGATCCGTTCCCAATTCTTTCAACTAAAATGTTAGTAGGTGTATTAAGCCAAATTACATTGGTATTGTTTATAAGTAGTTCCCTAGTTTCTTCATTATCAAAACCACCTCCACCAATACTAATTATTACTTTTTCATTATTTTCTCTAATTTGAAACACCAATTTTTTTATTGTTTCTTCTTCAACTTTTCTAAAAAAAGGTTCTCCATATTTCTCAAATACCTCTTTAATTGTTTTTTTAAGTTGTTTTTCAATTAATGAATCCACATCATAAAAATTAAAGTTTAAATTATTTGCAACTAAACGGCCGAATTTCGATTTTCCTGTTCCCATCATTCCGATTAAAGTTACTTTATCATAGGGAATTAATGTTTGTTTCACATTTAACATAATCACAAAATATTATATAAATTTTAAACATATATATCATATTTTTAGAAAGTAATGAAAAATTATGTTAAAAAAATATAAAATAGTCAAAAACTCGCCATATTTTAAAATTATTAAATCTAAAAAAGGATAATCATGAAAAATTATAAATTTTTTTTAATTTTATTAAGTTTTTTCGTCTTGGCAGGTTTTCTAGTAGTTACATATATAGATATGCCGGCTCCTAATAAAATACAAACAAAGATTTTAGATGTTAATGATGATCAAGTTAAATAATTATTATTTTTTTAAAAAAATATTCATAAATTTATTATGTTCTATTATATTAATCTTTTCGTGTTTACTTACAAAATCTACTTTTTCACAAAACAATGAACTTCAAAAACAATCCTCATCAAAAACTGTTAAGTCTGATGTAAAGGTAAGTAAATTGGCGCAGCCTTCTTTAGGCTCCCTAGGTGTTAATACAAATGCTAACAATTTGTTGGGTCTAAATATTTGGCAAAATATGAATGCTAAAGATATAGTTGAATATTTAAATTATATCCCTGATACATTGTCTAGCAAACACTTACAAAGTTTTTTGAATGATCTTTATCTTAGCACTTCTGTACCACCGATTGGTAAATCTGAAGAAATACTTCGATTTCTAGAAACAAGACTATTTAAAATCAAAAATAGTGGGCAAAGTGAAAATTTATACAAATTAGTTTCACAATTGCCCAGTGGAAATAGATGGGAAATTTGGAGAAGATGGCAAATAGAGCATGATTTAATAAAACGTCAAGATAAGAAAGCTTGTCAATTTATTAGAGAAGAGTCAAAAATTAATTTTAAAAATTTTTGGCAAATGTCTCGTATTTTTTGTTTATCCATCGAAGGAAAAAAAGATCAATCAAAATTTATATTTGATTTAAATAAATCAAGAGGTTTTGAAGATCAAATTTTTGAAGTATTGTTTCAATCTATTTATAATGAAGCTAATACATTTAATTTTGAAAAAATAAAAAATAAAATTCAACCTTTGCATTTAGTTATGATGGATACGTTGAAAATACCAATAAAGGCAAGCTATATTGGTCACCTTGGAATTGAATACACTGATTCTTTGTTATCTCTTAATTATTTAACCTCCAAGGCAAGATCTTTTCTATTAGACAAGAAGATAAACTATAGCTTTGTTTCAGTTGACCAAATAATTGAAAATTATAAATCTGTAGCTGATGGAAATTTAACTTTTGAGAAAGCTTATTCTAACTTCATAAATGAGCCTAATGGTTACAATAGGGCAAATATATGGTTGAGCATTATAAATATGAAAGACGAAATTAAAAAAGCTAAGTCAATTTTAGACATTATAAAAACTGAAACAAATAATGGTAGATTTAACGATGTAAGTAGTTTGTATTTGACAATCTTAGATGATATCGACGCTTCTTCTCTCACTCAAGAACTTAATGAGTTTGTTCAAAAACTCAAAGTATTATCTAGCCCTGATTCTTATCCTGACAATGATCTTGCAAACTTAATTTTGTTGAAAAAGGGGAAAACTTGGGATTGGAATTTAATTGAAAAAGAAAAAGCGTGGCCTTTAATACCAATTCTTGAAAAGGCTGGAATGCTAGAAGGAACTACTATAAACTGGATAGATTATTTTAAAAATTTAAAAGAGGATGATTTAAAAGAAGAAATTTATTCTAAATGGGAAAATAGTTATAACTTTAAACGATTTGTTTTGACCAAATCTATAGAAGAAGCCTCAAAAAAGGGTAACAAGGCACTTACGCTTCTATTTACAGCTAGACTAATTGGAGATAATCCATTGGTTGATTTTGATTTAAATAATTTAAATACAATTAGGTCGTCATTAAATAAAATTGGTTTAACAAATTTATCCGAAAAAATTACACAGGAAATAATGACTTCTAAAATTGTAAATCTTTAGAGTTTAATAATGAAATATTTAAAAGAGACCCAAACTGAATTTATTGATAAGATCTTGGCAATGATTATCCTAGAGAGAGGATTGTCTCAAAATACTATAATAGGTTATAAAAAAGATATTATTTTAGTTTTTAATTGGTTTAAAAAAAATAACATTGATTTTTTGAAAGCTAGTGAACTCAACATAATAGAGTTTTTTTCCTTTCTACAAAGTAAAAACTATAAATCTAATTCATTAAGTAGGAAGTTATCTTCACTTAAACAATTTTATGAAATTCTAAAAGAAGAAAAATACATAAATAATAATCCACTTAATAATTTAGAAAGCTTTAAAAAAGTAAAAAACTTACCCAAATCATTATCCGAAGAAGATTTAATTTTATTATTGAGAAAAGCACAAGATAACTATAAAATTGTTGAAGATAAAAACATCACAGAAAAAATGAAAAAAATTCGTATTTATACTATATTAGAGATTTTATATTCCACAGGGATGAGAATTTCTGAATTAATTACGCTTCCTTTGACAGATTTTATAAAAATAGATGATCTATTACAGATTAAAGGAAAAGGAGGCGTTTATAGATACGTTGCGTTTAACAAGGAAGCAAAAAATGCAATAAAAGTATGGTTAGCATGTAGATCTTCTATGGAAATGTTTATAAACAATAAGTTTATGTTTCCTAGCAACAAAGGCTCTGGACATATTTCACGACAGTATATAAATAAAGATTTAACTGAATTATCTAAAAGTTTAAATATAAATGACATGGAGATATCTCCACATAAAATCAGGCATAGTTTTGCAACTCACCTTATAAATCGTGGTGCTGATTTAAGATCGTTGCAAAAATTATTAGGCCACGCAGATATTTCTACTACCGAAATTTATACAAAAGTCCAATCTAAAAGATTGGCTGGACTAGTAAATGATGTACATCCTTTGAATAAAATTGATATTAAAAATTAAAGAAAGTTTTAAACATGATTAAGCATTTTTTAGCGTTTGAAAAGCAAATTGCAGACCTTGAAGGAAAAATAGAAGAATTGCGACATTTGTCTTCTGGTGGTGATATAAATATTGCAGAAGAAATTGGCAAATTACAGGTAACTGTTTCTGAGAAATTAAAATCTACTTATTCACAATTAAGTGCTTGGCAAAAGGTTCTAGTTTCCAGACATCCTGAAAGACCTCATTTTCAAGATATAATTAAAAATTTATTTGAAAATTATATTCCTCTATCAGGTGATAGAAACTTTTCTGATGATAACGCACTTACTGGTGGTACAGCATTTTTTAGAGGAAAAAGTATTGTCACGATTGGTATAGATAAAGGAAAAAATACTCAGGATAGAGTTAATAAAAACTTTGGCATGGCGAGACCTGAAGGTTACAGAAAAGCAGAAAGATTAATGGAATTGGCTAACAAATTTTCTATGCCAGTTCTTATGTTTGTTGATACAGCAGGTGCTTATCCTGGCAAAGGTGCAGAAGAACGAGGTCAGGCTGAAGCTATCGCAAAATGTATACAAAAAAGTTTAGAAATCACTGTTCCATCTATTTCAATAATTACTGGTGAGGGTGGCTCAGGTGGAGCCGTTGCGTTAGCGATTGCTAACAATACACTAATGTTAGAACATGCAATATATTCTGTAATATCTCCAGAGGGATGTTCTTCAATTTTGTGGAGAAGCTCTGAAAATGCAGATCAAGCTGCAGAGGCTTTGAAATTGACCGCTCAAGACATGGAAAAATTTAAAATTATAGATGAGATAATTCCTGAACCAATAGGCGGAGCTCATAGAGACCCAATCACTTCTATAAATAATATAGGTGATGTAATTGAGAAAAGGCTTAAAGACTTAACAATTTTAAGTAAGCAAGAATTAGTAAATTTAAAAGAAAAAAAATATTTAGAAATTGGTTAAATAATCCTTTTTTGAATTCAAAGAAGGTATTGCTTTTCTAGCCATTAGAACTTCGTCCAAGTTTATTTTAGCAGTAATTGCTCCAACTTTCTTTTTAGCATCCTTTAAAATTTCTCCCCAAGGAGATATTATCAAGGAGTGTCCATAACTTATTCTACCACATTGATGAATACCAGTTTGTGCAGGGGCAATAATAAATGATCCAGTTTCTATAGCTCTAGCCTTTAATAAAGTATGCCAATGAAATGGACCAGTTTCATTTGAAAAAGCAGAAGGAACAACAATTATTTCTGCACCGTTTGTTGCTAAATCACTATATAAATTCGGAAATCTAACATCGTAACAAATAGTCATGCCAATTTTAATTTTATTTTTTTTTATTTTCGCAATTATAGCAGTATTTCCACCAAAAAATGTTTCTGATTCTCTATAAATATCACCATTAGGCAGATTTACGTCATATAAGTGAATTTTATCATATTTATATAAAATATCTCCTCTGGGTCCCACTAAAAATGATCTATTTACTAGCTTATCTTTAAACTTTATGGGTAATGAACCAATCAAAATATAAATTGAATTCAATTTTGCCATTTCTCTTAAAAACTGAAGGCTTATATTTTTATTTTCAGACGTTGCTAAGTTCTTTGTAAAAGAAGAACTTTCTTGAAGCGAGGTTGCACATTCAGGAAGAGTAATTAACTCGGCCTTAGCTTCTAATGCTTTAATTATTAGACGTTTTATAATTTTTAATGTAACTAATTCATCTTTTGTTGATGAGTATTGCAGACATGCTATTGATAGATAACGTTTCATATTAACTATTAAAAATCTCTAAGTCACCTTCTTGTTCTAGTTTGAACAAATCATCACAACCACCAATGTGATGATGTTTGTAAAAAATTTGTGGAACAGAGGTTCTTCCATTTGCTTTTTCAACCATTTCTCTTCTTTTTTCAAAGTCCAAATCAATATCAATTTCTTCAAAAGGAATATTTTTTCTTTTCAATAGAGATTTTGCACGATAACAAAATCCACACAAAGAGCTAGTATAAATCATTACATTTTTATCCATAAATATCCTCTAAAACAAATTACAATAAGTCTTGAATACAATAAATGAGAGACACATCAGCTGGGGGCATCTTATACTCTTTAAGTAAATTCGGTTTAACCCATTTAAGTTTGTTGTTTTCCATAGACTTCGGTTCACCTTCCCATCTTCTACAAACATATAAAAGCAACAACAGTTGAAATTCTTTATAATCATATTCACTAAAAGACAAAGGTGCAATGCACTTGTTATTTAAATCAATATTAAGTTCTTCTTTTATTTCTCTTATAAGAGCACTTTCAGGTACTTCTCCATTTTCAACTTTCCCACCTGGAAACTCCCAATAACCTGACAAATGTTTATTATTTGGTCTTTTTGATAATAAAACTTCATTAACATCATTTATTAATGCAATTGAAACAACAATCTTTAAATTTTTATGACCTATAATCGGCATTTATTTCTATATATCTATGAGTTAAATCACATGTGTAGACAGTTGCATTTGACTTTCCTACTCCAACATCAATTTTAATATAAATGTTAGCTTGTTTTAAATGCTCTGTTGCCCGTAATTCTGAATAATCTTTATAAACCATACCATTTTTCGTAACAAGTTCATCACCAATGTAAATTTTAATTTTATCCCTATCTGCTTTTTGGCCTGATTTACCAATAGCCATAATAATTCTACCCCAATTGGCGTCTTCTCCAGCAATAGCAGTTTTAACCAGAGGTGAATTTGCAATAGAAAATGCTATAATTTTTGCTGATTTACTTGAGGTAGCTCCTGTAACTTCAATAGTTATAAATTTTGAAGCACCTTCCCCATCTTTAACAATTAATTTAGCTAATTCTAACATTACACTTGATAGATTTTTTTTAAAATCATTTAAGCGACTATCAGTAAAATTATTAATAGGTTTATGATTTGCTTTTCTGGTAGCAGTTAACAATACCGTATCACTAGTTGAAGTATCGCTATCAACTGTAATGGAGTTAAATGTTTTATGATTACTACTTAAAATTAACTTTTGTAGAATTTTGGATGATAAATTTGCGTTAGTAAAAATAAAACCCAACATAGTAGACATATTTGGAGCAATCATACCAGAGCCTTTAGCAATTCCAACAATTTCAATTTCTGAATCTTCAATTTTACAAATTCTTTTACTAATTTTTGTAAATGTGTCTGTGGTTTTGATAGCAGTTGCAGCGCGTACCCAATCTGGGCTTTTAAAAGGTGTCATCAATTTTATGTTATCTATAATTTTATTAGAGTCTAATTGTTCACCAATAACTCCTGTGGAAGCAGTGTATATTTCATTAATATTACAGTTTAGTTTGATTGAGAGATATTTTGAAATTTTTAATACTGTCTCCTTACCTTTTTTACCCGTAAATGCATTTGCATTACCTGAATTAACTAAAATTGCTCTAACACATGGTTCTTTATAACTGGCAAGATTTTTTTTACATTGATTTACAGAAGCACTTGAGGTCAAGGATTGCGTAAAAACACCAGCAATAGCTGAATTTTTTTCAAATTCTATTAAAAGGATATCATCTTCATTATTTTGGGTCTGTTTTATACCTGAGTATATTGTTGAAACTTTAATATCGTTTAGCAAATTATTATTGGTTAAATCTTGTTTCATTGTTCAATTATAGTTGGTACTAATTATTTATTTCTTGGACAACTTTTTCAAATTCCAAAATTGTTATTTTTTTATTATTTCTAAGTTTTTTCTCGAGATCAGACAAAGAACTTTGTTTTATTCTATCAACAATTTTTTGTTTAATATCACTAAATTTTTTAGGCTTAGCATCTCTAATATCATTTAACATTATAACGTGATAACCAAATTTAGTTTTGACTGGTTTCTTCGAAATCATTCCTTTTTTTAGTTTGAATGTTGCTTTTTCAAATTCTTTTACCATCTGGCCAGATCCAAACCACCCCAAATTACCACCATTATCTTTTGAAGGCCCAATAGAGTGTTTTTTAGCAAATTTTGAGAAGTCAGGATTTTCTTTTAGTTTTTTGATTATCTGTAAAGCTTTTTCTTCT
>CACAAB010000023.1 GCA_902530325.1 uncultured SAR116 cluster alpha proteobacterium | reverse complement strand
GATGAAATTAGAAGGATATCCTTATGAGGGGATTTTATATGCTGGAGTAATGATTACAGAAAAAGGACCCAAGGTAATTGAATTTAATTGCAGATTTGGAGATCCTGAAACTCAGGTTGTACTACCTCGTTTAAATACAGATTTAGTAAGTATTATTCAAAAAACAATTAAGAAAAGTCTTAAGAATATGACTGTTGATTTAATTCCCCAAAACGCAATTACTGTCGTAATAGCAAGTAAGGGGTATCCTGGTGAATTTGAAAAAGGAGTTTTATTACCATCACTTAAAAATTTTAATGACAGAAATGAAATATCTGTGTTCCATTCAGGCACTTCCAAAGATAAAAATAAAAACCTTATTTCAAATGGAGGAAGAGTTTTATCAATAACATCTATTGGAGCTAATGTTAAAGATTGCAGGCAAAAAGCATATGATGTTGTAGAAGCTATAAACTGGGAACATGGTTTTTATAGAAAAGATATTGGTAAACTTTAAAATTATCTTAATTCTTTAAAAAATTCTTTTATTAGTTTTTCGGATTTTTTTGCAGAAAATCCTGAATAAACTTCTAATTTGGCTTTAGATCTACAATTTGCAAACATTCTAATTCCATTATCAATAGCTCCTCCTTTTTTATCTTCTGCACCATAATATATACGCCTTATTCTTGTTTGCTTAATAATACTTGCACACATTATGCAAGGTTCTAACGTAACCCAAATATCATAATTATTTAAATATCTGTTTCCTGTGATTTTAAGAGCTTTTTCTATTACTAGTTTTTCTGCATGGCTTGTCGCATCATTTCTTGTTTCTACTAAATTATGTGCTTTAGCTATCACATTACCATTTTTATCAACTATTATAGCACCAACAGGAACTTCTTGTTTTTCTCTCGCTTTAATAGCTTCATTTATTGCTAATTCCATATAATCAATTTTACGAATCAAATTCTATTTCCTTATTGTAAGTAATGTTGCTAATACTTATTAAAACCTATAATACAAAACAATGAAAATAACTCACAAAAAAATAATACAAAACTATACAAAAATATGAACCCAGAAATTAAATCATCTAATACAAAGACCAATAGGATAGCGAAGGTCATTGCAAGATCAGGTTTGTGTTCTAGAAGAGAAGCTGAACGTTTAATTATAAGCGGTAATGTAATAGTTAATGACAAAATATTATTAGAATGCGGAGTAAATGTAACTTCAAAAGATCAAATTAAAGTAAATAATCAGCCTTTACCTTCAAAAGTTGCAACTAAGTTGTGGCTTTTCAATAAACAAAGAGGATATTTAGTAACAAATAATGATCCTGAGGGCAGGCCTACGATTTTTGATCAATTAAAGGAAAAATTAGATGCTAGGTTTATATCTGTTGGTCGTCTAGATATGGACTCAGAAGGTTTGTTATTGCTTACTAATGACGGTGATTTAGCAAGAAAACTTGAATTACCATCTACAGGCTGGCTTCGAAAATACAGAGTTAGAGTACATGGATATGTAATTCAAAAAGATCTAGAATTGCTTAAAAATGGTGTCACTGTAGATGGCATTAGATATGGTAAAATAGAGGCTAAATTAGACAAACAACAAGGCAGCAATGCATGGCTCACCTTGGGTATAAGAGAGGGAAAAAACAGAGAAGTTAGAAAAGTTATGAACCATCTTGGATATAATGTTAATCGTTTAATTAGAGTATCCTTTGGGCCATTTCAAATTAAAAATCTAGCCTCTGGAGAGATAGAAGAAGTAAAAAACAAAATCCTCAAAGATCAATTAGGATTTTCAAAGCCGAAAAATAAAAATAGAAAATAGTTTTAAAAATTTAAGATTGTGTTATGAGAATAATAGGTGGTAAATATAAAGGATTAAAGCTTCTACCGCCAAATGGCACCAAAATTAGACCAACATCTGATAGATTAAAAGAATCTCTTTTTTCAATTATTACCTCAAATAGATATCAAATAAATATTGATAATTGTAACGTTCTTGACATTTGTAGCGGATCTGGATCATTAGGGATTGAATCCCTTTCTAGGGGAGCTAATGTAGTATATTTTGTGGATCAAGACCATAAATCAATAAATTTAATTTATAAAAATATTTCAAAATTAAACATTGACATTAAATTTGAAAATAAATTTAAAATTATTAAAGATGAGGCAACAAAAGCACTTAAAAATATAAATGAAGTTTTCCAAATAGTTCTAATAGATCCGCCATACAATTCAAATATAACAGAAAAATGTTTGTTTAAATTAAAGAAACTAAATTTAATTAATCAAGATAGTTATATTTTTACTGAAAGTAGTAAAACAGAAGACTTCAATTATGATGGTTATGAGATTTTGGATATAAAAATTTATGGAAACTCTAAGTTAACTATCTTAAGATTATTAAATTCAAGTTCTATTAAATAATTTCTCAATATCCTTCAGTGATAGACTAATAGATGTAGGCCTTCCATGATTACATTGTCCAGAATTTGGTGTTTTTTCCATTTCTCTAAGTAACTGGTTCATTTCAGATTCATTTAAATTACGTCCTGATCTTACTGATCTATGACACGCAATATTACCCAATATAAGATCAATTTTTGCAAGATAGGATGATGGAAGTCCAGATTCTGATAAATCATCTCCTAAATCAATAATGATTTGTCTAATATCAGCATCTCCCAACAAAGCAGGGATTTCTCTTACAACAACCGCACCCTCCCCAAAAAGTTCTATAACAAAACCTATATCTTCTAACAATTCAATATTTTCTTTTATAATTTCTAATGGAACTGGCTCAAGATTTATAACTTCTGGAAGTAACAAAATTTGTCTTTCTATTGATTTATTCTGTCTTGCAAATTTCATTTTTTCTAATGTTAATCTTTCATGAGCAGCATGTTGATCAATTATCACAATACCATTGGAATTTTGAGATATAATATAATTTTTATTAAATTGTCCCAATGCAGCACCTAAGGGAAAGCTCTCATTATCTATAGTCTGCATTGAGTTATTTTCAAAATCATCTTGTTTTAAAGCTTTTTTAAAAGGTTTAACTTCAATATTACTAAAAATTGATTGCTTATTGTTTTGATTGTCATTAGTCCCATAGTCTTTATTAGGGCTAACTCTTTGATTCAAAGTAAATTTTCTAATTGCTTCTTTAGAAATTTCACTCGTCGTTTGAAAAAAATTAGAATTAAACTCTTGGCTTATTGACCCTACTAATAAACTTCTAACTAAAGCACTATCTTGAAATCTCACTTCCGTTTTTCCAGGGTGTACATTTACATCAATAAAATCAGTTGGCACGTCAATAAATAAACAAAAAATCGGGAACCTTCCCTTTGGGAGACTGTCTCTATAAGCTGATCTTATTGCGCCCGATAGGTTTCTATCTTGAATGGATCTTCCATTTATAAATAAGTGTTGTTGACTATAGTTTGATTTATTTAAAGTTGGAAGACCAATTAAACCATGTAATTTTAAAAATTTTGTATCTGTTATTTGCTTTGAATTTTCAATTTTTATTGCTTCATCAGCAAAACTTGTCCCCATTAACTTTCTAATCCTATTTATAAATAATGCATCTGCTTCATTTTCAGGTTTAATACTCAATAATTCACGACCATCAGCTTTAAAACTAAAGCCAACAAGTGGATTTACTAAAGCCATCTTTAGGATAATCTGATGGCAATAGCTTTTTTCAACTTGAGTGGATTTTAAAAATTTTAACCTAGCTGGAGTAGCAAAAAAAAGTTTTTTTATGGATACCTTTGTACCTATTTCTAGTGTTGAAGGATAAACCTCGTTAAAGTCCCCTGCAAAAACATCTAGTGACCAAGCTTGATTTGAATCAATATATTTTGACTGCAGATTTAATTCACTAACTGCGGCAATTGAAGGAAGTGCTTCCCCTCTAAAACCTAAATATTCTATCTTATTAAGAGTGTTGTCAGGCAATTTTGATGTTGCGTGCCTCTCAATGGCTAAGGGAATATGGTCTTTCTGAATCCCAATACCATTGTCAGATACCGAAATTAAATTTTTTCCGCCATTTTCTAAAATAATGTCTATTTGAGTCGCTTTTGCATCCAAAGAATTTTCAATTAATTCTTTTAAAGCAGATGAAGGTCTTTCTACAACCTCTCCAGCAGCTATTTGATTAATAAGATTTTGAGGAAGCCTTCTTATTTCCATATCAATTACCTTATTATTTTATTAGTAAAGGCTTTCCCGAATTTATGTCAACTGCTGGCGAAGGGTTTGAGTTAATTTTTTGACCTAATGACTTATTTTCCTTAATTCTTAATGCTTCTTTTTTAGGATCAATCACAATCCCTGTTTTAGGAATTTGCCCAAATAAAATATCTATTCCTCTTCTTTCGCTTAAAGCGATACCAAGTGTTTCTTCGTCAACTAACTTTCTAATGTCATTAGTAATATTGTTTGCGTTAAATAATTCACCAAAACTATTTACTTCTTTTTTTTCTTTAATGTTTATCACTTGACTTAAACTAAAGCTATTTTCTATTTTCTTTATATCATTATTTTTTAAAGATTTAGGATCTATTTTGTAACCTGGTGGTATTAATAGAGATGGAGTTTCAGCTATAGAGAATTCATCTGGAATTACTTTTTCTTTACCAACGGCTTTCCTAAAATCTGAACAACTCGACAACATCCCTAAGGGAATTAAAAAAACAAATATTATTTGGAATTTATTTTTCATAGTATGTACTCTCAACAGTAAAAATTTGGTTATAAAGAAATAAAGTTGCACCTATAAATATTATTGTATCAGCAAGATTAAATGCTGGCCAGTGTAAATCTTCAATATGAAAATCTATAAAATCCACTACCTTACCATAAATTATACGATCAATTGCGTTTCCAATTGCACCACTTGCAATAAGAATAAATCCGAGCGATGAATATCTCGGTAATTTAAAAGAAGAAAAAATTAGCCAAATACTTACTAAAAAAGCAAAAATAGTGAAACCATATCTACCTATCTCACCAGAATCTTGAAAAAAACCAAAAGAAATTCCACTATTCCACACTGGTGTCATAGACAAAAAAGATGTCAATTCAATGGACTGATATTTCATAAAAAGATTTTCAATAGCCCATAATTTTGAAATGTAGTCAAAATATATAAAAACTAAAAAAATCAAAAGAAGATTAAAAACACCAAAATTTTTTTTCATTTAATTTAATTTAAGTACGCTTGTACACCTGTTGCAAAGTTCAATGTTATCTTTAACTTCTGGAACTATCTTCCAGCATCTCAAACATTTTCCACCAGATGCCAACTCAACATTTACCTTAATCTTAGTTTCAGATAAGTTTTGGTTTAAATTCATTTGTACATCAGAACAAATAAAAATCTCCGGCAGATTTAAATCCTGAAGGACTCTAAAAGAATCTATGTTTGCCTCTATCAAAACCATGGCCTGAAGACTAGAGCCTAATATTCCCTCTTTTCTTTTCTCTTCAATAGATGAAGTAACGACTGATCTTAATTCTCTTATCTCAGACCATTTTTTACCAATTGTAGAGTTTTTCCAATCTTTTTTAGCTTGAAAATAAGTTTGCATATGGACTGAGTTTTCTTTGTCTTTATATCTGCTCTGCCATGCCTCTTCTGCAGTAAAACAAATAATTGGAGCTAGCCATGTAGTCAATGATTGGAATAAAATATTCATTACAGTTCTACAAGATTTTCTCTCAACACTACTTGGATCTTCACAGTACAAGGTATCTTTTCTGATATCAAAGTAAAAAGCTGATAAGTCAATAGTGCAAAAATTATGAATATCTAGGTAAATATCATGTAGATTAAACTTTTCGGTATTTTCATGTATTTTTTCACTTAATTCATAAACTCTGTGAAGAACCCATTGCTCTAGTTCAGGCATTTCTGTAAAACTAACTTTTTCTTTATCATTAAATTCGTTTAATGCACCTAGTAGATATCTTAAAGTATTTCTAAGTCTTCTGTAATGATCAGAGTGTCTTATTAAAATTTCTTTTCCAATTCTAAGATCATCATAATAATCTGAACCAACTACCCATAAACGAAGAATATCAGCACCAAATTCATTTATAACTTTTTGTGGTGCAGTAATATTGCCAAGAGATTTTGACATCTTCCTACCCTGTTGATCTAAAACAAAACCATGAGTTAAAACCGCATCATATGGAGCACGTCCCCTAGTTCCACAACTTTCTAGTAAAGAAGAATGAAACCATCCCCTATGTTGATCTGTTCCTTCAAGATATAATGAAGCAGGCCAGAATAAATCATCCCTCTCCTCTAATACAAATGAATGAGTGGAGCCAGAATCAAACCAAACATCTGCAATATCTGTTACCGCTTCATAATCTTCTGAATTATATTTTGAACCTAGAAAAAAAGAAGAAGGTTTTTCAAACCAAGCATCTGCTCCCTCAGTTTTAAAAGCTTCAACAATTCTGTCTATTACTTCTTGATCTCTAAGTGGCTCTTGAGTTTTTTTATTAACAAAGATTGCAAGAGGCACGCCCCATGCCCTTTGGCGAGATATACACCAGTCAGGCCTATCTTCTATCATTTTAGTTAAACGATTTTGACCCTGATGAGGATAAAAAGTTGTTTGTGACAAGGCTTTTAGAGAGGTATCTCTTAAGTTGTTAGTTGTCATCGAAATAAACCATTGAGGTGTTGTTCTAAAAACAAGAGGTGCTTTTGATCTCCAACTATGTGGATATGAGTGATTTAATTTTCCACGTCCTATCAAGGCATTATGTTCAGACATAATATCAGCAATAATTTCATTATCCTTTAAAACACGGAGTCCACCTAACAAAGGTAAATCGCTATTTAATATTCCATTATCTGAAACAGTTTCTGGTATTGGTAAATTATTTTGTCTTCCAAGTTCAAAATCATCTGCACCATGACCCGGAGCAATATGAACGAAACCTGTTCCCTGATCAGTTGTTACAAAATTAGCTTCTAGAAGTAAAACCTCATGTTCATAACCATTATTGTTAAGTGGATGGGCTAAAACCGTTCCTGCAAAATCACTGCCCTTAAGGGTATTAGAAGAATTAAAACTTAAGACAGAAATTTCTTTCATTACATCTTCCACCAATTCCTTAGCTATAATAATTTTGTCACCGATTTTTGCTAGAGAATTCTCACCCACATTAGTAACTTCTATAAGTGAATAATCAATATCCTTTCCATATGCTACCGCTCTATTACCTGGCATTGTCCATGGTGTTGTTGTCCAAATTATAATTTCAAAATCGCTAATTATATCCAATGATGTTTTGACAACTGGAAACCTTGCAAAAATGGTAGTGCTTATATGGTCATGATATTCAATCTCAGCTTCTGCTAGTGCAGTTTTTTCAACTGGAGACCACATTACAGGCTTAATTCCTCTGTAGAGGCTGCCATTCATAAGAAATTTTCCTATTTCAGACATTATTATAGCCTCTGATTCATACTTCATAGTCGAATATGGATCTTCCCAATCACCATAAACACCTAATCTCTGAAATTCTTCAGATTGAACATCCATCCATTTTGCAGCAAAATCTCGACATTCTTTTCTAAATTCTACAATTGGAACATCGTCTTTGTTTTTTTTCTTTTTTCTATAATTTTCTTCTATTTTCCACTCAATTGGCAATCCATGACAATCCCATCCAGGAACATAGTTTGCATTCTTACCAAGCATGGATTGAGACCTATTTATTACATCTTTAATTATTTTGTTTAAAGCGTGGCCTATGTGCAAATTTCCATTTGCATATGGAGGTCCATCATGAAGTATAAAAGGCTCAGAATTTTTTCTTTGCTCCCTCAATTTTTTAAAAAGGTTAATTTCTTCCCATAATTTTAATATTTGTGGTTCTTTTGTTGGAAGACCAGCTCTCATTGAAAAATCAGTTTTGGGTAAATAAACGGTATCTTTGTAATCAGTCATTAAATTATCTCTATATAAATCAAATTATTAATGTCTTATTTTGTAATTTATGAAATTCAAATGCTTTTTTAGTATCGACCTTGATTTGTTTTTGCAGTTCTGATAATGAATTGAATTTTTTTTCAGATCTTAAAAATTCAATAAGTTCAACATTTATTCTTTTTCCATACAAATTTGTCTCAGCATTGTTTTTAAAATCAATTATATGAGTTTCTAAATTTATAGAACCTCCAGAAACAGTAGGTCTTGTACCTATATTTGAAATAGATGGCAACCAAACATTTGTTATTTCAGTGTTTTGATTGCTAATTATTTTTAATCTGGAAATATATACTCCTAATGGCGGTTTTAAAAAGTTCTTCAAACTTAGATTTGCAGTAGGGAAACCAATCTCTCTTCCTTGCTGTTTTCCTTTTTCTACACTGCCAGTTATAGACCAATTTCTGCCAAGCAAATCATTAGCTAGTTTTAATTGTCCATTCTGAATCAATTTTCGTATTTTTTGGGAACTGATCACTTCATAATCTTTTTCAGTTAAAGAAGAGAATTGTTTTAAAACTATCGAAATAAGTTGTAATCCTAATGTGTTAGCAAAGCTCCTTGTGTTTTCGATACTTCCTTCTCTATTTTTCCCAAATTTAAAATTTGAACCTGCAAACATTTTTACAACATTGAAATTCTGTTTTAAAATTTGTGATAAAAATTGCTCAGCATTACAGTTTTTCAAATGTTCATTAAATTCAATAATTATTAGAAATTCAACACCGAGCTTACTTAATAACCTTTCTTTTTCTTCATGATCTAATAACTTAAATGAAGGATTTTTAGGATTAAAAAAATCTCTTGGATGGGGATCAAATGTTACAACACCAAAAGCCAGATTGCTCTCTTTTGCTTGCAATTTACATTCATTTAAAAGTTTAACATGTCCTTTGTGAATACCATCAAAATTTCCAATAGCAACGGCTAGTTGCTCTTCAATAGAAGGTGGGGTGTCACCAATTTTCCATTTAATAATCTTCATAGAAATGTTATAACCACATTAAGTTTTTAAACTCAAGCTGATATATAAACAATTTCGTCCTCTTTGTAATTATTTTTGTTATACAAAATTTTATTACATTAATTATTATTAAACGGGCACATAACTTTAAGTAAATTTAATAAGGGTCAATTTTAAATGGATAAAATGAATATAAATTTTGAAATTATTTCGAACCTTATAAATAGCTCAATACAAATTTTTGTTTCTTATGCTGGCCAAGTCTTAGGCGCTACATTAATACTTATAATAGGTTTCTATTTTGCTGGCAAATTAAGTAAAATTGCACGAAAAAATTTAAGTCGTATTAAAAAAATCGATCCCCTTATAGTCCCAATAATTGGTAACATAATTAGATACGGAATAATTATTATTACAATTATAGCTGTTTTAGGACAATTTGGTGTTCAAACAACTTCAATTATTGCTGTCTTAGGTGCTGCAGGTTTAGCAATTGGATTGGCACTTCAAGGAACGTTATCAAATGTAGCTGCAGGAGTGATGTTATTATTATTAAGGCCTTTTAACACAGGCGATTGGGTTGAAACAGGTAATGTTTCTGGGACGATAAAAGAGGTTGGTCTTTTTACTACAATAATTGACACTTTTGACAATGTTTATGTATCGATACCTAATTCTAGTATTTGGAATAGTACCATTATTAATCATTCACACTATGAAACGAGAAGAATTGATGTAGATATTGGAATACATTATGACACAGATCTAGATTTAGCGTCCAAGACTTTATTAAAATTGGCAGAAGATGAAAGAGTATTAAATAAACCAAAAGAGCCACAATTTTTAGTTATGAAATACGACGATAGTGCTATTATTGTGCGATTAAGATTGTATTCACATACAAAAGATTGGTATGCTCTTTATACAGATTTAATGCGCAAACTAAAACCAGCACTAGACGAAGCCGGTATAGAAATACCTTACCCACATAGGGTAATTAACTCAAAAAAATTTAGTGTAATGCCTACTTCAAAAAAAATAAATAAAGGATTAGTAAAACTTACAAAGAAAAATATTGATGACGGTCGGTTAGGTGAAAAAATTAAGAGTATAAGCGGAAGTGATAAAGTTCTTACCAAAAAAGAGTTAATAGAGGAAAGAAGAAAAATTATACCCGATGATGGTATTGGTGAAGATATTTATATTTTTGGTTATGGTTCCCTTTTATGGAACCCCACAATAAATTATGAAACTCAACATTTGGCAAAAATCTATGGTTTTCATAGAAGTTTCTGTATGAAAACTCATTTAGGCAGGGGATCATTTAAATATCCTGGTCTCATGCTTGGGCTTGATAGAGGCGGATCCTGTATAGGATCGGCATATAAACTAAATAGAAATGATGCAATTAAAAACATAGATATATTATTTAAAAGAGAAATGGTAACAGGTGCTTACAAACCTAAATTACTAAAAACAACATTAGACAACCATGAAATAGTTTCTTCATTAGCCTTCACAGTAGACAAAAAACATAAAAATTATTTTAATGAAAAAAATACATCAATTAAAGCTAGTATGATTTCTAAAGCAAATGGATTTTTAGGAACTTGCAAAGAGTACTTTGAATATACTTTAGAAAGTCTTGAAGAATTAAATATAATTGACAAAGAAATGAGAGCAATCTCTTTGCACTTAAAAAATAATTAATACTTATAAATCTTGTTTAATAAGATCTGATGCTTTTTCTGCTATCATCAACGTTGCAGCATTTGTGTTTCCTGATGGCATTGTTGGCATTATTGAAGCATCTGCAATTCTAATGTTGCTTAAACCATTAATTTTTAGAGATGAGGAAACAACTGCTTTATTATCAACACCCATTCTACAACTACCTATTGCATGATACACAGTTGCACCTTTATTCCTAATAAAATTAAGAATTTCTTCTTCAGATTTTATATTGTCTCCAGGCAGAGTCTCACAAACTGAAATTTTTTTCATTGTGGAAGTTCTTAAAAGTGACCTACAAATTTTTACACCTTCAACTAAAGCATCTTGATCTATTTTTTCTTTCAAATAGTTTGGCTGAATTATTGGTGGGTCTGTTATTTTATTTGTGGAGGCTCTTACATAGCCTCTACTTTGAGGTCTTGATTGCCACACACCACATGTCATTCCAGGAAAATTTTGAAGCTTGCCTATCATTCCCTCCGTGTAAGAGGCTGGAGTAAAAACAAATTGTAAATCAGGAAAGTCTATTTTGGGAGAAGATTTTAAAAATGCTCCAACATGTGCTGGACTATATGAAATTAACCCTTTTTTGAAGGTAAACCATTTTATTAATTCCAATACTAGTCTGAACCCACGAGCTTTCTCGTTTAATGAAATGGGTTCAGTTATTCTATTAGCAATCCTAACAGCATAATGATCTTGCAATCCTTCGCCAACATTTTTAATTTCAAATAATGGTTCAATGCCAATAGATTTTAAATATTTAGCGTCTCCTATTCCTGAAACTTGAAGCAAATGTGGAGTACCAATGGCGCCAGCACACAAAATAATTTCTTTATTTGCAAAAATTTCAAATATTTTATTATTTTTCTTGCACAATAAGCCAACTGCTTTTTTATTTTTAAATATAATTTTTAAAACTGTTGTATTCTTTTTAATATTTACATTTTCTCTTTTTAAAGCTGGTTTTAAAAAAGCATCATAAGCACTAAATCTAGTGCCATTTTTAATGGTACGTTGATAGTAAAAAATACCCTCTTGTTGACCTGAATTATAATCTTTTTGGACTTGTATACCTAATTCACTAGAGCCTCTAATAAATTCCTCACATAGAGGATGTTTTTCAACAATATCAGATACATAAAGAGGACCTTGCTTTCCTCGAGTAGCATCATCTCCATTTTTTTTGTATTCTGATTTTTTAAAATATGGAAGCACATCGTCATAAGACCAGCCCAAATTACCTTGTTGTGCCCATTGATTATAGTCATCTGGTTGGCCTCTAACATAAAGATGACCATTAATGGAGCTTGAACCTCCATACCCTTTTCCTCTTGGAAATAATATTTCTCGATTATTTACATAATCACTTCCTTCGGTTTTAAAACACCAATTAAACCTTTTATCATTAATTGTTTTAATAAAACCTGCTGGCATCTTTACGTATGGATGCTGATTACTTCCTCCAGCTTCAATAACACAAATTTTTATTTTGTTATTTTCTGATAACCTATTAGTTATGACCGAACCAGACGACCCAGCCCCAACTACTATATAATCAAAGTTTTCCATAATATTTTATTTAATATACATCTATGGTTGATGCTTGACCAGCTACCGTTGTTCTAACCATTAACCTTTTTTCTATTTTTCCTTTTATTGGGGTAGCTCTATGTAATACAGCTCTATTATCCCACATAATTAAATCAAATGGTTCCCAAACATGAGAATAAATAAATTTTTCTGTGTCAATGTAAGAGTTAATTTCAGCTAAGAGAGTATTACTATCATTTTCTGACATCCCATCTACATTTCTGCAATGCGCACCTAAATAAAGAGATTTTCCATGCTTATTATCATTTAAAACTAATTTTTGTTTAACTGGAGGAAGAGCTTGTTTTTCTTCAGGAGTAACAAGGTTTGGATCAATTTTTGATCTCCCATGAGAATAATCATGCCAACAAATTTTGTCATCAATCTTTAATTTTAATTCCTGAGGTAAAGCATTGTAGCTAGCTCTCATTGACAAAAACTCTGTATTTCCTCCAAGTGATGGGATCATTTTAGCTGATAAAATTGACATTTTAGATGGAATTTTTTTAAATGAACTATCACTATGCCATTCTTGGTTAGCTAAATTATTCAATCTTTGTCTATCTGTGGGTGAAACAATGTTTCCATTTTCATCAAAGTTACGAAGAATAATAAGTTTTGAACCAGATCCATCTGTACCAACTTTTGTCAGTTCAAGAGTACCAAAATTTTCACTAAATTTTATGTGTTCATCATCTGTAATATTTTGATTTCTAATCACAACTACTGAAAATTCTGATAAGCAATCTGATATTGTATTAATAGTTTCTTTATCTGAAATCTTTGTAACATCTAGATCTTTAATTTCTAAGCCAATAGCATCACCAAGTTTGGATGTAATCACTTTTAGAACTCCCTAAAATTTATAAGTATAATTTTATTTTAAAAATCTTAATCAAATGATCAATACAAAGTAACTTTACACTATTTTTAATATTTTTCGTTTAGATTTTTATATAAAGTCAGCATGCTAATCCAATCATTACGTTCATCACTAGTCATTATATTAGTCCTTGCATAAACATATTCTCTCCATGATTCATAAAGCTCTTCGGAGGCTTGGAACTCAACTTTATTTGCTCTTCTATGAATGTTTAACCATCCTTCATTTTCACATTCATCCACAATTAAGGATATCGCCTGCCTAGTACTTCTAAGCTCTTTGGTAACATATGAAATCGTATAAAATTGGTTTACGGTATACGCGTAGTTACAAATTCTAGCAAAAACATTTCTTAAAGGTGTCGAATTAAAATATCTTTGCATTCTTGTATTTGTTCTATCAACTCTAGCCTGATAGATTTTTATTTCGTGCAAAGATAATATTTTTACCATTTCTTTATAAATCAAATTTTTGTCAAATGATTTAAAGATTTCTTTCTTTGTATTTTTCATATTTATTTTCAACATTAGTTTTAATTTTATTAAAAAGATTATTATAATAAACAAATTATCAATAAATAAATAATAAATAAATGGCAGAACAACTGAATATAAATGATGATGTAAAAATATTAAAATTAGAAATTTTAAGTAAAAATCTTAAACAAAACTGGAACCTCGATACTGATTTATGGAATGAGGAATTTCCGCATGATTATAGGTTTGAAGATACATATTTACAATTAAGTTTTGTTCTAAGAGATTTTAATATGAACGAATTAAAACATTTAATTTCCATTACAAACTTGTTTGATATTAAAAATTACAATCATGAAATTGCTACTTTAATTAACAATTATATCAAAAGCTGTGCAGATTACATTAATCATGAATTAGATGGGAAAACAGAAGAATATTTTAAGAAATTTAATAAAAATAATAATTGTTTTTCTTATGAAAAAAGAATTAAAGATGAACTTAAAAAATATAATATTCACTATGCAGTATTTTTTTATGGCACATTAAGATCATCAGAAGTAAGAACAGCAGTCCTTGGCAAGGATATAAGAAAAAATATGATGGATACTGCTACTTTACAAAAATATAAAGTATTTAAAGTTAAAGACACTCATTATCCTTTGATAAAATATACTAACAGTAAAAAAGACATCGTTGAGGGAATAATTGCAAAAAATTTAACATACATCGAATTAATCAAATTAGATAGATTTGAAGGTGAAAATTATTTTAGACAATTTATTAAAGTTAATACAAAAAATAATATTTTAGATGCTCAAGTCTATTTACCTAAAGCCAATCTTATTTCGTCAGAGCCATGGGATTACGATGATTGGTATAAAAATGACATGAAAAAATTTTTTGAAAATGAATTTGATTTAAATGGTGTTAAATGAGTTAAGTTGAAATTTAGTTACTTTTCAATTTTTGTATTTGATCCCAAGCAGCATTTATCGCTCTCATTTTATTTTTACTCTCATTTATGACTTCAATAGGTACACCTTTGCTAATCAAAAGATCTGGATGGTGTTCTTTAGAAAGCTTTATATATTTTTTTCTAATTGATTTCAAATCATCAGTTGGTTGACTTTCTAAAACTACATAAGGATTTAGTTTGTCTGACGATTTTCTAGATTCTTTAATACTTTCGTATTGATTTTGACTAAGGCCAAAAATAAAAGCAATGTTAGCTATCATAGATTCTTCTTCATTACTTACATTTCCGTCAGCCTCTGCAATGTAAAAAAGAATATTTATGACTTCTTCTAAAACATTCTGATTACCCTTAAAAATTTCAGAAATTTGTTTTGCATAAGGTTCATACCCGGTGCTTTCATCTTTAGCTTTGTTAAAAATCTTGGCTACCTGATCAATTTCACTATCTGGTATTTGAAGTTTCTCTTTTACTGCGATTAATTCTTCTTTACTAACTCTTCCATCAGCTTTGCTTAGTTTTGCAGAGAGAATTATTAACGATAAAGCAAAAATTTGTTGTGAATTTTGTTGGCTTCCAAAAGTATTTGATGAGCTAATATTTGAAATTTTTCCTCCTAAAAATGATCCAAGCAAAGCTCCAAATGGACCACCTAAAGAAAAACCAATAACACCACCTAATAAACTTCCCCAAATTGACATGATTTAATTCTCGAAGTTATAACGAATTTATATTTTACATATAATTACTAAAAATAAATAATAAAGCATTAAACCTATTATTTGAATTGGAATAGTTATGAAATTAAGAAAAAAAGATCCTTGGAAATCTGCCAGTGAATACTCTAAAGATTTATCTGGTTTAACAATAAATTTATTAGTCGAGGACATTAAACATTCAATACATTTTTTACAAAAAATTATTAATGCTAAAATTATATATCAAGATCCTGATTTTGCAGCAATAGAAGGATTTGGAAGTAGATGGTGTATCCATTCATACCATACTTATGAAAATCACCCGTATATAAATATTATAAAAAATTCCAAACCAAAAGGGTTAGGAATAGAATTAAGGGTAATAGGCTGTGATCCTGATAGAGCAGAAGAAAGAGCAAGAAACGAAAATTATATTATTTTATCTAATTCAATGAATAAACCTCACGGTATGAGAGAATGTTACATACTTGATAATAATGGATTTTGTTGGGTACCATCCATTTTGGTTTAAATTTTATAAAATCACCAACCATTGGTTCTTGACCAACTGTCGACAATTGTTCCGTTTTCTAAAATATTATAATTACTGTAAGCTGCGCAAGTTAAACACGCATGATTTGGTAATATGCGTACTAAACTTCCTATAGGTAATTTATCAAACCAGCTTGTGTTATCTATATTGATTGAACCATGCTCTTGATGAACTTCAGAAATGTTGAGTCCTTCATAGGCTAGTGCTGTGTCAGGATCACAAACTAATCCGTACCCAGCTTCAGGCATAAAATTATTTGCACTAATATCTTTTGATAAGGCTAGTGCACCAGCATCAATTAATATTTTTCCTTTTTGATGATTATGGCCAATTACACTTGATAAAACGGTTAAAGCTATTTCATCTATTTCACAAATACCCCTTGAAGCCTGCGCTAAATCCCAAAACATATAAATCCCTGCTCTTACTTCAGTGATACCTTTTAAATGTTCAGCATAAAACATTGTAGGAGTTGAGCCTATACTTATGATAGGAGGATTATTTTTGGTATTTACAAAATTCTTTAAAGAAGCAATAGCTTGTTCACGTTCAATGTTACTAATTGATATAATTTCTTTTTTATTGTTGGTTGAATAACTATGACCAGCATGAGATAAAACTCCCAACAACTTTGTATAATGATTTATGTTAAAAACTGTAGATATCTCTCTAATTTTTTCATCTTGATAAGCTAAACCGCTTCTTCCTTCACCGCAGTCAATTTCAATCAGAATTTCAAAATTTGCACTATGTAATTTACTATAATTAACAATTTCTTTAGCAACAATAACTGAGTCTGTAACCATACGTATCACGCAGTTATACTTTAACTGAATATAATTTAATCTTTTAAGTTTTGCAGGAATTATGCAAACAGCATAAGTAATATCTTTGAAACCTGAACTTGCAAAATACTCAGCTTCTTCAAGGGTTGAGACAGTAATAGGACCGACATCTTTTCCAAGAGCAATTTTAGCAACTTCAATACTTTTAGGAGTTTTAACGTGTGGTCTTAATATTGTGTTAAATTCATCACATTTTTTTCTAGCTTTACTACAATTTTTTTCTAAAAGGTTTTTATCTAAAATCAAACAAGGAGTATTAAGTTCATTTAAATTGTTTATTTTCATATTTAATATTGATGATTGAAACTTTAATTAAAAATGTGCTGATAAACTATTTTGATTTTTTTCTAATGGTGGTGCAAATTTAGTAAGATCAATACCTTCAACAGCTATTTTATACTCATCTATAGTTGGGGTTCTTCCCAAAATGGCTGAAAGAACAACAACTGGTGTTGATGCAAGTAACGACTCTCCTTTTTTTTCTTGAGTGTCTTCAACCACTCTTCCTTGAAAAAGTCTAGTTGAAGTGGCTAACACTGTGTCTCCCTTTGCTGCTTTTTCTTGATTGCCCATGCAAAGATTACATCCTGGCCTTTCAAGGTACAGGATATTTTCATATTCTAGACGAGCTGTTTTCTTAGGATTTTTATCATCAAATTCAAAACCTGAATATTTTTGTAATATACTCCAGTCACCTTCATCTTTAAGTTCATCAATTATATTATAAGTTGGAGCTGCTACAACTAAAGGTGCCTTAAACTTTACTTGTCCCGAAGCTTTTTCAAGATTACGAAGCATTTGTGCTACAATTTTTACATCGCCTTTATGTACCATGCAAGAGCCGACAAAACCCAAATCTACTTTTTTTTCAGCATTGTAATAAGAAATTGGTCTAATTGTATCATGTGTATATCTCTTTGAAACGTCTGAATTATTAACATCTGGATCAGCAATCATTGGTTCATCTATTAGGTCTAAATCAACTTCAACTTCTGCTGAATAATTAGCATTTACATCAGGTCTTAAGGCAGGCTTTTCACCAGATTTGATTTCTGAAATTCTTCTTTCAGCAATGCCTATTAACTTATTAAGCATTTTGTTTTCGTTTTCCATTCCCTTTTCTATCATGACCTGTATTCTGTCTTTAGCAATTTCTAAGGATTTAATTAGTGTTTCATCCTCTGAAATACAAATTGATGCCTTTGCTTTCATCTCAGCAGTCCAATCGGTAAAAGTAAAAGCTTGATCAGCAAGAAGAGTTCCCAAATGAACTTCGATAATTTTCCCTTGAAATACATTATCGCCAAACTGCTTAAGCATCTGAGCTTGTGTGGCGTGAACTACATCTCTGAAGTCCATATGATCGCCCATTTTACCCTTAAAAGTTACTTTGACTGACTCTGGTATTGGCATTGTTGCCTCACCAGTTGCCAAGGCTAAAGCAACAGTTCCAGAGTCTGCTCCGAATGCTACACCTTTTGACATTCTAGTATGTGAGTCACCGCCAATAATAATTGACCAATCATCAACAGTTATATCATTCAATACTTTATGGATAACGTCAGTCATTGAATGATAAGAATCTTTTGGGTCACGCGCAGTAATAAGACCAAATTTATGCATAAATTTCATTAGTCTCGGTGTATTTTCCTGAGCTTTAAAATCCCAAACTGAGGCTGTATGACATCCTGATTGATAAGCCCCGTCTACAGTCGGCGAAATTACAGTTGCTGCCATTGCCTCTAATTCCTGGGATGTCATTAAACCTGTAGTATCTTGTGATCCAACAATATTTACTTTTACTCTCACATCAGAACCAGCGTGTAAAAGCACATCCCCTTCTACACCTACCGCATTTGCGTTAAATATCTTTTCAACGGCTGTAAATCCTTGCCCTTCATTATAAATTTGTTTTGAAGGTGCAAAAGCTGACTTTAATTCGACATTTAGAACCTTACAGGCAAAACTTTGCAATTTTTTTCCGAAAACAATTGCATAAGATCCACCTGCTTTCATGAATTCTTGCTTTTGAGGTGAAAAAGAAGATGATAAATCAACTAATTCTTTCTCTCCTGTTTCATCAAAAAGTTTTTTCTTTTTTGTGTTTATCTTTAACACCGTACCAGTATCTACGCTATATTTCTGTTCGAGTACTGGATTATCATCATTGTTAATTATTGGATTACCATCTGAGTCTAGTTTTTTTACCCAATTTTTTAGGTCTACACCTATTCCTCCTGTAACTCCTACAGTTGTTAAAAATATTGGAGAAATTCCATTTGTACCAGCAACAATTGGTGCAATATTTACAAAAGGCACATAAGGACTTGCTTGCTTTCCAGTCCATAAGGCAACATTATTGACACCAGACATTCTTGATGATCCAACACCCATTGTACCCTTTTCTGCGATTAACATTACACGCTTATCAGGATGTTGCTTTTTTAATTCAGTAATTTCCAATTGGGCTTTTTCTGAAATCATACATTTACCATGTAACTCTCGATCAGATCTAGAATGTGCCTGATTTCCAGGTGATAACAAATCCGTAGAAATATCACCTTCTGCAGCAACGTAAGTTACAACTTTTATCTCTTCTTCAATATCTGGAAGTTTAGTAAAAAATTCAGCATTTGAATAACTTTTTAGGATATCTTCTGCAATTTTGTTTCCATCTTTGTAAGCATTTTCTAATCTAGAAGTGTCAACCTCATATAGAAATACTTGGGTTTTCAAAACTTCTGCGGCGTCTAACGCTACAGATTTGTCATCGCTAAGAGCTAAATCAAGAAGAACCTCGATAGAAGGACCACCTTTCATATGTGATAATAGTTCAAAAGCAAATGATGGTTTTATTTCATCAACTTTAATATTTTCTAAAATTATCTCTTTTAAAAAATTAGACTTTTCCAGAGCGGCTGACGTTGTTCCAGGAATAGTGTTGTAAATCAGAAAATCAATAGAGTTTTTTCTATGTTTATTATTAGGATCCTTTATTTGTGAAATTATTTCTTTGAGCAATTCACCATCTTCAATTGGTTTAGGTTTCAAGCCCTCTTTTTTTCGATTCTCTATTTGTATCAAATAATCTGAATATAAACTCATAATATTTCCTAAAAATTAATAAAATAATACTGAAACGATTTAATAAATCTGTCTAACATTGTTAAATAATTTACTAACAAAATAAGATCATAACAATATTATTCTGTCTTGTATATTTATAGCTTGATAAAAAAAATAAATTTGAAATAATTAATATAGTAAAAGTAATTTTTTAGAAAACTTTTAAACCTGGGGGAGGTTATGAAGTCAAAATCCATACTTTTATCAATTTTTTTATGCTTTTTCTTAACAAATAAACTATATGCCGAGCAGAATCAATTAGTAGGTGCGGATGTAGATTATGGAGAACATCTATTTGGTGAATGTGTTACATGTCATAATTCTACTGGTTTAGGTCAAGGTATACCAAAAATAACTGGTTTAAAAACAAGTCAATTTATTACGAAAATTTTAGCTTACAAAACAAAAGAAAAAGAAAACGCAGTTATGCAAATGGTTGCTGAAAGACTTGGTGAAGAAGAAATAAATTCTCTTGCCCTTTACCTAAGTAAGTTAAAGTAAAAATAAAATTTTACTTAAGTAATAAAAAACCATAACATTTATTATAGTTATTAACTTCTGGAGGAGGATTTTATGACAAAAATGAAAAGACGTACTTTTGTTGGTATGGCAGCAGCAACAACAACGGCACTGTCAATGCCTTCAATTGCTTTTGGAGCACTTCCAAGAGTTGTTGTTATTGGCGGTGGAGCAGGTGGTGCGACTGCAGCAAAGTATATTGCTAAAGACTCAAAAGGAGCTATTGATGTTACTTTAGTTGAAGCATCGAAGAGATATTATACATGTTTCTTCTCAAATCTTTATTTAGGAGACTTTAGGGCTTATGGTTCTATAGGTCATAATTATTACGGATTAGCAGTAAATCATGGCGTTAATATGGTTCATGAATGGGCTTTATCTGTAAATAATGCTGCAAAAAAAGTTAATCTAGGTTCTGGCGAAAGTATTTCATATGATAAACTCGTAATTTCGCCTGGAATTGATCTTAAGTTTGAAAGTGTAAACGGATACTCTGCAGAAGCACAATCTAAAATGCCACACGCATGGAAATCTGGTACACAAGTTCAATTGTTAAAGAATCAGGTTAAAGGTATGAAGAAAGGTGGAACATTTGTTATGGTACCTCCACCAAACCCATATCGTTGCCCGCCTGGGCCTTATGAGAGAGTTTCAATGATTGCTCATCAATTTAAAAAATCTAATCCTACAGCTAAAATTGTAATTTTAGATCCTAAAAATAAGTTTTCTAAACAAGGCTTATTTATGGAAGGTTGGCAGAAGCATTATCCAGGAATGATTGAATGGATAAGCGCAGAAACTCATGGAGGCATCAAAAATATTAATGCTGCGACCATGGAGTTTGAAACTGATTTAGACACTTTTAAAGCAGATGCAGCAAGTGTTGTTCCTGCTCAAAGAGCTGGACGTATAGCAATGAACGCTGGTGTTAACAATGGTGATTGGTGTCCAATCGTTCCTGCATCAATGCAAGCTCAAGCTGACGAAAATATTTATGTTCTTGGCGATGCATCAATTGCTAAATCAATGCCTAAATCTGGTTTCTCAGCTAACAGTCAAGCTAAAGTTGCTGCAAACCACATAAGAGGAAGCTTAACAGGCAGCAAAGTCTTTACTCCTCGTTTTGCAAATACTTGCTGGTCCTTAGTTGCGACAAATGACGGTATCAAAGTTGGAGCAAACTACAAGGCAACTGATGAGAAAATAGATAAAACAAGTGGGTTTATTTCAAAAACAGGTGAAGATAGCAACCTTAGAAAAGCAACCTATGAAGAATCAATTGGATGGTATTCAGGTATAACTTCCGATATGTTTTCTTAATAAAAACTTTAGAGGGCAATCTTTTGATTGCCTTCTAAAATTACATACCTTTAACCTTTACAGCATTTAGATTATTTTTTGTGAGTACTTTTTTATTGGATATATAATTTTCTAATAATCTATAAATGGGAGGGCCCTCAACATTAGGATTAATTGATCCCCAACCACCTACAATATATTTCTTGCTTGCCTCTAAGGGTTTATCTGTAGATACCATTCTTAAATTGCTTATTCTTTTTCCAATCTCATTTTTTGGGCTGCAAGTATATGTAAGACCACCAACTCTAACCATATCACCACCTTGTTGAAAAAAAGGATCCGGATTAAAAATATTATCGCAAACATCTTCGAGTATCTCTTTAATCATTTTTCCTGTCATTTCAGTCCTATAAACCTCTGGATAATTCATAGCTGTTTGGGAATAAATATCATCGATTGTAATCTTTTGCCCTGGTAAAATTGAAGTACCCCATCTAAAACCAGGACTTAATGATATTTCAGTATCTCTTTCTTGAATGATTGTGTCACAAATTACATCATCCCAACTTCCATTAAAGTTACCCCTTCTATAAAGAAGGGTTTCTGTTTCGCCAATCACACGATTACACTCTTTTTCAAAAGGTAATCTTACTTTGTTAATTAAATTACTTATTTCTTTATCTGGTGGTATTATGTCAGAAAAGATTGGTATTAGATTAGAACTTGTTTCTACAACTTTACCATTATTAACCTTTAAGTCTATTCTGCCTAAATATTTTCCGTGGGAACCAGACGATAAAATAAGTGTTTCATTTATTCTAATTGCTTTAGGTATAGCATCATGAGTATGACCAGTTAAAATGACATCTATACCATTTACAATCGTTGCTAACTTCTGATCCACATCAAAACCATTATGAGAAAGAAGCACCACTATTTCAGCACCCTTTTTCTTTGCCTTATTAACATTTTTTTGAATAATCTCTGGTCTAATTCCAAAAGACCAACCTTTAACTAAGTAGCTGGGATTTGCTATAGGAGTATAGGGGAAATGTTGTCCTATAACAGCTACATTCACTCCACCTTTTTCAAAAAAGGCTGTGCTTTCAAATACTGGCTCGTCCCACTCAGTATCAAATACGTTTCCTCCTAAAAATGGATATCCCATCTTTTCTATGAGTTCGCTTACTCGTGCTTGACCAAGTGTAAATTCCCAATGACCAACCATGGCTTCCGTTCCTATAGCTTTCATGAGTTCAACCATATCTTCACCTTGAGTTTTGAGTGAAGTATAAGATCCTTGCCAAGTGTCACCGCCGTCCAAAAGAAGAACTTTGTCTTCACCTCTATCAGAACGAATTTTATTGATTAATGTTGCTGTATGATCTAAACCACCTAATTTTCCATATTCCATTGCTAAAGGAACATAATCAACCATAGTGTGTGCATATGCTAATGGTGTTCCTGGTGAAATATTAAAATGTTTAAGAAATGCTTCACCTACCAAGTGAGGGGGTATACCTTCATATTTTCCCACACCAAAGTTTTCAGAAGGTGGTCTAAAATATATTGGCTTTAATTGCCCATGTAAATCTGTCAAATGTAACAATGTAACTTGACCTTTAGTATCAAAATCTAATAAATCTTCAATGCTTAACTTTTGTTTAGCGGCAACAGAGCTCCATGATTTAGCTGCCAGTAGCATTGCTGATACAGATGCTAGTTGAATAAATTCACGTCTGGAACGCATACTTTTCCCTTATATTTATTAGGATTTTTCTTCTTCTGGAGTTACGTCAATATCACGGGCTTTGCCAATTATTTTAGTTGGCGTATTGCAATTTTGCATGCATGGATTACCGTTAACATTAGCAATATCTGGTCTAGGATCAGGCATAAGAAAACCTTCAACATTAGGCATTTTAATTTTACCAATATTTTTATCATTTAAAACAAAATCTTCGTCGATAATTTCATTCATATATAGAAGATAAGCAACTACTTGATAGGTTTCATCATGAGTTAATGACTGAGCTACACCAAAAGGCATTGCACGATAAATATAATCATACATAGTTGATGCATAAGGCCAATAACTTCCAGTAGTTTTAACAGGGTCGTGGGTGTCTAGACTATCCTCACCACCAACTAGTTCTGGCCACCTGTCAAGTCCTTCTCCAAAGTCTCCATGACATGATGCGCATTGTTCAGCATAAACTTCTTCACCTTTTATTGCACTACCACTGCCTAATGGTGCTCCTAATCCATCAGGTCTTACATCGATGTCCCAACCAGCAATTTCTCTCTTGGTTGCAATCTTACCAAGATTGAATTTTCTTTCCTCTGCAATAATAAAATTAGGGATGGCTAATAAGACTAAAAATATTAATGATTTTTTAACCAAGGCGAACATTGTCTACTGTACCATCTTTATTAACTTTCCAAGTTGCAATGGAATTATTATGATAAATTGAATTCACACCTCTTAATTTTTGAAGTTCATGAATAGTTGGCTGCACATAATTCGTTTCATCAATAGCTCTCGATTGAACAAGAAGTTCTTGACCATTCCATTCAAATGGTAGTGTAAATCTTGCTAAGCTTTTACTCATTACAGGATCGTGTAATTTTGCAGTTTGCCAGTTTTTTCCTCCATCTAGGGAGACATCAACACGTTTGATTTTTCCTCTGCCAGACCAAGCAAGACCTCTTAATTGTTGAATACCTTTATATAAAATAGACTTTTCCGGACTAGGTGAGGTCACAACTGATTTTGCGTCCATTACCCATGTAAACATTCTTGCTTTACCGTCAGGTAATAGATCTGTGTATTTTGAAGTTTCTTCTCTTGTCATATAGGGCATGTCACCAAATTCTAGTCTTCTTAACCATTTAACCCACATATTTCCTTCCCAGCCTGGAACAACAAGTCTAGCTGGATATCCTTGTTCAGATCTCAAAGCTTCACCATTCATAGCCCAAGCAATCATGCAATCATCGAGGATTTTTTCGATAGGTATAGATCTTGTCATTCCTGAAGAATCACTACCCTCAGCAAGCACCCATTTTGCTTTTGGTTTCAGTCCAGTTTCTAAAATTATATCTGATAATTTGACCCCTGTATATTGAACATTATGAACCATCCCGAAAGTATATTGACATCCATTAAGTTGAGAGCCTTTCCATTCCATTCCACCATTAGCCGCACATTCTAGGAAATAAAATTTATTTGTTTGTGGAAATCTTTTTAAATCATCTAGTGTAAAAATCATTTCCCTATCAACTAACCCATTAATCATTAAACGGTAATCTTTAGGGTTTATAATTGAGACACCCCCATGATGTCTTTCAAAACATAAACCATTTGGGGTTACAATACCCTCTAAATCTTGAATAGGAGTGAAATTCACTGAAGACTCTGTACTAGCTGTTAACCATTCAACATTCCTTCTGATTACATTATTTTCGAATTCTGAGGGCATTCCATAAGGATTCGCATCAACACCTTCACCAAGTTCGCCAGTCCATTCTGGAACATTGGGAGGTAAATTATTTGGATTTGTTTCTTTTGAATACCCAACTTTAGAAGAAAGAGCTATAACTCCCAATGAAGCAGAGCCAGCTAGCAACTCTCTTCGATTAATTTTTAATTCTTTTTGTTTATTTTTTTTCAAAGTAGAACCTTACGATTTAAGACACATCCATTTTTCTGGACATTGTATATTTTTCACCATTGTCGTCAGTCCACTCAAAGTCAAAAGTCCCCGATACCTTTGCCTTGAAAGGAAAAGCTATATATGGATTAGTTGATATAGATGGTTCTAAATCCATCCCAAAGACTTGTTTACCATTAAACTTCACTAAAAATTTATTAATTATTCGTTTGGGAATATTTTTACCATCTTTATCTTTCATTCGCCCACTGTGCATTGGATGTCTTATTAATGTCTTTATCTCAATTATTTCATCAATTGCTGCTTTTTTTGGTACTTTACCTCTTGGTTTGATTTTAGACATGTAACTTATCTCCTTTTTTAACCGCCACAACCGCCAATAGTTACTTTAACTTTAGATTTTGTCATCGCAAATTTACCATTATTATACTCAGCCAAAAGATACACATTTTGGGTTTTTGACAATCTCATCCTTGTTGTAGCAGAGCATGCACCCATGTCAGTTGTAAAAGAAAACTTCGCAACATTTGGAGCTGGATTACCATCAGCTAGTAAATAAACCGTTCTTACAAAATCATCTTTTGTCATTGGGCTATCAATATCAAAACTTACTTTTACTTGGTTTCCATTCTCTGCAATTTCAGGTACGTCAAGAAATAAGTCGACTTCTTCTACTTTGCTTTTACTAATTTCTTTTATTCTTTGTAAGGCAAGATTAGGCTTAGCCATTGCAAATTGTGTAAATAGTGCAGAGCTAGCTATGCCACCCATTAAGTATAATATGCTCCTTCTTGATATTATTTTCATTTTTTGTTGTTTCATTGGAATCTCCAAAAAAATAATATTAATATATTTATTATATTAATCACCAACTATTTCGTCAACTTGCCACCAAAACATTTCGGGATTTGTATATCCTATAATTCTACCTTTTTCTATATTGTTATCTATAAAAATAAAGGTAGGTGTGATTTTTGTTTTTTTTAATTCTATTTTGAAATAATTAACAAAATCTTTAATCTCAATTCTAAATAGAGGAA
>CACAAB010000022.1 GCA_902530325.1 uncultured SAR116 cluster alpha proteobacterium | reverse complement strand
CGCTACGCGGGCAGATTTACAGTCTGCTGCCTTTAACCACTCGGCCACCCCACCAAAATAAATTTGTATTCTTTAAATTAACCTTACTTAAATCAAAAATTTTGTTATGTTATATACACAAGGCTTTCTAAATATGAAAGCTTTTATTAAAAGTAAATAAAAAAATTAAACATTTTACATCAAATATTTATATGAATAAAAATTCAAAAAAAAATAATAATTATAATTCCACTGGTGAAACCAACCAAAAGACTAAAGAAAAAAATTTTAGATTTAATAATAGGTTGTTAAAAATTAACCAAATACCATTGGCAGGTAAACATTCTATTTTATCAGCTTTAAAAAATAAGAAACGGAAACTTCATTATATTATTACAACTAATACAAACTACTCAAAATGGAAAGACGAAATTAATAATTTAAAATTAAAGTTAGAAATTGTTATAAAAACTAAAGAAGAAATAAACAAAATAAATAATAACAAGCCTCATCAAAATGTGGTTTTGGTGACAGAACCTCTTCAAAGAATGTCAATGAATGAATTTTTATCTGATCTAAGATTTAATAAAAAAATTCCAATCAGACTTGTTCTACTTGATGGAGTTTCTGATCCTCAGAATGTCGGAGCTATAATTAGATCTGCATTAGCATTTAAAATGGATGGTTTAGCGTTGTCTCAAAGAAACAGTCCTCAAGAAACGTCTGCATTAACTAAAGCATCTTCAGGTGCCATTGAGAAATTACAAATAATTGAATTATCAAATATGTCTAGGGAAATTAAAAAACTTCAAGAAGTTAACTTTAACATTTATGGGCTTGCAGGTGATGGTGAAATGGATGTTTCCGAATTAGAAAACGAAACAGGTAATGTTGCCTTGATATTAGGCTCTGAAGGAAAAGGTTTAAGAAGATTAACTAAAGAAAATGTAGATAGATTAATTAAAATTCCAATTAACGTGGAATCTAATTCATTAAATGTCTCAAATGCAGCTTCTGTCGCAATGTTTCAATTACAAAAAAATATTACAAAAAATTAAATAATTTCTTGTTTATAAATTAAATATCTATTATTTATTTTCGAGTGCCGGCTTAGCTCAGCTGGTAGAGCAGTTGATTTGTAATCATCAGGTCGGGAGTTCGAGTCCCCCAGCCGGCACCATCATAAATTTCTTATTTTGAAAATTTTTCCCATAGAATTAGATTTATATAAACATTTCTCAATTTTTAAATTCTTTAGATAGTCAATCCCACTATTATGTAAAATTTTTCCTCTTAAATAATGCTCTAATATATGCCTTTGGCATTTAAAGACACTATCTCCAGCAAATCCTCTATTATCCCATTTATAATTAATTTTTAACTCTTTATTGCTATTAAACCTCCTTTTAAATAATTCTCCATTTCCATTAAGTCTTAGCGTTCCATCAGAACCATCTATAACCATCTCTCCAATTGTTAACCTTCTATCTACAGCAATATGATCAGATAACCTATTGCCATCAAAAATTCCTCTCATACCATTTTCAAAATTGAAAAGAAGATATCCTGCATCCTCTCCTTTAATGTTTTCATTAAGTTTTGATAAAGTTGCAAAAACTGAGTCAATTTCACCAAACAAGAATCTAAACACATCTATAAAGTGAATCGCTGTTTCACGTATTAAAAATCTTTCCATTTTTTGAAAGTATGGTTGTCTGTTTAAATAAGCGTCTTTTCCCTGACCATCACCAGGTCGCATCCGGAAACTAACTTGGTATAATTCACCTAATAAATTATTATCTAAAATTTTTTTAATTTTTTGATACCATGGCTGAAATCTAAAGTTTTCATGTACAATTAAAAGTACATTATTTTTATTTGAAATATTTACTGCATTTATTGCCTCAGAATATGAATTTGTAAAAGGTTTTTGGCAAATTATATTTACATTCTTATTTGCTGCAATTTTAATTAATTTTAAATGATCTTTTGGTGGAATAACAATATCTACAAAATCTAAATCTATTTCATTTATCATTTTTTTAAAGTTAGAATAAATAGGACAATTATTGAAAATTTTAGAATAATAAATGGCATCGCTTTCATTAAATGAGCATATAGCGACTACATTAACCTTTAGCCTTTTCCATGCATCAAAATGAAATTGACTAAAATAGCCAGTTCCAACAATTGCAATCCGAATTTTATTTTTCACAAAAATTATCCATAAAAAAGATTTTAATTTTTTCCCACATATTTCATTGCTATATGAGGGATACCATCTTCAAAAAAATCATTACCATACGAAATAAAATTTAAACTTTTATAAAAATCTACAACAGCGACCTGGCTATGCAAAAAAATAAATTTTTTATTATCCAAGTTCATGTAATATTTAATAATATTTTTAATTAAAATTGATCCAACTGTTAGTCTTCTAAACTCTAATAAAACAGCAACTCTTTCAATCTTAAGATCGTTTTTTCCTTTTTGACGCACTCTTGCTGTTGCAATTGCTTTTTTGTCATCAAAAATTAAAAAATGAGCACAAAAGTGGTCTAAATTATCAAACTCTATTTCTTTAGATATTTTTTGTTCTTCACAAAATACTTTTGTTCTGATGGCGTAAGATTTATCCATTTCTTCTTTTGAACTTACTTTTTTAAAGACAAAATTATTCATAATCTTTTATTTACCAAAAGTTAAAATGTAAAACAAACTTCTATAATGGAAGTGGTTTTCCATCATAATTGAAAAATTTTCCAGAATCAGATTTTTGTAAGTTTAAGAAGTGATTTACTAACCCAGCAGCACTTTCTTCAGTTGAAATATCTGCATTAGCTCCACCCATGTCGGTTCTTACCCACCCTGGATGATATGATGACACAATAATATTATCATTAAGAAAATGATTTGATATTGTCCTCATTAAATTATTAGCGGCAGCTTTAGAAGCTCTATATATAGGAGCATTATTAGAGAAATGATTTTGAGTTCCCATCAGAGAAGATATAATCACAATTCTGGATATAGATTTTTTATTCAGGTTTTTATAGAGATTTTGGATTGTTAAGAATGGCCCACCAACATTTACCATCATTACTTCCATAATAGCATTTTCGTTGTGCTCATCACTAAAAATATCACCTTTACCATTATTAACACCAGCATTACAAACCAAAATGTCAATTTCATTTTTAAAATTTTCTGAAGCACTCAAAATACTTTTTGAACTTGTAACATCCATTTTAGTTATGTTGAGATGAGGATTATTTTTTGATAAACTATTTAGTTCATTAGAAGTGTCAGGATTTCTACAACAAGCTTCAACATAAAAAGCTTTACTAAGGCATAACTTTGTTAAAGCTAAACCAATACCTCTATTGGCACCAGTAATTAAAATAGTCTCTTTCATAAAGCCTCCTATATGGACTAATCATTTTTTAAAAATTTAAACTTTAGTTGTTTTGACTTTTTATGTGTGTTCTCCATGCTGCAAATATACCGCTTGCAACAACTATACTACCTCCAAGAAAAATTGATATGGTTACTTTATCATTGAATATTATTATTCCAATGATAGACGCAAAGAACAACTGAAAATACGTAAATGGCTGAAGGACACTTGCTTCTGCTTTTTCGTAAGCCTTTATTAAAAGAAAATGACCTGCAGTACTCAAAATACATAACAATGCCATCCAGCCCCAATCTTGAAATAAGATTGGCTCCAAGTAAAAAGGGCCAACTATTGTCATGACAACACAACCTACAATGGCAACCCAGAAAAAACTTGTTTCTGACGTATCTGTTTCCGAGACCTTTCTCGTAAGAATAGAATAAAAACCGAGAACAAAAGCACCTACTACAGGTAAAATTGCATCAAAACTGAATATATAATTTGTAGGATCCAATATGATTAAAACACCTGTAAAACCAAAAATGACTGCTAACCATCTCTGAACACCAATTTTTTCTTTTAATATTGGACCTGAAAAAGCAACAACAATTAATGGGAAAGAGGATAGTATAGAATGGGTTTGGACCAGACCAAGTTTAGTAAATGAATAAACTCCGATTAAAATAGCACTTATAAGCAATAAGCCTCTAATAAACTGTATATAGGGTTGCTTTGTTCTTAAAACTTTAACAATACCATTTTTGTTTCTTAGACTTACTGAAACAACTAACAAAGCTAAAACCCAACTTCTTATCATGTTAATGACAAAGACGTTGTAAGTATCAGCTAAATATCTTGAAACGCCATCCATAGTAGCAAAAAACAGTGTTGAGAGGATTATTATGAATATTCCTAGTTTAACATTATTAATCATGATAGTTTTTATTCCAAGAAAATTTGCCTTAACGTTTCAAAATATATAATTTTAAAATAAATTTTAATAGTTGATGCCATTAATATGTATGTTTAAGTTTAATATGTGTAAATAAATTTTAACTTTTACGAACTAAAAATGAATAATCTCAGTTTAGGGTTTATAGGCATAGGATTAATGGGACTGTCTCTAGTTAAGAGATTATCTTACTTTAATTATAAAATAAATGCTTATGATAAAAATTTAGAAAAACTTAAACTATTAAAAAAAATATCAAATATCAGATTGAACAAAAATATTTCTGAAATATCCAAAAATAATAACATAATAATTTTGTGCCTTGATAAAACAAACAGTGTAAAAGAAGTAGTATTTGGAAAAAACGGTATAGTTAATAATGCTAATGCAAATACTATTATTTTAGATTTATCAACTACATTAGCAAACGAAACAATTAATTTTGCTGATCAACTAAATAAAAAAACAGGAGCTTCATGGATTGATGCACCAGTCTCAGGTGGCCCCGATAAAGCGTTAGAGGGAAACCTTGCTATTATGGTAGGAGGAGATGAAAAAGTTGTAGAAACTGTTAAACCTATTTTAGAAGCAATATCTTCAAAATTTACTTATTTTGGTTTATCTGGATCTGGTCAAATAGTAAAAATGATAAATCAAATAATAGTTTTAAATAATTATGCAATTTTAGCAGAGGCAGCGTCCTTTGCTAAAGCTTGGAATGTTGATGCAAAAAAAATTCCAGAAGCACTTTCTGATGGTCATGCAGGGTCTAATTTGTTAAATGATCTATTTCCTAGAATAGTAAATAGAGATTTCGCACCTAAAGGATATGCTTCACAGATTTTAAAAGATTTACAAATGGTGTCGAAATTAGCTAATTCTAAAAATACACCAACACCTATGTCTTCACTGACTAAACAATTATTTACAATTTTGATTAACAGCGCAAAAGAAAATTTAGATGGAACATCTATAGTAAAATTATATGATTCCAAAGAAATTATCTAAGAAATTTGTAATGAAAGATCTACCTATAATCGATGCCCATCATCACTTCTGGGATTTAAGTTTAAAGAAAAATCCTTGGTTAAACCCACATAAACAAATACCATTTAGATATGGTAATTATGAATCTATTTGTAAAAATTTTTTAACATCAGACTATTTTAAAGTTAGTAAAAATCAAAACATTGTAAAAACCATCCATATGGAAACTGAGTGGGATCCAAACGACCCCATTGGGGAGACCAAATGGCTTCATAAATTATATGAAATGACAGGCTTTCCAAATGCAGTGGTTGCACAAGCATGGTTTGATAGAAACGATATTGAAACTGTGCTAGAAAACCAATCTAAATTTGATCTTACAAGAAGCATTAGGCATAAACCTAAATCAACTAAGAATCCAAATACAAAACTTGAAAATATAAAGGGTTCACTAAATGATCCTATTTTTAGAAAAGGATATTCTTTATTAAAAAAATACAAACTCCATTTTGATCTACAAACTCCATGGTGGCATCTTAATGACGCAACTCAATTGGCAAAAGATTTTCCAGACACAATCATTATATTAAATCATACAGGACTTCCTTCTGATAGATCTTATGATGGATTAAATCAATGGAAAATTAATTTAGAAGAATTTTCCAAACAATCAAATACAGCTATCAAGATTTCTGGTATTTGTGTTCCTGGTGAAAAATGGACCGTTAAACTCAATAAAAAAATTATATTGGATGCAATAAGTATTTTTGGATATGAAAGATGCATGTTTGCATCTAATTTTCCTGTAGATAGTTTATGGGCTACTTTTGATGAAATTTATAATGGTTTTAAAAATATAACAGCTGGGATGCCCGAAAATCAAATTAAGTGTTTGTTTCACGACAATGCAATTAAATATTATAATCCTATATAAAGTTTAGAACCCTCTGAAATTTGGTCTCCTTTTTTCCATAAATGCTTTTCTTCCTTCTTTGTAATCTTCGCTATCAAAACAAGCGGAAGCTAAATCTTCACATAAAGTTAAATCTCTTTCAGAAGGATTTTTTAAAATTTCAATACCGATTTGTTTCATTGCTTTTATAGTTAAAGGAGCATTTTTAGAAATTGTCAAAGCATAATCATTGACAAAAGTTTTTAAATTTTCTTCACTAACTAGCTTTTGAACTAAACCACAAGAAACTGCCTCTTTTGAAGATATTTTTTCAGCAGTAAACATAAAGTGTTTAGCCATTCCAGGTCCCATTATATCAAATAATCTTTTTATTGATGAAAAAGGGTAGCCAAGAGATAGTTTCGCTGCAGGCATTGCAAATTGTGACTTTTCAGAGCAAATTCTTATGTCACAACACACGGCTAAATTGAGTCCACCACCAATACAATATCCATTAATTTTGGCTATTGTTGGTTTTGGGAATGCCTCAATAAGCTCATAAACCTTTTGTGTTCTCTTGTTATAACTTAATACAGCTTCTTTTGTACTTCTTTCTTTATCAAATTTAGAAATGTCAGCTCCGGACACAAATGATTTGCCCCCTGCACCTTCAAGAACAATAACCCTAATGTTGCTATCTTCTCTGAATTGATTAAGAAACTTTTCAAGCTCATCCCACATTTCTATAGACACTGCGTTATGTTTTTCTGGATTATTAAAAATTATATATCCAACACTATCTTGAATGCGAGATAACATTTTCTCTTCAGTCATGTTCTTTCCTTTATATTAAATAATATTCTGATTTTTAAAATCATTTAGCTCTTTATCACTGAAACCTAGCTCGGAAAGTACATCACTATTTTGTTCACCTTTTTCAGGAGGGCGTTGCTTCAAACTGCTAGGAGTACGCGACAAATTAAAGGGTTGCCCCACTAATTCAGTTTTACCAAAAGGAATTGTATCAACAGATTGTGCTATACCAAGATGTTTAACCTGAGGATCTTTAAAGACCTTATCTATAGAATTAATTGGACCACAAGGAACCCCAACCTTTTCTAATTTTTCAACCCATTCATGCGAAGATTTGGTTATAGTCAATTCCTCAATTAAGCTATTCAAATAATCTCGGTTTTTTAATCGATTTTTTGCATCTTTAAATTCTTCCATTTCAAGCCAATCACCTTTGTCAACTGCTTCAGCAAAACGTCTCCAAATTGTTTCCCCAGCAACTGCTAAGTTAATTGAGCCATCAGAAGTTTTAAAAACCCCAGTAGGAACACTGGTCGGATGGTTGTTGCCAGCCTGTCCTGCAACATTATTATCACAAAGCCACCGGGAGGCTTGAAAATCTAACATAAAGATCTGAGCCTGTAATAATGATGTGTTAACCCATTGACCAAGTCCAGATTTTTCTCTTTCTAGAAGGGCAGTCTGAATTCCCATTGCACAGAATAATCCTGCTGTTAAATCAGCTACAGGAATACCAACCCTCATTGGTCCCTTGCCTGGTTCTCCCGTTATGCTCATCAATCCACCCATACCTTGAGCAATTTGATCAAAGCCTGGTCTCTTTGCATATGGCCCATCCTGACCAAATCCTGATATGCTAGCAAGAATAATTCGAGAATTTCTTTTTTTTAGGGTTTCATAATCAATACCAAGTCTTTTCTTTACATCTGGACGAAAGTTCTCGATTACCACATCAGACTTTTCTACTAGTTTCATAAGAATTTCTATAGCTTCAGATTTTTTTAAGTTCAGAGTAATGCTTCTTTTGTTTCGATGTAAATTTTGGAAGTCAGACGTATGTCTTGACGCACCCAAGGCCCCGTCCGGTTCAACACTTTCTGGGGCTTCAACCTTGATAACGTCTGCTCCCCAATCGGCAAGTTGTCTAACTGCTGTTGGGCCAGATCTTACTCTAGTAAGATCAATAACTCTTATGTGTGACAATGCATCAGATGCAGGTAAATGTGGCATTAGGTTTTCTCCATTACCAAGTATTTTTTTTGATAACTTATCTTATATTATTAACTAATAAGAGATCAATAAAATGCTTGTTAATATCTAAAAAAAAATTTATTTTTTGAATTTAATGTTGAGGTAATTAATGGAAAATAATAGTTTTAATTTTGAAAAATATTCGAGACATTTATCTGAAATTGAAAAAACCTCCCAAAAAAAATTAATAGAGGCTAATGATGGTAAAGTATGTTGGAGGTCTTGGGGTAAGGGGACGCCTCTAGTCCTTTTGCATGGTGGTTATGGAAGCTGGAGACATTGGATAAAACAAGCGATACCATTTTCAAAAGATTTCAATGTTTTAATCCCAGATATGCCAGGCTTTGGAGAATCAGACGATTTAGCTCTACCTCATACACCAGAAAAGATTGCTTCTAATTTAGCGGACACATTAACTGTATTAATATCAGGAAATGATAATCCTTTAGTATGCGGTTTTTCATTTGGCGGTTTAATTGCAGGACACTTATCTTACGAACTGATAATTAGAAAATTATCGCCTAGAAAATTAATATTAGTGGGACCTGGAGGTTTGGGAGCCAAAAGAGGCGAAATGGAAACTATGATACCTAGACACTCAAAAATGACAGAACAAGAAGTGTATAATGCTCATAAGAAAAATCTAGAAATTCTAATGTTTCATAATCCAAAGAAAGTTGATGATTTTGCAATCCATATTCAAAAACAAAATACAGATGCTCATCGAATTAAAAGTCGGCCAATTTCAGCAACTGACACTTTAGCTAAAATATTAAAAAAGCAAGAAGTACCTTTATACGTAATTTGGGGTGAAAAAGATGCCAGTGTAGGTGTTTATTTAGAAGATAGAATTACAATACTGAGATCAGTTAATCCTCAGGTTAGATTTCATGTAGAATTCAATATAGGTCACTGGATAATGTATGAAAATGAAGTATTGTTTAACGAAATATTAAATAATATTATTCAAGATTAAATCCATTTTTTTTAAGCCATTTTTTAAAATGACTTCTTTCTGGAACAGATAATTGTCTGCTAATATTCTCAGACCAAGTCCCCTTTTTTGCAATTCCATAAAGGTCAACATGACGTTGGTTATTTTCTGGAATTGGATCTTTTTTAAACACTCTTTCATCATATTTATTTATTTTGTGAATTAAATCTTTTTCATTATATTTATCGAAATGTGTAACAATATTTTGAGATAATCTTATTGAAACTTTTGACTTTTGATCAGGCCAACCAATTGCTAAGCCTGCTATAGGGAAAACCCCTTTAGGTAATTTACAAATAACTTTAACCTCCTCAATAATATTTCTGATCATACTAATTGGGCACACTCCTAGACCTAATGACTCTGATGCACATATTGTCGATTGCATTGCTAAAGCGGCATCAATTATACTATTCATAAAGGTGTCAACGTTGTTGTTTTTATGATCATATCCTCTGTCATTAGTTATTTTTATATTTCTTCTTATATCTGCAAGGTATAAAAGAAAATATGGTGCTGTCAGTGCCCACTTAGTGTTTCCTATTAAATTAGATATTTCATTTTTAATATTTTGATCTTGAATTACTAAAATTGAGTATTGTTGAAGGTTTGATTTCGATGGCGCAGATTGTGATGCAGCTAAAAGTAAAGTTAGAAGTTCTTTAGATATTGGCTTTTTTAGAAACTTTCTTATACTTCTTCTAGACAAAATAGACTTTAAAGTTGCTGTTTCTTGAATTTTTGAAAAATCTAGATCAATTTCCTCAGCATATCTATCTGCAACTAATTTTGAAAATTTCATTACGATTTATACTTTCTTGTAAATTAAATACCTTATGTTAATACTATTATATTAAAACTTTAAAAGGTTTTCTTATGCTTAATCTAAAAGATAAAGTTGCAATAGTTTCTGGATGTGGCTCTATTGGCAGTGGTTTTGGCAATGGTCGGGCAATTTCTACTCTTTTAGCACGTCAGGGTGCAAAAGTTTTTGGTACAGATATAAATGAAGAAGCAGGACAAAATACTTGTAATTTTATTAGAGAAGAAGGTAACGATTTTACATTTCATAAGGTGAATATGACTAATGAAAACGATGTAAAAGAGTTTTTTAAGAAAATCGAAAAGGAACATATAAAAGTCGACATTTTAGTCAATGTTGTTGGTCAATCTGAGCCAGGAGGTCCAGTAGAAATAGACAGCTCTATCTGGCAAAATCAATTTACATTAAATTTAGACACAGCTTATTTTTGCATTAAGTTTGTAATTCCAATTATGGAAAAAAATTCTGGTGGATCCATTGTAAATATATCATCAGTTGCAGGGTTAAGATACATTGGCAAACCTCAGGTGGGTTATAGCGCCTCCAAGGCCGCTCTTATACAAATGACAAAAACAACAGCTGTAATAGAAGCAAAAAAAAATATTCGCCTGAATTGTGTGGTTCCAGGTTTAATGCATACTCCTTTAGTAGAGAGGTTAGCAACAAAATATGCTGATGGTGATTATGAAGGATTTGTTAAACAAAGACATAATCAAGTGCCAATGGGAAGAATGGGAGAATCTTGGGATGTAGCCAATGCTGTGTTGTTTTTATGCTCAGATGAGTCTAAATATATTACTGGAACAGAAATAATTGTTGATGGGGGACTCACTGCTGCAACCCCATGAATAAATTACTGAATTAGATTTAAATATAAGTTAAGTTTTAAATATTATTTTAAATTACTAGGCATAATGATGTATGCAAGAATTCAAAAAAGAACAAGTGAACTCTTATCTAAAGGAAATATTTCAGATAAACCAAGTCAGTATGTTGATATAATTTTATTCATATTGATACTTCTTAATGTTACAGCAGTTTGTCTAGAGTCTATAAAAGATATTGGCGAAGCTTATGAAGATACTTTTTATGCATTTGAAATTTTCTCAGTTATTATTTTTAGTGTCGAATACTTGTTAAGAGTTTGGTCTTCTCCGGCAAGAGAAGATCTTGGGAATTCTTCTAGTTTTGTAAAAAGATTAAAATATATTTTCAGTTTTACTGGTCTTGTTGACTTACTAGCAATAATCCCTTCAATTCTTCCTTATTTTTTTGGGGGTGTAGATCTAAGATGGCTCAGAGTTTTGAGGTTACTAAGGTTATTAAAAATATCAAATTACAGTTCAGCTTTAGAAGACTTTTTTTCAGCTATTAAAGCAGATTGGAGATCCTTTAGTGCTGCAATATATCTAATGTTTGTTGCCTTATTTTTATCAAGTTCTTTAATGTACATAGCTGAACATGAAAGTCAGCCAGACAAATTTAGTTCAATACCAGAAACGATGTGGTGGGGTTTAATTACTCTTACAACGGTTGGGTATGGCGACGTATCGCCCGTAACTCCTTTAGGTAAAATTATTGGTGCTTTTACGGCCATAATGGGGGTATGCACTGTTGCACTTTTAACAGGTATAGTAGCCTCTGCTTTTGCAAATCAAAGAGCGCAAAGAGCCGCTATATTAGAAGCTGAAATTAATGAGGCCCTAAGTGATGGTTTTATTAGTGACAATGAAGCTAAGAAAATTGAAAAGTTAAGAAAAGAGCTTAATCTTTCTCCAGAACATTCAAAATCGCTTATTGACATTTTAACTGACAGAAAAAAATAAAATTAGCTATATTCTTCTAGCATATTGAGGAGGGACTTCAATATCTTGATTAAGAACCTTAGCTGCATCCCATACCCACCTTGGATTAGATAGAAAAGCTCTGGCCATTGCTACCATATCAGCTTCTTTATTGATGATAATATTATTCGCTTCAAATGGATCTTTGATCATTCCTACTGTTCTGATAACCATCCCAGTATCTTTTTTTATCTTTTTTGCAAGATGAACTTGATAATGTGGTCCTATTGGTATTTTAGGATTAGGTGTATTTCCTCCACTAGAGACACAAACATAATGGCATCCAATTTTTTCTAATTCTTTTGCGAAAATCAAAGCTTCATTTTCATCAATTCCATTATTTTCCCATTCTGTACCAGTGATTCTCATGCCAAGAGGAAAATCTTTAGGAAGAACACCTTTGACTGAAGAGAAAATTTCTAGTGGGAACCTCATTCTGTTTTCTAAGTTCCCTCCATATTTATCTTTACGTTTATTAGAAATTGGAGACAAAAACTGATGAAGCAAGTAACCGTGTGTTCCATGAATTTCTATTAAATCAAATCCAATTTCAACAGCCTTTATTGAAGAAGAAATAAATTGTTTTTTAACTCTTTCTATATCAGATAATTTCATTTCTTGAGGAACATGCCAAGTTTCTTGAAAAGGTATTGGTGAGGGACATATGGTTTTCCATGGTTTTTCTTCTTTTGTAAGAGCACTTCTTCCCTCCCAAGGCCTTTGAGTGGAGGCTTTTCTACCAGCATGTGCTAATTGAATTCCAAAACATGACTTATTCGGAGCAACTGATCTTGCTAATTGAAGATTTTTTTTTAGAGAAACTATGCATTTATCATCATATATTCCAACACAATTATGAGTAATTCTACCAATCTTCTCCACTGCAGTTGCTTCAACCATTATTAAACCTGCTGATGAATAACCTAATTGCATAAGATGCTGAGTATGCCAATCGGTCATTACTCCATTAATTGCAGAGTATTGACACATGGGAGCGACAACAATCCTATTTGAAACTTCTAATCTTCCTATTTTAATTGGAGAAAAAATCATATTATCTTAATAAAAATTTTTATTTAAAACCGTTGATCCAAGTGTCAACTAATCTTCGTGCAATTGAGTCCACTCTTGGTAACTTAAAATCTCCACGAATAGACGGATGTTGTAAAGAATTTAATTCATTAATTGAAAACCAGTGAGCATCTTCAATTTCATCATAATCAATTGTCATTTGATCGTTTGTTGCTTCTGCAAAAAAACCTAACATAAGTGAAGCGGGGAACGGCCAAGGTTGTGAGTTAAAATATTTAATATTCTTTACCTTTATTCCCACCTCTTCAAAAACTTCTCTTTCAAGTGCTTGTTCAAGACTTTCACCAGGCTCTACAAAACCAGCAAGAGTGCTATACATAGAATCAGGAAACTTGGGTGACCTCCCTAATAGAACTTTGTCTTGAAAAGAAATAAGAGTAATTATCGCAGGATCAGTTCTTGGAAAATGACTTTTGCCACATTTATCATTAGAACATTTCATCACAAAACCTCCCTCTGTTGAAAAGTTCTGAAACCCACATGAACCGCAAAATCTGTGAGTATTATGCCAAAAGAACATTCCATTTGAAAGAGCTAAGAATGATGCTTCTATATCATCTAGAATAGGACCATATCTTCTTAAATCATTAATAATAATATTATTTTCTTTTAACCAACAGTCAATTTTTTTATTGGGAGAACTTAAATCTATACCAACATAATTTAAGGAATTCGCAACACCTAAAAAAATTGTGTCTCCTATACCATTAGGAAAAAATTCATTAATTTGGAATTTATTAAAAATAACTGCCTTTATGTTTTTATTAATTTCAATGAATAAATTTTTTCCATTATAAAATGGAATAAATTTAGTCTCTTTTTCAGTAATTATAGTATTGAGAAATTTCTCATTATTCCTATAATCCCCATGACGATTTATTGCAGGGCTAGCATAAAAAGGTTGGATCATATTTTTTGCCTCGAGAATTATTTTTTGTTATTTATAGAAACTGATTCTCATCTTAAAAAAAATTTGTTAATTAAGTATCAAAATCTATTCTAAAAATTTATATTTTTCAATTGGTTATATTTTTCTATTGCTGATCTCTTTAGTAAAGGAGATTATAATTATAAATTAAGGGAAAATTATGATTAAGATTAGCAGAATTTCATCGCCATTAAAAGATAAGGTAAAAAATTTAGAAACTTGTTCTCAATTAGATGGTGATGGAGTTTTTGAGGGTAAATACAAAACATCAGGATCAATTTTAATTAGAAATAAGTTTGTTGGTGAACTTTCTGCTGACCAAATAATAGTTGATGAAAAGGGTGTGGTTGAAGGTACACTCAAATCATCTGAGTTGATTATAAGTGGCAATGTAAGTGGTAAGATAAATTCTGATAGCATTGTGATTATGGAAAATGGTGTCCTGTCTGGTGACATTCTTTATAAACAAATTGCGGTATTTGAGGGTGGTATCATCAATGTAGCTGGTATGAAACAAATAGAAAACAAACAAGATAAAGTTGTTGATATACTGCCTAAAATTGCTGAATAGTATAATTAAGTTTTAACAATAAATTCTAATCCTGCCATAGATCCAACATATAAATTAGGCTTTGTTTTTTTAAGTTTGATTATTGTACCTGAAACTTCTATATCTACTCCATTTGGCAAAATCCTTATAATTTTACCATTGCTTCTAGTATCATTATCTGTACAAATTACAGTCACTTTTTGGTCTAAATACATTATTTTTCTCCTACAATTATACAGAGTGTTTTTTTAAATCCTCTAATTTTACTACTGAGAGTGTTGCCATATTAGTAGATTTTAAAATTACTTTAGGGGCTTTTCCAACTTCGAATGCCTCTTGCCATCTTGAAGCGCAAAGGCACCAATGATCTCCTTCCCTTAAACCTTTAAAATTATATTCAGGTATAGGGGTGGTTAAATCATTTCCAACTGATTTTGAAAAGGTTAGAAAAGTTTTTGTCATTATACAACAAACAGTATGTAACCCAAAATCATCTGGACCAGTATTACAATAATTATCTCTATAAAATCCTGTTACAATTTCATTTTCATCTTTAGAAGATCTACATGGTTCAAGATCGCCGCCAAGAACATTAAGTTGTTTGCTATTCCCACCTTTTTTATATAGGCCATCCATTTATTTCTCCAACATTATGAGTTTGTTTGAAGCAGTTTCTATAATATTTTCTAATTTTGTCAAAAACTCTTGCTTTGGCAATCCTGGCTGAATTTCTGGAAGAATCTGGATAGTAATTGATTTGGATCTAAGTCTATTAGGATATTTAAAAAAACTATTTTTTGGCCACAGTAAACCCGCATTATGAGCCACAGGAATTACAGGAACTTTTGCTTGAGAATATAAGAAAAAAACACCAGGCAGATATGGTTTTTCTTTTGAAGAAACCCCAGGTTTCACTCTTGTGCCTTGAGGAAAAATCATCATCGATCTATTTTCTTTAACAGCTTTTTTTGCATTTCTACCCATTTTTCTCAGTGCATTTATACCCTGATCCCTTGTTATAGGAATAGCTCCAGCTCTTAAAAAATATAATCCAATCACTGGCAAAAAAATTAAAGCTTTTTTTAAAACTATTGATGGCATTGAAAATAGATGTGTACAAAAAACAGTTTCCCAGGCTGATTGATGTTTAATTGCATAGATGACGACTCTTTTACTTGCAGGAATTTGTCCAATAACTTTTATTTCAGTATTCAACCACCATTTCATACCTTTTGTCATCATGGTACACCAAATTTTATTTACAATGATTACCACTTCTCTTGGAAATAAAAGACATGGTAGACATATAGTTACCAATATACTCGTACCTAAGTAAAATTGTATGTTAAATAAAAGAGATCTTAAAAATATCATCCCCCATTATCCCATTATTCTAAATTTCAAGCTTATACATTGTAAAATAATGTACCCCTTTTGTTGTGCTTTTAATAGAAATTTCATAACCTTCATTTTCTGAAAAATGAGTAAAGTCTATTGGGCTAGCTGGATCATCTGAAATAAATACTACTTTTTTTTCTCTAGCTAAATTCTTCAATACTCTTTTTGCCTTTAAAACAGGAAGAGGACATTTTAATCCTGTAAAATCATGTTCTTCCATAAAAAAGAGCTCCTTATACTCAGTTATTTAAAATAAGTTATACATATTTATAAACCTAATCCAATTTAATTTTCTTGAATGAAGTGAATCTTAATTGTAATAGATAAATAATGACCATTTGGGGTAAAATTATTGGTAGTGCAACTGGATTTACGTTTGGAGGCCCAATAGGAGCTCTACTCGGAGGGGCTGCAGGTCATGCTCTTGATAAATTTAAAACAAAACAAAAACTCCCAGAACAACACGCATTAAAACAAATTGGATTTACCATTGGAGTAATTGTTCTTTCAGCTAAAATGGCCAAAGCTGATGGTAAAGTCACTAAAAGTGAAATAAAAGCCTTCAAAGAAAAAATAAATATTCCAGATGATGAAATAAAAAATGTTGCAAGACTTTGGGATCAAGCAAAAAAGACAACTGACGGTTTTGAAGTTTACGCTAAACAAATATCTAATCTATTAGAAAAAAATTCATCTGTATTAGAAGAACTTCTTAACTTACTGGTAATTATTGCAGAAGCAGATGGGAAAATAACAAACCTAGAAAAAATATATTTGAAAGAGGTTAGTAATATTTTTGGTTTCTCAGACCAAGATTTTGAAAGAATTTGTTCTTCAAAACTGAAAAAGTATATAGATCCATATCAAACACTAGGTGTTTCAAAAAATACTCCAATAAAAGAAATTAAAAACAAGTGGAAAGCACTTGCGATGAAACATCATCCTGACAGATTGATTGCTCAAGGTATACCTCAAGATATAATAGAAAATAATACATATAGACTTAAAGAAATAAATAATGCATGGGATTTAATTAAAAATAAGAAGTATGATTTAAATGCCTAAAACTCTAATTACTTTTCAAGACTTTAAAATGTCTCAATCTAATAAAGTTTTATTAGAGAATGTAAATATCTCAATCCATCAATTTGATCGAATTGTTTTAGTAGGTAAAAATGGATGCGGTAAAAGTTCATTATTAAACCTCTTAAAAAATAAAGAAGAATGTGATGCTGGTAATATTTGGATAGCACCTAACTTAAAAATAGACTGTTTGGAACAAGATCCTCCTGAACCTACTATTAATAATCTTTTAGAATTTTTGTCCAAAGATAATCAACACCCTAACTTATCTAAGACAAAAGAAATTATTGAAGAACTAAATCTTAAAGAAATTAATTTAAAAAATAAATTATCTGGTGGTGAAATACGTAAAATTTATATTGCGAAATTAATTCTAAGTGAATCCGAATTGTTACTATTAGATGAACCCACCAACCACATTGACTTGCCAACTATAGACTGGTTAGAAAAAAAACTATTATCTTTGAATAAAACTTTAATCATAGTAAGCCATGACCAGGAATTTTTAAAAAAAACAGCTACGAAAACTTTTTGGATACATCAAGCCCAAATTTTAAAACTAGAAGGTCCTTATGATAACTTTCAAACTTGGACTAATAAAATCATAGAAGTAGAAAAAATTAAATCTCATAAATTAAAACAAAAAATAAAATCTGAAAAAAAGTGGGCTATTGAAGGAATATCAGCAAGAAGAAAGAGGAATATGGGAAGACTGAGAGATTTAGAAAAACTCTCTATAAATTTTAATAAAACAAAAGTTACAGACAAGAAATCTATAAATTTAGCCCTGGAAAAAACAAATGAGTCTGCAACAAACGTTGTTGAAACGTTTGGTATTTCTTTCTCTTATGATAAAGCCATAGAAAAAAAAGATATTTTCTCAAATTTAAACTTAAAAATTCAAAGAAAAAACCGAATAGGTATAATTGGTTCAAATGGTTCTGGAAAAAGCACTTTAGTTAAAATTTTACAAGGTATCTACCCACCCAAGACTGGCAAAATAAAATTTGGTGAAAATGTAAACGTTAAGTATTTTGATCAAAATAAAGAAAGTATAAATTTAAATAAAACACCATGGAGCACAATTGCTGAAAATGGAGACTATGTAGATTTTATGGGAGATAAAATACATGTCTTATCATATTTAAAAAAATTTCTTTTTGACGAAAAAAAATGTTTACAGAGCAATTCAACTCTATCAGGTGGAGAAAAAGTAAGATTATTGTTAGCTAAAATATTTTCTAATGATCATAATTTTTTAATTTTGGATGAGCCAACAAATGATCTTGATTTTGAGACACTTAACTTATTAAAAGCAATTATTAAGAAATACGACGGCACAGTTTTAATTATAAGCCATGACAGGTTTTTTCTTGATAATACTGTAGAAAAACTTCTTGTATTTGAAAATAATAATAAAATTTTAAAACATGAAGGAAACTTTTCAGATTATTATGAAAAATTTGGATTAAAAAAATTAAATAAAATTAATAAAAAAATTAAAGCTATAAATTCAAATAAAAAAAACGAGGCCAAAAGGACAATAAAACAAAAAAAATTAAGCTTTAAAGATAATTATGATTTGAATAATTTACCTTTAAAGATTGAACAATTAGAAAAAAAACTCATTAAATATGAAACTATTTTAAATAAAAAAGATTTATATGAAAATGATAGAGAAACCTTCAACAAAGTAATTATAGAAATTACTAATATTAAAAAAGTTATTTCTGAATTAGAAAACAAATGGCTTGAGTTACAAATTTTAAATGATGAAATAAATAAATTATGAGAATAAAATTTATATTGACCAAAAATTTATAACTTATATTTTACTCTTGTCAGAGAGCTATGTAGTTGCTTTTTAAAGAGGAAAGTCCGGGCTCTATAGAAATAAGGTGCTGGATAACTTCCAGCGGGGGTAACCCTAGGGAAAGTGCCACAGAAAATACACCGCCGATTTGGTAAGGGTGAAATGGTGTGGTAAGAGCGCACCACATTTTTAGCGATAAAAATGGTATGGTAAACCCCACCTAGAGCAAGACCAAATAGAAGAAACGCATTTTGGATTTCTACAAAGTTTCTTGGGTAGGTCGCTAGAAAAATTTGGTAACAAGTTTTCAAGATTAATAACTACAATCATAATTTTCGATACAAAACCCGGCTTATTGCTCTCTGACACAATTAATAAAATATAAAATTTATATATATTATACAATTGTAAGGATCATTTTCCCATTGACTACCATGAAATCCCATGCTATCCCATACCTTTAATATTATATTGCTTTGAAATTTGTTAGTTGAAATTAAAAGTTTGGACAGTATGCAGTTTTATTATTTTTAATTTAGGATATTAAAATCAATGTTTTTATCAACCTCACATAATAAGATTGATTTAAAATGTAGAGTATCTATTCCCGCATCATTTAGAGTTAACTTAGAAAAATCAAATGAAAAATTGATTCTATTTAAAAGTCTTCAATTTAAATGCATAGAAGGCACAACTTCTACACGAATGAAAACATATGTAAATGCTATTGATGAGTTAGATGCTTTGTCAGATGAAGCATTTATTTTAAGAATGATGATGGCAGATTCATTTGAAATAAAATTTGATATAAATGGCAGAGTGGTTATTCCAGAAATTTTGATGAACTTTGCTAAACTCAATGACAAAGCTGTTTTTATGGGTATAGGAGAATCATTTTATATATGGTCTCCAACTGAATATGAATATCAGTATACAAAATCTCAAGAAATTCTTAAAGCAAAAGGTCCACCTAAATTAATTTTAAAAAAGAAAATTGAATAAACAATATTCACATGATTAATGACATTGAACATGTTCCAGTTTTACTCAATGAGGCAATAGATGCCTTATCTTTAACCAAAGATGAGGTTTATGTTGACGCAACATTTGGTTTAGGTGGCTATACTAAAGCTATCCTTAATAAACAAAATTGTAAGGTTCTTGCTATAGATAGAGATCCTCAAGCTAAGATTTTTGCAAACAATTTAAAAAAAGATTTTGCAGATAGGTTTTACTTTAAAAGTGGAAATTTTTCTGACTTAGGTAAATTTTTAAAAGAGTTAAAAATATATCAAGTTGGAGGTATTGTTTTTGATCTAGGAGTTTCAAGCCCTCAACTAGATGTGAAGGAAAGAGGTTTTTCATTCAAACTAGACGGACCTCTCGATATGAGAATGTCATGTGAAGGTCCAACTGCAGAAGAATTTTTAGATAAGGTTGAAGAAGTTACCCTTGCTGATATAATTTATGAATTGGGTGATGAGGTTTTTTCTAAAAAAATAGCCAAAAATATTATACATCAAAGATCAATTAATAAAATTAAAACAACAGGTCAATTAGCTGATATAGTTAGAGATGCCATTCCAAAAAAGAAAAGTAAAATAGATTTAGCTACAAAAACTTTTCAAGCAATTCGAATATATTTAAATGATGAAATAAAAGAATTAGAACAAGGATTAATTGCTGCAGAAAAAGCATTACGCCCTGAAGGAAGATTAGCAGTAATTTCTTTTCATTCAATTGAAGATAGAATAGTAAAAAACTTCTTTCATGAATGTTTACAAAATAAATCCCTATCAAGGCATATACCGGAACTTCCAAAAAAAAAGCCTAGCTTAGAAATATTAACAAAAAAACCTATTCTGCCATCTGTAAAAGAAATTAACTCTAATCATAGATCCAGATCTGCAAAACTACGTATTGCAAAAAGGACGCACTTTTCATCTTCATTTGGAGAAATAGCATGATTAGATCTCCATCTTTTTTAATTATTTTTGTTATACTTTTTGTAGCAATCTCACTTTATCAAATAAAACATTTTATAACGAAAAAAGAAATTGAGCTAGCTGAAATTAAAAATAATGTAATTAGAGTTAAATCAGATATTAATATTTTAAATGCTGAACTAAGCTATCTAAAACGTCCTGACAGAATAGAAAAAATTGCTCTTAATAAACTAGGACTAAAAGAAATTTCACCATCAGATATTTGGAATTTAAAAGATCTAGTTAACGTTACAGATTCCCTAATAAATGGTAAAAATAAATGAAAATATTTAGTTTGTTTGATTTTAATGTAAGAAAAGATAATCAGTTTAAGTTTCGTAGAATCAAATTATTAACTTGTAGTCTGTTATTAATAATGTTGTTTACAACAATTGGGTATAGAACAATATCCCTTGCAAGTTTAAAAACAGAGAATATTTCTCAAATTTCAAGCAAAAATGTTAAATCCAAAATTTATAATAAAAAAATAAGAGGTAATATTTACGATAGAAATAATAAAATTCTATCAACAACAATAAGCACATTAAGTCTAAATATAAATCCACAGGAAATCTTAAATAAACATCATACAATTGCCAAACTAAAAAAGATATTTCCTCAATTAAAAGATCAGGACTTATCAAAAAAATTAAATAGTAACAGAAAACACATTAATTTGTTGAGAGAAATTTCACCTAAAGAATATGTTAGCTTATTGAAAATGGGAATAGAAGGTTTAAAAATTAAAACAAAAAGCAAAAGAATTTATCCAAACAACAATCTAGCTGCACATATTCTTGGTGCAACAGATATAGATGGCAAAGGGATTGCTGGTATAGAGAAAAAATTTGATAGTCAACTTCAAGAAGGTAAAGATGTAACTCTTTCAATTCATGCCGGTATCCAACATATAACTAGAAAACTGTTGTTAGAACAAATTAAAAAATTTGAAGCTGAGGGTGGTGCTGGAATAATAATTAATGCAAAAAATGGTCAAGTATATTCGATAGTATCTCTTCCTGATTACAATGCTAATAATTATAACTCAACATTAAGTAAAAAATTATTTAATAAAGCTACTAAAGGAATATATGAACTTGGCTCAACACTAAAGTTAATTACAGCCGCTATTGCCTTTGAAAGTAACCTAATAAACGAAGATGAGGTATTTGATGTTTCTAAACCTTTAAAAATCTCTTCTAGAATAATAACTGACTTCCACCCCCTGAATTACTCTATAAATATACCAGAAGTAATTGTTCATTCCAGTAATATTGGATCAGCAAAAATAGCCGAAAAATTTGGCTCATCAATTCAATTAAAATATCTAAAATCACTTGGTCTTTTGAATACGCTCTCGTTAGAAATACCAGAGTTGGGGCGACCTCAAGTACTTATGGATAAGAAAGTTTTAACTACTATGACCATTTCTTATGGTCATGGTATCTCAATCACACCTATGCACCTTGCTTCTGCAACGGCAACTATTGTTAATAATGGAATTAAAATTAATCCAACATTGATAAAAAACAAAGATCCAGTGCAAAATGAAAAAATTATTTCAAAAGACACTTCAATGAAAATGAAGAGTATAATGAGATTAGTTGTAAGCAATAAACATGGCACCGCAAAGAAAGCAGAGGCAAATGGTTATTTAATTGGGGGGAAAACAGGGACTGCTGAAAAAATAAAACCAACTGGAGGTTATTTTAAAAAAGAAAATATTGTTGCATTTACAGGTGCATTCCCAATGAATGATCCAGAATTCATTATAACTATTATGATTGATAATCCGAAAGGACAAAAATTTTCCAATGGCTATAGAACTGCAGGGTGGATTGCAGCGCCTGTTGTTAAACAAATAGTAACAAGAATTGCTCCGATTTTGGGTGTTAAGCCTCAATTGGAGAGTGAATCAAAATTCTCTAATAGTCTCTTGAATTATAAAATAAGAGGTAAAAATAAGGGAGCAAATTTATAAAATGTTATTAAGAGAATTAATCTCAAGAAAAAAAATTTTAATGAATTTATTAAAAAATGTTTCTGAAGAATTACTCAATCATAATGTTAGTGGAATCTCTGGAAATAGTAAAAACATCAAGAATGACTATATCTATGTAGCTATTAAAGGTAAGAGATTTGATGGAGCAGACTTTATACAAGAAGCAAGAGAAAATGGAGCTTTTCTTATAATAACTAATAAATCAAATGACACAACTATAATATCTACAAATAAAATATCAACAAGACTTATATACTCAGAGTTACTTGCTTCTTTCTATGAAAAACAACCTAAAGAAATTATTGGAGTAACGGGCACTAATGGTAAGACATCAACAGTCGAATTTTGTAGACAATTATGGGTTCAAGTAGGATGGAAAGCTGCTTCAATGGGGACCCTTGGAATAAAAATAGAAAATACCCTTAACAAAAGTTATCAAAAATCATCTAATCAAAATCTTACTACTTTAGATCCTTCAGAGCTATATAAGGAACTACATTCATTAGAAAATAAAAAAATCTCACATCTAGCTTTAGAAGCATCATCGCATGGATTAGATCAATTTAGACTTGATGGTGTAAAATTTTCAGGTGCTATTTTTACGAACTTATCGCATGATCACCTTGACTATCATAAAAATATTGAAAATTATTTTTTAAGCAAAAAAAGACTTTTCACTCAGGTTCTACAAAACAATTCAGCAATAGCCATTAATATTGACAATGATTTTGGTAAAAGACTTTTCAGTGAAATTAAAAATAATAAACACATCATAATAACATTTGGACAATGTCTAGAATCTAATATTAAAATAAAATCGATAAAACAAAATAATCAAACTATTGATCTGGTTTTAGAATATAAAGATAAGGTTTATAATTCTACAATTGGAATGATAGGAAAGTTTCAAGCCTATAATGTTGTTGCAGCAGCTTCTATTTGCATTGCATTAGGAATAGATCCAAATTTAATATTCAAATCAATAAGTTATCTCAAGCCAGCCCGTGGTAGAATGGAAATAATTTCAGCTACGCACAATGGCTCAATGATTATAATTGATTATGCGCATACTCCAGAAGCCTTAAATTATGTTCTAAATTCAATTAAAGAAATATCAAAAGGTAAAATAATAACATTATTTGGTTGTGGCGGTGATCGAGACAAAGATAAAAGAAAAACTATGGGGGAACTTGCAAAAAAATTTTCTGATTTAGTGATAGTCACTGATGACAACCCAAGATCTGAGTCTCCATCAGGTATTAGAAAAGATATTTTAAAAGGTTGCCCAAATGCAGAAGAAATACCAGATAGAAATAAAGCTATAAACTATGCAATTACAAAATTACATCGAAATGATTTTTTGCTCATTGCTGGTAAAGGTCATGAAACCTCTCAAACAATTGGTATGGAAACACTTCCTTTTGATGACTATACAGTCGCAAAGGAAACCATAAAAAATATTGAAAAAGGGAGGGAGACTGTATAATGCCATTATGGACAAAACAGGACTTAATTTTTGCTTGCAAGGCATCAGATCCAACTTCAAATTTTTTAAAGGATTTTGATCATATTGAAGGAATAAGTATAGATGATAGAACTATTAAAAAGGGTGAATTATTTGTAGCACTTGTTGGTGACAAATTTGATGGTCACCACTTCATAGAATCTGCTATATCAAAAGGTGCATGTGGAGTTCTAGTTTCAAATCTTAAATTGGCTAGAAAACATAATGGATTATTTGTGAATGATACTAAAAAAGCTTTAATCCAGATTGCAAAATTTGCAAGAAATAGATTTAACGGAATTACTATTGGTATAACTGGTAGTAGCGGGAAAACTAGTACTAACTATTTATTATCAAACGCACTTAATCAATTCGGTAAAACTCATAAAACGTCTGGAAATAATAATAACATAATTGGGCTTTCATTAACATTAGCTAGATTGCCTTATAATTATGATTTTTGTGTTCTAGAATTAGGAATGAATAATAAAGGTGAAATTATAAAATTAACCAAAATAGCCAAACCTAATGTGGCGCTTATTACAAACGTATCATCCTCTCACATTCAAAATTTTAAAAATGAAAAAGAGATTGCTAGGGCAAAAAGTGAAATTTTTTTAGGCTTAGAAAAGAATGGTATTGCCATCATTAACTCAGATAATATTTGGCATGAATTTCTGATAACTCAAGCTAAAAAAGTAAATGCTAAAATCCATTTATTTGGTCATTCTAAAAATTCAAACACACGAATTATGAAAATAATTGATGAAAAAGAAGGATCAATAGTTTTCTTTGATAAAATAAAGAACTGGTATTTAAAATACTTAAATATCACGCAAGCTGAAAATGCTATCGCTACTGTTTCAGTCATTAAAGAATTAAAACTTGAATCTGCCAAAGTTATTAAGGTAATCAGCAATCTTAAGCCTTTATCTGGAAGAGGAGAAAAACTTACAATAAATTTTAATAAAAATAAAAAAACTTTCATCATTGACGATAGCTATAATTCTAATCCCGCTTCTATGAAAGCAGCGCTTTATAACTTTTACAACTTAAGACTTAAACTAAGTAACTTTGAGGTAGTTATTATAATTGGTGATATGCTTGAGTTAGGTGAAAGTTCAACACAAATGCATTTAGAACTTGTTCCAATTTTAAAAAAAATAAAGCCTGATTTACTTTTAACAATAGGAAGTTATTCAAAAAAGATACATAATGAATTAAAATTTACATTTAATTCTTATTCATATTGTAAAATTGATAAATTAATAAATGATATAAAAAAGTTCATAAAACCTAATCAAATAATTCTTTTAAAAGGTTCAAATGGTACTGGTCTTTGGAAACTTGTACCTGTATTCAAAAATATTATTCAGGAGAATATGAATGCTGCCTGATCTTTTATTAAATTATACTGACCACTTTCAACCTCTAAATTTATTTAATTATATTACTTTTAGAACAATTGGAGCTTTATTAACTGCTTTATTGATAAGTTTTATTTTTGGTCCATTTATTATTTCACTGCTGAAAAGAAAACAGAAAAAAGGCCAACCTATACGAGTTGATGGCCCCAAAAATCATATTATTTTCAAAGCTGGCACACCAACTATGGGAGGTCTATTAATCTTATTAGCCTTCACTATTTCTACAATTTTGTGGGCTAAGTTGAACAATATATATATATGGATTGTTTTAGGAGTGGCTTTGTTTTTTGGAATAATAGGCCTTTTAGATGATTGGTTAAAAGTATCAAGGATGACAAGCAATGGTCTAAAAAGTTACCAGAAAATTATACCTCAGATTTTTATAGCTTTTTTAGCAGCTTGGCTGATTTCAGAAAATACACCAGAAGACTTTCAAAACACATTATCTATTCCTTTTTTAAAAGATAGTATTATATTTTTAGGAATTTTTTATATACCATTTACAATCTTAGTTATTGTGGGCTCTTCAAATGCTGTCAATTTAACTGATGGACTAGATGGATTAGCGATTGTGCCAGTAATGATAGCAGCTAGTTCATTAGCGGTAATAGTTTACGTAGTTGGTCATGTAAATTTTTCTAATTATTTGCAATTAAATTATGTTCCAGGAGTTGGTGAAATTGCAGTTTTTCTAGGTGCAATTATAGGTTCAGGGTTAGGATTTTTATGGTTTAATGCACCTCCAGCGATGGTTTTTATGGGTGATACAGGTTCACTTTCGCTTGGTGGGGTAATTGGTGTTACTGCATCAGCAGCAAGACATGAATTAGTACTCGTAATAATTGGAGGTCTTTTTGTATTAGAGACTGTATCGGTAATAGTACAAATTTTATCATATAAACTTACAGGTAAACGAATATTCCGAATGGCACCATTACATCACCATTTTGAACAAAAGGGATGGGCAGAATCTACAATAGTCATAAGGTTCTGGATAATTGCAGTTATCTTGGCATTAATTGGGATTTCTTCACTTAAACTAAGGTAGTAAATTGATAAGTATTAGTAGTTACAAAAATAAAGATGTTGGAATTTTAGGTGCTGGATTATCTGGTTTAGCTGCAGCAAAGATTCTAATAGGTTCAAAAGCTAATTTATATATATTCGATGATGAAAAAAATAAGCCAGATTCAATTAAAAAAAATAGTTGGAAAAATTACAAATTTTGGCCATGGGAAACTTTAACCTTATTAGTTGTAAGTCCAGGAATACCAATACATGCCAAGAACAAGCATTACGCAATTCAACTTGCAATAAAAAATAAAGTCAAAATCATTAATGAAATTGACTTGTTTGTTGAAACAAAGCCAAAAGCAAGATTAATTGGTATAACCGGAACTAATGGTAAATCTACCACTGTAGCCTTATTATTTCATATATTAAAATTTAATAAAATCAATTGCGTCATTGCTGGAAATTTTGGTTTTCCTGCATGTGAAATTACTGATCCCGGAAAAGAAGGA
>CACAAB010000021.1 GCA_902530325.1 uncultured SAR116 cluster alpha proteobacterium | reverse complement strand
TATATTAAATCAATTAAAAAATGAGATTGACTTTCACGATAATAAATACCACTCTGAGGATAATCCGGAAATTTCAGATTTTGAATATGATAAGCTTTGTAGAAAATATGATACTCTAATTAATGAAAATCCTGAATTTAAGTTTTTAGAACGCAAAACTGTTGGTTCACAAAGCTCAAACCAATTCCAAAAATATAATCATCGAAAACCAATGACTTCACTTACTAATGCGTTTTCTTTTGAAGACGTGAATGATTTCAATGAGAGAACTCTAAAATTTTTGAATTTAAAAAAAGATTTTCAGATAGATTTTATGTGTGAGCCTAAAATTGATGGTCTATCAATATCACTTCTTTATGTTAATGGAAATTTATTTAATGCTGTCACTAGAGGAGATGGTAAAGTAGGCGAAATAGTAACCGATAACGTCAAGACAATTAGAGATATACCACGTAAATTAAAAGGTAATTATCCAAATCTCATAGAGATAAGAGGTGAAATCTTTATGAAAAAAGCTAATTTTGAAGAACTTAACAAGTCACAAATAGAAAAAAATGGGAAAGTTTTTGCTAATTCAAGAAATGCTGCTGCAGGATCTATACGACAAAAAGACATAAATATTATAAAAGAACGCAAGTTAAATTTTTATGCCTTCTCCGTTGGTGAATATACAAATGACTTTAATATTAAAACTCAGTTTGATCTTTTAAAAAAATTTAAACAAATGGGTATCAACACAAATCAAGAAAACTTTAGGGCAAGTAGCATTGAAGATATAAAAAAATTCTACTCTTTTATGATATCTAAAAGAAATGAGTTAGATTATGAAATTGATGGTCTTGTATACAAGGTGAATGATAGAATTTTACAAGAAAGATTAGGAAATTTGTCTAGATCGCCAAGATGGGCGATTGCTCACAAACTCCCTCCTGAAATAGTTGAAACTGTACTTTTAAATATCGAAACACAAGTTGGCAGAACTGGAGCTCTTACACCAGTTGGTAAATTAAAACCTGTAAAAGTTGGAGGGGTGCTAGTTTCAAATGTAACACTCCATAACGAAGACGAAATTTCAAGAAAAGATATTAGAGTAGGAGACATTGTTAAAATTCAACGTGCTGGAGATGTTATTCCACAAGTTACTGAAGTAATAAAAGAGAAAAGAAAAAAACATTCTATAGTTTATCTTCCACCTGATTTTTGTCCATCATGTGGAGGCAAAACACATAAACCAAAAAACGAAGCAATTAGAAGATGTCTTTCTGGAGTCAATTGCCCTTCTCAAACAGTTGAAAAATTAAAGCATTTTGTTTCCAAAAATGCTTTTAATATTGAAGGTTTAGGGGACAAATTAATAGTCATGCTCTTCAAAGAAAAAATCATAAAGGATTTTAGTGATATTTTTAAAATGAATAAATATAAAGAGTTATTAGTAAAACGTGAAGGTTTAGGAAAATTATCAGTTTCTAATCTTCTAAACTCCATTGAGTCAAAGAAAAGAATTCCACTAGATAAATTAATTTATGCTCTTGGAATCAAACAGATTGGTGAAAACAATGCTAAATTATTGGCCTTAAATTATAATTCTTTTGAAAATTTTTGTAGTGAAATGAAAAAAGCTAATGATAAATTATCCGATTCATTCCTAAAGCTTGTTTCAATTGATCAGATCGGTGAAAATATTGCTGAGGATATAATCTTATTTTTTAATACATCTTCCAATCTTGTCATTTTAAAAGAACTCTTAAGATATATAATAATTGAAAATGTTGATCAAAAACTAATTAATTCACCCTATAAGGACAAAATAGTAGTATTGACTGGTACATTAGATACGATGAGTCGTGATGAGGCAAAACAAAAACTAAATAACTTAGGAGCAAAAGTAAGTAGCTCTGTTTCTAAGAATACAGATTATGTAATTGTTGGTGAACGACCTGGATCCAAAGCAAAAAAAGCTAAAGAATTAAACATCCCAATAATAAATGAAAATGAGTGGGTTGAAACAATAAAAAGAATTGATGTTTAAATTGTTGTAGTTTTTCTTTTCAAAAATAAAAGTAATTCTTTATTATCTTCGTCAATTAATTTTGATAAATCTTGATATACTTTCTTATGGTAATTATTAATCCAATTTATCTCAAACGATGACAACATTCGCTTATTAATTAGGTCTAATTCTAAAGGAACTCTAGTTAAATTTTCAAAACATAAAAAATTTTTATTAGCCTTTTCTTTTACAACCTCTAAGTTTTCAATCCTAATACCGTACTCACCTTTTTTATAATATCCTGGCTCATTCGAAATCACCATGCCTTGCTCAATAGTACATTCAGATGCTTTAGAAATAGAAATTGGTCCTTCATGCACACTTAAAACATGACCTACTCCATGTCCTGTTCCGTGAGCATAATCTTTACCTTCAGACCATAATGCCACCCTGGCTAAAGTATCTAATTCCCTTCCTTTAGTACCTACAGGGAAGGAAGCAGATGCAATTGCAATGTGCCCTTTTAAAACTAAAGTATAATCATCTAACATTTGCGATTTAGCTTTGCCAACTAGAAGGGTACGAGTTGTGTCAGTAGTTCCGTCTAAATAATGAGCACCTGTGTCAATTAAATACAGACTACTTTTATCAATTTTCTTATTAGTGGAGGTTTTTGCTTTATAATGAACAATTGCGCCATTCTCTGCAAATGCTGAAATTGTTACAAAGCTCTCACAAATGAATGTTTTATCTAAAGAACGAATATCAAAAAGTTTCTGAGACAAGCAGATCTCAGTAAGTTTGTTTGAATTAACATTTTTCTCAAACCAAAATAAGAATTTCAATATAGCTAAACCGTCTTTTAAATGAGCATTTTTAAATCCACTTAGTTCTACAGGATTTTTTATGGATTTAAACTTATCAACTGGGCAATTTATAAATTGGTGTGATAAACCATTTTCTTTTAAAACATTATAAATTTTTAAAGGTAAGAAATTTGGATCAATAAGAAAATTTTTATTTTTTAAATTTAAAAACAAATTAGAAAAATCATCTAATTTATAAATTTTTATTTGCTTATTATTAGAAAAATATTTCTTAAGCTTGTGATTTTTTGTAAAAATAAAAACTTCTCCAGTTTTTGAAATAACACAAAAAGACCTAATGACTGGGCTATACTTTAAATCTGTACTTCTAATATTGAGCAACCATGAAAGACCGGCAGGATTAAATAAGATATAAAAATCACAATTATTCTTTTTTATTATTTTTTTAAGACGATCAATTTTTGAAGAAGCAGATTCACCATTAATTTGATGAGAAATTTCAAAAATTTTATTTTGAACAACAAAATTTTTTTTTACCCATATTTCATCAATTAAGTTTTTATCAACAAGTTCAAATCTTATTTTTGAACCTTTCAGTAAACTTTTTAATAATTCATATTGCTTTAGTGTTAATAGCCAAGGATCAATTGCAATATTTTTTAGTTTTTTTTCATTTTTCTTTAAAAACAAACAAATATCTTTAAAGCCACCTATCAAACAATCAAAATTTTTTGGATCAACTTCTTTTTTTAATTGCAGTTCATAACGACCATCACTCAAAATAACAGATTTTACTTCTGAATTAGCGGATATTATTGCATGACCAGCAGAACCAGAAAAGTTTGATATAAATTTTAAACGCTCTTCATAGTCTGGAACTTCTTCACCAGAATACATATCAGATCTAGGAACTAACAGTGCATCTAGTTTTTTTAACTTCATATTTTTTATTAGTAATTTTAATTTTACACTCAAACTTTACTCTTTAATTAAAATTGACGTCTCATTATTACTGTTCCCCACCCATTTATAATAATCTTTTTTTTCAATTTAAATCCAAACATTTTATATCTATTAACTATATTTATGATCTGATTACTTAAAAGTCCTGATAAAATTATAAATGAATTTGGTTTTGACATAAATTTAAGTCTAGGCGCTAAACTTGTTAGAGGACCAAAAAGAACATTAGCAAAAATTAAATCATAATATTTTTTTTTATTGAAATTTTTCATTGTGTTTGACTTAGAAAGAAAGATTTGTCTGCTAATGATATTATTTAATCTAAGATTTTTTTTTGTTAGTTTTAATGCATTTATATCTATATCAACAAAGGTGATTTTATTATTTTTAAAAATCTTTTTTGATGCTATTCCAAGTATTCCAGTTCCACAACCGTAATCTAATACTGATTTTGGATTATAAATTTTTGATAAATAAGTTAAGGAATTTAAGCAACTTTTTGTAGTTTCATGAGATCCTGTTCCAAATGCAAAGGAAGCATCTATTTTTATTGGTATCTTATTTTCAGAATATTCTTTTTTAATATGAGAACCATAAATGTAAAAGTTATCAATATTTATAGACGGAAATGATGACCTGTTTTCTTTAAGCCAATCTTTATTAATAATTTTTGATATATAAATTTTATTTAAAAATTCTTTATCATTATTTTTTTCATTATGATCATAAAATTTATTTAGTTTAAATTGTTTAGCGAAAAAATTTAATTTTGTAATAATAATTTTTTTGTTAGGTTTTTTATTAAGAAGAGTTTCTAATGTCCAATATTTATTTTGATGAAATTCACCTAATTTGTTCGTGGTTAAATTATAAGATTTGCATATATTATACCTTACGCTTAAATCTTTATCCTGAAATAAAGTAGATGATAAATATCCATCAAAATTTTCAAAATATTCAGAAAATAATTCTTTAAACTTATCCTCTACAATAATTCTGATTGACCATAAATCCATAACTATGTGTATTATTCTATTATTTGAATAAAACTAGATACTACTTTCTTTTCACCAGCTTTATCAAAATTTATATTCAGTTTATCTCCATCTGAGGAAATAATAAGACCCATACCAAATTTTTGATGAAAAACTCTTTGTCCAACATTAAGGTTTAAATTAGGGCCAGATTGACTCTTCTCAAATTGAGAATTTTTATAAACATTAAGACTTTTGATGCCGTTCTGTTTTGCTCTAATAAATCCTGGCCCATATGAGGAATTGTTTGATGATAAGTCAAAATCAATTTGATTATAGCTAGATATATCTGCTCCAAGATTACCCTCAATATTTTCATTAATAATCTTTTTTGGTAATTCACTTATAAATCTTGACGGAATTGATCCTTGCCATAAACCATGAATTTGTCTATTAGCTGCAAAAGTTATAAAAAGTCTTTTTTTTGCACGTGTAATTCCTACATAAGCTAACCTTCTTTCTTCTTCTAAACCTGACAAACCTAATTCATCAATAGATCTCTGACTTGGAAACGTACCCTCTTCCCATCCTGGTAAAAAAACAGCTTCAAATTCAAGGCCTTTAGCAGCATGCAAAGTCATCAGCGAAACTTCACCAGCTTCAGCTTCATTATCTCCATCCATAACTAATGATATATGTTCTAAAAATCCTGATAAGTTATCGAAACTACTCATAGCATTTATCAACTCTTTTAAGTTTTCTAATCTACCTTCACTTTCAATAGAATTTTCATTTTGCCAATGACCTATATACCCAGATTCTTCCAAAACTTTTAAGGTCAAATCAGTATGTTCAATATCTTTGATATGTTTGTTCCAATCAATAAATTGATTTATTAAGTTTTGTAATGTTCTTTTAACGTTGGGCCTCAATTCATCAGTAAACAACAATTCTTGGGAAGCTGAAAAAAAAGAAATATTATTTTTCTTTGCATAAGAATGTATTAAACTAGTAGTACTTGTTCCTAATCCTCTTTTGGGAACATTTATTATTCTTTCTAAGGCTAAATCATCATTAGGTTGCTGAACAACTCGTAAATAAGCTAAAGCATCTCTAATTTCTAAACGGTCGTAGAATTTAGCTCCAATTACTTTATAAGGAATACCTATATCTACAAATCTTTCTTCAAAATATCTAGTTTGGTGGCCAGCTCTAACTAAAACAGCTATTTGATCGTACCTGAGACCATATGAATGTAAATTTTCTATTTCAGAGCTGGTTTTTCTAGCTTCTTCAACACCATCCCAAACGGATATTAAGTCAATTTTGTCTCCATCCGCAGAAGATGTTTTAAGTTTTTTACTTAACCTCTCTTTATTATTGGCAATAATGCTGTTGGCAGCCTCTAGAATTCGTCCAGTTGATCTGTAATTTTCTTCTAATTTTATTACCCTGGCTGAAGCATAATCCTTTTCAAATTTTAAAATATTTCCAACTTTTGCACCGCGCCAACCATAGATGGATTGATCATCATCTCCAACACAACAGATATTTTGAGATTTTTTTGCAAATAATTTAAGCCACAAATATTGAATAGTATTGGTATCTTGATATTCATCTACTAGAAAATATAAAATTTTTGATTGATATTGTTGTAATATATCCGGATGTTCAGAAAATAATATTAGATTATATAACAATAAATCACCAAAATCAGCAGAATTTAAAGTAATTAATCTTGACTGATACCTTTTATATATATCTATTGCTTTGCCATTAGCAAAGTAATAATTATCAGATATATTTACTTCTTCTGGTTTATAACCTTTATCTTTCCAAGAGCTAATCAAATTAGACATTGATTTTGGTGTAAACTTTTTAATGTCAATATCTTCATCAATCATTATTTGTTTTAAAAGCCTAATTTGATCATCTGGTGTTATTATTGTATAATTAGAGTTTAAACCTATAACTTCTGCATTTTCTCTTAATATTCTAGCTGCTATTGAATGGAAGGTACCCAACCACACTGAATTAGCTGATGGTCCAATTAAACTTTCAAGTCTGGTTCTCATTTCTTTTGCAGCTTTATTTGTAAAAGTTACTGCAAGAATATTCCATGGCTTTGTCTTATTACTATATATTAAATTTGCTAGTCTAGCAGTGAGAACTCTTGTTTTTCCTGTTCCTGCACCAGAAAGTACCAATAAAGGCCCATCAAGAATTTGAACAGCTTCTTTTTGAGAATCATTAAGATCTATATATCCTTGATGATTATAAAATTGTGACATAATTTTTAAATTTTCTTAAAAAGAATTAGAGGTTATCATAATTATATTTCTAACATATTGATTGTTTAACTTGTAGAAAATTAATAAATAAATAATAATAAAATTTTAATATATAAATTATTAATGCGTGTTATTTCATGATTAAGAAATCTAAATTTTTATTTGTAAATCTAATAACAGCTATATTTATTTTGAATGGATGCTCAAGTTCTAAAAAATTTGCTTCTGAAAACAAAGACCCATTTGAAAAAATTAATAGAAATGTATTTGAATTTAATAAATATATAGATCAGAAAATAATTTCTCCTATAAGTAAGACTTATATCAAAAAAATTCCTCCTAAAGTTAGGACAGGTGTTAGTGATCATTTGGATTGGATGAATACCCCAAGTACAATAATTAATAGTGCTTTACAAGCAGATATGGAAAATACGATTTTAGCATCTGCTAAGTTTCTATTAAATGGACTTACCTTTGGTTTTTATGATCTAGATAAAGGTGATATTAAAAAAAGAGATTTTGGATCAACTTTAGCAAAATTAAATGTTTCAGAAGGCCCATTTTTGATGGTTCCTTTTCTTGGGCCAAAAACAACTAGAGATTTAACTGGAACTATATTAGATAAACAAAATATGGCAACTTTATCTTCTAATGCATTTGATAATTTAAGCTTAGCAGAGATACCAGTTAACATGGTTGATAAAAGGGGAAAAATTTTAAAAACCATTGATAATATTTATCTTTCAGCCGATCCCTATATCAAAATTAAGTCTTTCTATCTTCAAAACAGACGTAATGAAATTTATGGCGAAAAATACCTTGAGAATAAAAATAACAACTTGGATGCAGAATTTGAAAAACTTTTGGATTAGTAAACAAATAAGTAAATTATTAACTTATACTGTTATAATTTTTTTAATTTTAAACGTTAATATTTACAAATCTTTTTCTAATAATTTGGATAAAGGAGAAGCTATTGTTCAACAAATGATAGTGGAAGCTAAAAATCACGCTATTGATACTATTAAACTAGAACCAAAAGAAAGATCCACAAAAATTGAATTATTAATAAAAAAATATGTTAATCTTGATTTTATGGGGAGAGCCACCACTGGAACTTTTTGGAAAAAAGCCTCTAAAAAACAAAGAGAAATGTATAAAACTGCTTTACTAAAACAAATAGTACTTACGATTGAAGAACATTTAAATACTTTGGCTACTTTGTCTTATGAGCAAAAAAAATCAGAAAAAAGAGGTAAGAAGCTTGTTTATGTTAGAGGTCTAATTAAAGACCCAAATGGAAATAAACCTGAAGTAAATCTTTTATGGAAATTGGCAGCAGATAAAACAGGATCTTTTCTTATTCTAGATTTGGAAATAGAAGGTATATCATTAGTAAGTTCTCAAAAAGCCGAAGCAGTCTCTATTTTGCGAAAGAACAAAGGTGACTTCAATATATTATTAGAAAACATGAATAAAAATCAGTAATTATCTCAATATTGGCTTATATTTTATTCTCTTTGGATTTAGTGATTCTTCACCTAATCTTCTTTTTTTATCTAACTCATAATCTTCATAGTTACCTTCGAACCATTCCACATGACTTCCACCTTCAAAAGCTAGAATGTGTGTAGCAAGTTTGTTCAAAAACCACCTATCATGTGAAATAACAACTACACATCCTGAAAAATCAAGAATTGCATCTTCTAATGCTCTTAACGTATCAACATCGAGGTCATTGGTAGGTTCATCTAAAAGTAAAACATTACCTGGATTTTTTAACATTTTTGCTAGATGTACTCTATTTCTCTCTCCACCTGAAAGTTGACTTACAATTTTTTGTTGATCAGATCCTTTAAAGTTAAATTGACCAACATAAGCTCTACTTTGAATAGTCTTTTTACCTATTTGTATTTCATCTTGACCATCACAAATGGTCTGCCACACATTTTGGTCTGGTTTTAAAATATCCCTTGATTGATCAACGTAGTTCAAACTCACAGTATCACCAATTGAGATTTCTCCTTCGTTTGGAAGCTCTTCTTTAGTTATCAATCTAAATAAAGTAGTCTTACCTGCACCATTAGCTCCAATTACTCCTATAATACCTCCAGGAGGGAGCTTAAAGTTAAGATTATCTATCAACAATTTATTATCAAAGGATTTGCTTACGTTTTTAAAAACTATTACCTCGTTACCTAATCTAGGAGCAGGTGGTATTACAAGATTTCCTGTATTAATTTCTCTTTTCTGTTCTTTTGCAATCAGTTCTTCATAAGAAGTTATTCTAGCTTTCGATTTAGCTTGTCTTGCTTTGGGCGCTGACTTAATCCACTCCAATTCTTCACTGAGCTTTCTTTTTCTAGATTCTTCTGCTTTACCTTCAAGTTCAAGTCGCTTTTGTTTTTGTTCTAACCAGCCAGAATAATTACCTTTATATGGAATACCTTCTCCACGATCTAATTCTAATATCCATCCAGCAACTTCATCTAAGAAATATCTATCATGAGTAATTGTTACAACGGTACCAGGAAAATCATGAAGAAATCTTTGCAACCAAGCTACTGATAATGCATCTAGATGATTTGTCGGCTCATCCAACAATAATAAATCAGGATTTGATAGAAGTAGCTTTGCTAAAGCCACTCTTCTTTTTTCACCACCTGATAAATGATCTATTTTTGCATCTGCAGGGGGAAGACTAAGGGCGTCCATAGCTATTTCTGCTTTTCTATCTAAGTCCCATGCATCTATGTTATCAATTTGTTCTTGTAATTCACCTTGTTTTGCTATTATTTCGTTCATTTCTTCATCAGTCAAATCCTCAGAAAATTTAAGAGAAATAGCATTAAAATCATCAATAAGTTGTTTTGCTTCAGCCATACCCTCCATTACATTTTCATAGACATTTAAATCACTATTCAACTGTGGTTCTTGAGCTAAATAACCAACTTTTATACCTTCAGCTAATTTAGCATCACCATTATATTCTTTATCAACCCCTGCCATAATTCTTAAAAGAGTTGATTTTCCAGCTCCATTTCCTCCTAAAACACCTATTTTTGCTCCAGGCAAAAAAGAAAGACTAATATCTTTAATTACTTGTTTCCCGCCTGGGTATACCTTACTTAATTTATACATCGAAAAAATATATTGTGGGTTGTTCATATGGTTACCTCAAAAATTTTCATTCTAGTCTACAGTAAATATGAATTATTAAGTTTAAATTCATTATCAAATATCATAAATTATAATTTCTCAATTTTCCAATATGTTTGTATGATAACAATATGAATTACACTTTTCCTATTTGGCTTATAGCTCTTGACTACATGTTAGCATGTTTAATGATAATTTTATTTTTTAAATTTATCTTAAACCTTTTTATAAGTGAAGAAGGTAATTTTGTTATTTTTCGTTTTATTACCAAGATTGTCTCCCCTATTATCAACAACTCACAAAAAATAACTCCCAAATTTATTGTAAAACCACTTGTACCACTCTACTTAGCTTGGGTTATTTTTATGATTAGAATATATTTTTTACCGTTATGCTTAGGTTATAGTTTCATAGGTAAATTTTCATTCTTATTTGAAAAAAATTTATTTTTACAATTAAAATCAATGATTTTAGCAATCGCCCTAAATCTTAACTATGGTATTTAATTAAAACTTAACCCAATCTCTAACCTATTTATTATTTCATCAATCTCACTAGTCTTAGTCTGGAAAGAAGTAACAAATCTAATTACGAAAAGGTCATCATTAAGCTTAGACCATAAATTTGGAATTATATTTAATTTTAAGATGTTGTTATAAGTATTTTTGTTCACTTGTAAAAAAATCTCATTACCCTGAGTAGGAAATAAAAATTTAAATTCTTTAAATTTTGATAATTTCTTTCTAAGATATAAAGCTTTTTTATTCGCAGTTTTCGCTAGTTTTAACCATAAATCATCTTTAAACCATGCATTTAACTGAGCAGACACAAATCTAGTTTTAGAGATCACATGTCCAGTCTGTTTGATAAGATGCTTAGCTTCTTTAGCAAGTTCTTTATTAAAAAAAATTATAATCTCAGCTGCCATAGCACCATTTTTAGTAGCACCTAAAGACAAGCAATCAACACCTGCTCTCCATGTAGCATCTGCGGGAGAAACATTTTCTTGCGCAACTAACGCATTTGAAAATCTAGCGCCATCCATATGCAAATAAAGATTATTTGTTTTACAAACCTTATTAAGGGCATTTAATTCGTCTAATGTGTATAAAGTACCATTTTCTGCTAATTGAGTAACTGAAACTCCTGACACCACTGAATTTGATTTACCTTTAAAATTGATTTCTTCAATTTTTTTTACAAGATCCCCTACTTGAATTCTTCCTAAAGCATTTGATATGGTGAGTAGTTTACCCCCTCCTGAAAAATACTCTGGAGCTCCACATTCATCCTTGTTAATATGAGCTTCATTATGACAAATAACACTCGAATAAGAACGTAAAAAAGATGCAAGTGCCAAGGAATTTGAGGCAGTTCCTGACATCATAGGAATAATTTCCACATCATTTTTTTCAAAAATTTCTTTTACAAGATTTTGGCATTCTTTTGTAAAAAAATCATTTCCATAAGGTAATGTTTTTGTATTTGACACTGTTGAAATTGCATCCAATATCTGTGGAGCTATACCTGAAATGGTGTCAGTGCCAATTAAAATTTTTTTATACATATAAAAAATCTTACTAATCTAATTACTTTTAAAAACATCTTGTCCCTTTTTAATTGTAATTATAGACATAATTGCTTTTGTTTTAAAATCTAATATTACTAACGTATTTTTGCCATTGTAAAGATATCTTAATAGAATTTGGTTATTAGTTCCTAAGGATGAAGATATCAACTCAGCATTATCTGGTTGATTGAAAATGAATTTATTTGGTAATTCTATATTATTTATGAGGGTTTTATTAGAAATTTGTTTGTTGTTTAACTTATTATAACTTTTTGCTAATCCCAAAAATAAAATAACTAACCCTACAATTATTAATAATCCTAAAATAATAGCAAAAATTTTTATAATCTTTATATTAGATAGTAGTAAAGATGGTTTTTCTTTTTTTGGATTTAATAAATCAGACATGACTATTCCTACAAAAATTTCATTTAATATAAAAGATTATTCCTTACATCATGAAAGACTTGACGTTTGGATTACTGAAGCTATTAAAGTAAGCGACCAAACAAAACAACAATTAAATTTAAATAACTTTTCATTTTCTAGGAGTAAAGTTAAATTATTAATAGAAGGCAAACACATAAAAGTTGATGGAAAAACAGTTAATAACCCTTCATTTAAAGTTCAGAACAGTAAAACTATAGAAATTATTTTGCCTTTACCAAGTGAACCTTTACCATTAGCTGAAGATATAAAATTGGATATTCTTTATGAAGATGAATTTATAATTGTCATAAATAAAAAGTCAGGTATGGTTGTACATCCTGCACCAGGGTCTCCTAATGGAACTCTAGTAAATGCTCTTCTTTATCACTGTGGCAAAAATCTTCAAGGGATTGGTGGAGTTAAAAGACCTGGCATAGTGCATAGATTAGATAAAAACACAAGCGGTGTAATGGTAGTGGCTAAAACAGAGTTGGCTCATTCAAACTTAAGCAAAATTTTTTTTAACCATGATTTAGATAGACGATATAATGCTATTGTTTGGGGACAGCCTGTTAATGCGGGTATAATTGAAAAACCAATAGGCAGGTCTGTTATTAATAGAAAAAAAATGGCTATTATCCATAAGGGTAAAATGGCTATTACAAAATGGGAAATATTAGATATTTACCCCCCTTTTGCTAGTCTAATAGAGTGTAAGCTTGAAACAGGAAGAACACATCAAATTCGTGTCCACATGTCAGACTTAGGCCATAGTATAATAGGTGATGAATTATATGGTAATCCACCATCACAAAAGGTTTTTAGAAATAATACAACTAAAGATAAAACTAAATTGATAAAATCTTTTAGTAGACAAGCTCTTCATGCAACGAAATTATGCTTTAAGCATCCAATAAACAAGAAATATATGGAATTTTCTAGTTCTCTCCCTAAAGATATTATTGTACTTATAGATAATCTGAAGTTATAAACATAAAATTTTAATAAACCTTTAAATCTGTGCAAAAAGATATTATATAATTAAATATTAATGGAGATGTAATTTGAGTAACATAGAAAGCATGAATTTATCTTTAGTTTCACCAGATAATAACTTGGGAAGATATTTAGATCACATTAAAAAATTTCCTATGTTAGAAGCTAATGAAGAGTATGTCCTTGCTAAAGATTGGTTAGAAAAACAAGATACAAAAGCAGCACATAAACTTGTTACCAGTCATTTAAGATTAGTTGCAAAAATAGCTATGGGCTATAGAGGATATGGTCTTCCGATTGCAGATTTAATTGCAGAAGGTAATATTGGTATGATGCATGCTGTTAAAAAGTTTGATCCTGAAAAAGGTTTTAGACTTGCTACATATGCAATGTGGTGGATTAAGGCTGCAATTCAAGAATTTGTGCTAAAAAGTTGGTCCCAAGTTAAAATTGGTACTACGGCAAGTCAGAAAAAATTATTTTTTAATTTAAGAAAAATAAAAGGAAAATTAAATGCTTTGGAAGACGGTGACCTTTCACCTAAGCAAGTCAATGTAATAGCTAAGACCTTGGATGTTACTGAAGACGAAGTTGTTTCCATGAATAGAAGAATGTTGGGTGGTGATCATTCCCTAAACTCTCACATTAGTCGTCAAGATGGTGAAGATGCTGAATGGCAAGATCTACTTACTGACGAAAGAGATAATCAAGAAACTCAGTATGCAAATCATCAAGAAAAAAATATTAGAAACAAGATGATGCTTGAAGCCTTAAATTTCCTAAAACCTAGAGAAAAAGACATTATCATCAAAAGAAGGTTGATGGATAATCCTATGACACTCGAAGATTTATCTCAGCTTTATAAAGTTAGTAGAGAAAGAATTAGACAAATCGAAACCAGAGCATTTGAAAAACTTCAATTAGCTGTAAAATCAAAAGCTAAAGAGCTTAAATTAATTGAACTTAATGAAAATTAAGAAAAGTCAAATGGATCCTTAATATATATGGTATCAGATCTCTCTGGGCTAGTTGATATTAATATAATTTCAGAACCTACAAGTTCCTGTATTTTTTTAACATAATTTTTAGCTTCTTCTGGAAGATCGCTTAATTTTCTTAGACCAACTATACTACCTTTCCATCCTTTTAAGACCTCATAGATCGGCTTTATCTTCTTTTGTTCTTCTTGTGATGAAGGTAAATAATTAATCATTTTGTCGTCTAATTTATAACCTGTACAAATTTTAATTTCTCTAAAACCATCTAAAACATCTAGTTTAGTTAAAGCTATACCATTAATACTTGATAAAGAGACTGCCTGCTTAACTAATACAGCATCAAACCAACCACATCGCCTTTGTCTACCTGTAACAGTTCCAAATTCGTGTCCCCTCTTACCCAATTCAATTCCATCTGTACCAGTATCTTCTGTTGGGAATGGACCTGATCCCACTCGTGTCGTATAAGCTTTTGTAATACCAACAGTATAAGCTATTGATGTTGGTCCCAATCCAACACCAATTCCTGCTTGTGATGCAATTGTATTACTACTAGTAACATAAGGGTAAGTACCATGATCTACATCTAAAAAGGTCCCTTGAGCACCTTCATAAAGGACATTATATAAAGGATCATTATATTTATTAATTATAAGCCAAGAAGGTTGAACAAAAGCTTTTAATTTTTGACCTAGATCCCATAGTTTTTCAAAAATATCGTTTGGATCTAGACATTTTTCACCCATGGCTTTTAACCAAATATTATGAAAATCATATAATTTAGAGATTTTAATTAATAAATCTTCTCTGTTATAGAGATCACATATTCTTATGCCTCTTCTGCCAACTTTGTCTTCATAAGTTGGTCCGATACCTCTTCCAGTAGTTCCAATTTTATCATCATTTTTTTTATTTTCTCTCAATTTATCGATTAATTGGTGAATTGGAAGAATTAGAAAAGCTGAGTCTGAAATAATAAGGTTTTCAGGAGATATAGCAATATTTTGATTATTAATTTCGTCGATTTCTTTTTTTAGATGGAAAGGATCTATTACAACTCCATTTCCAATTAAAATAATTGTTTTTTCTCTAACAACTCCACTTGGTAATAAAGATAATTTGAATATTTTATCATCAACGACTAATGTATGTCCAGCATTGTGGCCTCCTTGAAATCGAACAACTAAGTGAGCCTTTTCCGATAACCAATCAACAATTTTACCTTTACCTTCATCACCCCATTGTGTTCCAATAACAACTACATTACTCATAAAACATCCCTTAATTTAAATTAATTATTAATTAGATTTATAATTTAACAATTGTATTATTTTTCCAAATAAATTGGCATTTCAAATTTAAAGCTTCTTTTTCAAAATCAGAACTTAAGTTGTTTCCAAATACAACTCTATACCCCTTACTAATAATAGTATCTGCAGCGTTTATATTAAGATGAGGAATATATACTAGGCTTTTGTCTATATTGTTTAAATTTGAATTAGAATAAATTTTTTCGGTATAAATTGTACATCCAATTGCAGTTTCACCTTTTAAAGTTTTATATCTTCCACCCTTCGCAATTTCACCTTTTAAATTTTCAGAAAAAATAGTGAACGATAAACCGGTATGGTAATTAAACCCTCTATTCTCGAGTGGATCGATTGAAATCTTGATAGATGAATCATTTTTATTTACTAAATCTATTACGGTTAAATAATAATTTATAGTCTCATCTAAAAACTTTTCTAATTTTAATTCTCTCAAATATTTGGTGGCATAGGAATAATCACCAGCAGATTCCATCAGACTAAGTATAATTTCAGAGTATTTGAATTTTAACTTTTTTAAAGTTTGTTTATCTTTTAGATCTATAGCCTTACTTATTTCTTCTTGTAAAGGAGTAGTTAAATCTCTAAAAAAATATTCTCTCAAATAAGGTAAATTAATATCAATTGTTATATTTTGAATTTCTATTGATTTTAATGCTTTTAAGCAAATAAGAATAACTTCTGCATCACAAAGTTCATTTTCTAAACCAATTAATTCTGCACCAACTTGTGTTTTTTGACGCTCAGTATTGAAGCTATCACCCTTTACTCTTAAAACATCCCCAGAATAAGATAATCTGAGTGGACGAGACAAGTGGGATAATCTTGTAGAAGCAATTCTAGATATTTGTGCAGTAACATCTGATCTTAATGCCATCATTTTTTGTGATAAAGGATCCATAATCCTAAAAGTCGAATCTTTTAATACTGTTCCTGGTCCGTCTGATAATAGAGTTTCTTCGTATTCGACCAATGGAGGCTTCACTCTTAAATACCCATAATTAGAAAATACATCTAATAGATTTTCTATTATTTTTGCTTGAACTTGAGCTTTAGGATACAGCGTGTCACTTAATCCTGCAGGTAACAATCCTTTTTGAAATTGTGAACTAGCCATTCTAAGAACCTAAGTTAAAAATATATTTTATATACCAAACATCAAAATGTATCTAATAAATATTTAAAAGAACAACTATTTATTTACCTTCAAAGTTTATTGTATTTACCTTAGCAACTTGAGGTAAATTTCTTATCTCGGACAAAACTTTTTCATCTATTTTTCCATCAATCTCTACTAGTGCTATAGCTTCTCCACCTACACTTCGGCGCCCTAAATGAAAAGATGCAATGTTGATATCATTATTTCCCAATTTATTACCTAAATCACCTATAAAACCGGGTTTATCATAATTTCTTAAATATAGGGCACTCTTTGGAAACTCTGATTCGATTGAAATACCCTGAATATTAATAATTCTTGGTTTGTTACCTGCTATCAAGGTACCTGAAATTGTTCTTTCACCATTATCGTGTTTAATAGTAATTTTGAGCAATGTTTCGTAATCACATCTTCTTTCATGTTTTATTGTTGATAAATTGATACCTCTACTAGAAGCAATTGATACTGAACTTATATTATTTACTGCCGCAGATGTAGGTTCTAAAAGACCAACTAAAGAACTAGCCATTAAAGGTACGTCTTGAATATTAGATGCTTTCCCTTCTAACTCTAATTTTACACTTAATATACCTTCTTGAGTAACTTGTCCTAAAAACGATCCCATTAAATACGCCAATTTAACATAAGGTCTAAGGATTGGAGCTTCCTCTGCTGAAACACTAGGATAATTAAGAGCATTAACCACTGCTCCTGTATTAAGATAGTCTGACATTTGCTGAGCTATTTGAATAGCAACATTTTCTTGTGCTTCAATTGTGGCTGCACCTAAATGTGGGGTAGCTACAAAATTAGGAGCATCAAATAAAATGTTTTCTTTAGCAGGTTCTTCTTTAAAAACATCAAAGGCTGCACCTGCTAAATGTCCTGTTTCTAAAGCAGCTCTACAAGCCACTTCGTCAACCAAACCACCTCTAGCACAATTAATTATTCTTGATCCTTTTTTCATCAAGCTAATTGCTTCCGATGAAACTATATTTTTTGTGTCCTCTGTCAGAGGTGTATGCAAAGATATTATATCTGAATTCTTTAGTAAATATTCCAAATCTACTTTTTCAACACTTAATTCAGAAGCTCTTTCATGTGTTAGGAATGGGTCAAATGCTAATACCTTCATCTTTAGACCTAAGGCTCTACTTGCAACAATAGATCCAATATTACCACAGCCAATTAATCCCAAATACTTTCCATTAATTTCAGTACCATTAAATTTAGATTTTTCCCATTTCCCTTTTTTAGTAGAACTATCAGCTTGAGGTATCATCCTAACAAGTGACATCATAAGAGCTATAGCATGTTCAGCTGTAGTAACAGCATTACCGAATGGTGTATTCATTAAAATAACACCATTTTTAGTTGCAGCTAATTTATCAATATTATCTGTTCCAATTCCAGCACGACCTACAATTTTTAAATTTTTTGCATTGTTCAATACCTCTTCAGTGACCTTTGTAGCAGATCTAATTGCAAGCCCATCATAATAATTGATTTCTTTTAACAAATCTTCATGACTTAAGCCTGGTTGATATGATGTCTCAATTTTATTTTTTTTAAAAATATTTACTGCAGATTCACTTAATTTATCACTAATTAATACTTTTGGCATTTTGTAACTCTCATTTTTTTTTATTTATTTCGAGATCAGTTAATGATTTATAGTAGGCCCAATCTAACCAAGGTAATAATTTTTTTATGTCACCTTTATCTACTGTAGGGCCACCCCAAATTCTTAATCCGGGTGGTGCAGATCTGTAGCTACCTATGTCAAATGCTACATTATTTTCTTCTAACAATTTAATTATATTTTTTTCTATAATATTTTTTATTTCTAGAGATTTGTTAATTAAAAGAGGGTCTGCAAGTTTCAGACAAATTGAAGTGTTTGATAAATTGTTTAGGTCTTCACACAAGAAGTCTGCCCATCTTGATGAAAAAACCCAATCTTTAATTATATTCAAATTATTTTTTGACCTTTTAATTAATTCTCGTAATCCACCTATTTGCTCACTCCAATTAAGCACATCTAGGAAATCTTCAACACAAATCATTGATGGTGTATTTATTGTAGATCCAGAAAAAATATCTAAATTTATTTCATTATTTTTTTTTAGTTGAAATAATTTTGGTATTGGCCAGCCAGGATCATATGTGTTTATTCTATGAACTGCCTTAGGTGAAAGAATAATAATGCCATGACCTGCTTCGCCTCCAAGAGATTTTTGCCATGAAAATGTACCCACATCCAATCTTGTCCAGTCTATATCCATTGCAAAAGCAGCGGAAGTTGCGTCACATATTGTTAAACCATCTCGTGATTTTTTTATCCAATTTGCATTAGGAACACATACTCCTGAGGTTGTACCATTCCAATTAAAAACAATGTCACTTTTAAAATCACAATTATTTAAGCTAGGTAATTGACCATAATCCGCTTTTATAATATCAATATTTTTTAGTTTTAATTGCAATTGAATATCTTTTGCCCAATCCGCACCAAAACTATCCCATACTAGTATTGTGACTGGTTTTGAACCTAAAAGATTCCACATTGCCATTTCTATAGCACCGGTATCAGATCCAGGAACAATTCCTACCAAGTAATTATTTGGAATATTTAATAATGATTTAGTAAGTTGAATTACTTCTTTTAATTTACTTTTACAAACATTATGTCTATGTGACCTGCCAACTGAGCTTTGTTTTAATACATCCAGAGACCAACCAGGTCTTTTTGCACAAGGTCCAGATGAAAATTCAGGACGATTTGGCTTGACTAATGGTCTTGTCATATTAACCTCATACAAATGTTATTGCTTGTTGGGAAGCAATAGCCCAATAATTCTAATAAAGGTTATTTTTCAAAAGTCAATATACTAAAAAGGTTCCAAGGTTAAATAAATGCTTAAGCTTTACGATTTATCAGGTAAAAATGATTTAAGGTTCAGCCCTCCATGTTGGAACGTAAAGCTATGTCTTATTATTAATGACATACAATTTAAAACTATCCCTATTAAATTTTCTGATAAAAATAAGATTGCATTTTCTAAACAAGAATTAGTTCCAATCTTAGATTATAAAGATGGCTTTGTTAATGATTCATGGAATATAATTAATTGGTTAAACAAAAATTATTCTGAAAAAAAAATTTTTAAAAACCATTCATCAAAAATTTTTTCATATTATTTATATCTATGGACTTCTAGACAATTATTACCAATTTTATTTAAAATAATAGCACATGAAATACCAAATGTTTTAGAAGCGAATGATATCGATTATTATATTAAGACAAGAGAGAAAAGAATAAATGGACCAATTACAAAATTTGTACCGATGATTTCATCTTCTATTGAAGAATTTAGAAAATCAATTGATCCAATAAGAAAAATAATAATTAAGAATGGTTACATAGGTGGAGAAAAACCTGGCATAGAAGATTGTATTTTTTTTGGAAATTTAAAGTGGGTAGATGTTTGCAGTTCTTGCAATTTGTTAAAGGCCGAAGATCCTGTTAATAAATGGTATAAAGATCTTCTTAAAATATCTAACAAACAAATTAGTTAATATTAAAAGAATGATTAATTGGACCATGACCATTACCAAATCTTGGTGACCTTAATATAGCTTGATTTACGTAAAAATGTGCATTAAGGAAAGCTTCCTTAATTTCAAGAGATTTAGCTAACCCAGCTGCTATTGCCGATGCCATTGTGCAACCAGTACCATGAGTGTGATTAGTTTCTATTTTTTTTGTTTCTATTTGATGTATAACTTGTTTACCCATTAATAAATCTGACATAATTGGTGTGTTCATGTGACCCCCTTTTAAGATGACATAACTTACTCCAAGATTAATTATTTTCTTCGCAGCGATTTTCATATCAGCAAAACTATTTATTTTCATTCCCGTTAATATTTCTGCCTCAGGAATATTAGGTGTTAAAACTGGATTTGTCTTTTTTATAAAAGTTTTCAATGCGTTTACTGCATCTGATTTAAGTAACCTGTGTCCACCTTTAGCAACCATAACTGGATCAAGAATTATTTTAATTTTTTTATTGCCTATTATTTGATTACTTTTAAGAGCTTCATATACCCCATTAATTAAATTTGCATTATGCATCATTCCAATTTTAATTGCATTGGCTTCAATATCAGACAAGCAGCAATTAATTTGTTTTACTACAAAATCTAAAGGTATCTCAAATATTCCAGAAACACCTTTTGTATTTTGTTCTGTAAGTGCTGTTATTGCTGTCATTCCGTATACACCAAAAGATGTAAGCGTTTTCAAATCGGCTTGAATACCAGCTCCACCACTAGGGTCCGAACCAGCAATAACCAATACAGTTTTAGATAAATTACTTACTTTTTTTATTATCATTTTCTTTTAGAATGGTATTTGAAATTATTTCTGTAGTTTCATTTACAAGATCAATATCAGTGCACTCTACCATAATTCTAATCAAATCTTCTGTTCCAGAGGGGCGTAACATAATTCTTCCTCTTTTTCCTAGTAATTTTTGTTGTTTTTCAACTACAGAAATAATAGTTTGATTTGACAATAAATCTTTATCAATATTTTTTAGATTTTTTAATGATTGTGGCACTGGGTTAAATGGTCTTAAGAATTCAGAAGCTTTTAAACCTGACTTTTTAAGAAGAGATAAAATTTTAATTGCTGTAAGCAGGCCATCACCTGTTTTAGCAAAATCAGCTAATAATATATGTCCAGATGGCTCTCCTCCAAGTTTTGAATTGGATTTAATCATTTTGTCCAGAATATATCGGTCACCTACGTTTGTTCTGTGGAGATATATGTTTAATTTTTTTAAATAATTTTCTAATCCTAAGTTAGACATTAAAGTACCAACAACTTGATTATCAATTAACTCATTATTTTTTTGCATCTCTCTAGCTAATACTGCTATAATCTGGTCACCATTAATTATTTCACCATTTTCATCAGAAAAAATTACCCTATCCGCATCTCCGTCAAGTGCAATACCTAAATCTGCTCCTTGTAATTTTGTAATCTTTGCCATGTTTTCTGGGTACATTGCACCACAAGCTAAATTTATATTTTTACCATTAGGTTCTGCTCCAATAATTATAGAGTCAGCTCCAAGTTCAAATAACACCTCAGGACCAACTTTGTAGGAAGCGCCATTTGAACAATCTAATACTACTTTCATAGAGCTTAGATCTTCATGTTTGGGTAAAATTTGTTTTACAAATTCAGAGTATCTACCGATTGCATCCTCCATTCTTCTTGCTCTTCCCAAGTCTTCTGACTTAGCAAGAGTAGGACCACTAATCATTCTTGACTGAATTTCATTTTCTACTTCATCATTTAATTTAAATCCATCAGCACCAAAAAGTTTTAATCCATTATCTTGGTAAGGATTATGTGATGCTGAGATCATGACACCCAAGTCACACCTAAGAACTCTAGTTAAGTGTGCAATTGCTGGGGTAGGAAGTGGACCAGTGGTAATTGAGTCTAGACCTACAGAGGTGAAGCCCGCAACAAGTGCAGGCTCTAGCATATATCCAGACAATCTAGTATCTTTTCCTATTAATACTCGTGATTTTTTTGTTCCAGCTCTTCCATAAAAATATTCACCTGCAGCCATAGCTAAATTAACAGCCATTAATGCAGTAACCTTATCTTGATTTACTGTACCTCGAATTCCATCTGTCCCAAATAATCTTTGTTCACTACTAAATGTTGTTTGAATCATTTCTATCCTATAAATTTATTGATCTTTGACATATCAAAGCTTGGTTAGTTTCAAATACATCATGAGTTCTTAATATTTGAATACCACTCATAGTTGCATGAATAGCAAAAGCTAACGAGCCACTCAACCTTTTACTTGGTTCTATCAATTTTTTATTTTTCCCACGTGATTTAAAATCAACATTTGTAAGTTCGCCAATAAATGATTTTCTACTTACCCCAATTAAAATTGGAACCCCCAAACCATGAAAAAGTGGTAAATATTCTAAAATTTTTAAGTTGTCAAACAAGGTTTTACCAAATCCAATTCCTGGATCAATAACGATATTTGATTTCTTGACGCCCGCTTCAATCAAATCAGTAATTTTTTTTGAAAAAAATTTGTAAATATCCACAGGAGCAAAATTATATTTAGGGTTTATCTGCATGTTCGTGGGTTTTTTTTGCATATGCATAATAATTATAGGTGAGGCTATTTTTGAAATAAATTCAATTTTTTTTCTTTCCTTAAATGCTGTAATATCATTAAATATATCTACACCAATTGTGTGACATGCTTTCATTGTCGACAAATTTCTTGAGTCTAAAGAAATCAAGGATTTTATTTCACAATTTTTAATCTGTTGTATTGGCTTTACAACTCTATTTTTTTCTTCTGCAACAGAAATTTTTTCCGCTCCAGGTCTACTTGACTCACCTCCAATATCAACAATAGAAGCCCCATTATTAACCATCTCATGAAAATTTTTATTTAGTTTATTTGAATTAAGGTTTTGGCTATTTTTGTAGAAACTATCTGGAGTAAGATTAATTACACCCATTATATGTGGTTTTGACATGTCAAGTTTTGCAAAAGGAAGCCTTTTCTTTACCAAGTTTTCAATTTGAAATTCAGCCTCTATCAAACTAGTTTTATTATAATTTTTAGCAGCAATTAAAAAATCTTGAGTTGACATTTGAACTTCAATGTAGGAGTTATTTTTTTTTTGAAGAACCCTTAAATTGTTAAAATACCTCCAACCACTAGCTAACCTTAAGCCACCTAAATTTTTAAATGAGGGACCAGGTATTGGACTTATAAAGGTTTCAACATCGCTACAATAGGGTGGAGCTAGTAAATATCTTGTTTGTTTTACAAAGTCCATACATTAGCCTATGAAATATGTAAATATTATGAATTATCTATTTCATTGGTTACGATTGTTTGCTTAGCAGAGGTAGAGGGTATGCCAGCTCTTTTCTTAGGTTTTTTAGCTCTAGGGGAATCGCCTTTTTCATCAGACTTTTTTATTGAAATGTTAAGTCCTTTACACAAATCCTTAATTTGATCTCCATCTAATGTTTCATACTCAAGTAATGCCTCGGCAACACTTTTAAGTTGTTTTGAGTATTTCTTTAACAATTTTTGTGCGTCTAAATAAACAGAGTCTGAAATTCTTCTAATTTCTTCATCAACAATAGAGGCAGTGTTGTCTGAGACATTTTTTTGTTGAGAAACTGACCTCCCAAGAAAAACTTCTTGTTCGTTTGCTTCGTAAGCCAAAAAACCAAGCTTATCAGAAAGACCCCATTCTGTTACCATTCTTCTAGCTATGTCGGTAACCATTCTAATATCTGAGCTAGCACCAGTAGTAACTTTTTCTTTACCAAAAATCATCTCTTCCGCTATTCTACCACCACAAGCTACACGGAGGTCTGCATAGAGTTTGTCTTTAGCCATAGAAACTCTATCACCTTCTGGCAATCTCATAACCATACCAAGGGCCCTTCCTCGAGGTATAATTGTAGCTTTGTGAATTGGATCACTTGCTGGGGAATAAACAGCTACTACAGCATGACCAGCTTCATGATAAGCTGTAAGCTTTCTTTCTTCATCTGTCATTACCATAGATCTTCTTTCAGAACCCATCATAACTTTATCTTTAGCTTCTTCAAATTCAACCATGCTAACATTATTTCTACCTTTTCTTGCAGATAATAATGCGGCCTCATTAACCAAATTTGCTAGATCAGCTCCAGAAAAGCCTGGGGTTCCTCGAGCTAAGGTTTTTGGTACAACATCTGAAGAAAGTGGAACTTTTTTCATATGTACTTTAAGAATTTTTTCTCTGCCAATCATATCTGGGTTAGGAACAACAACTTGTCTGTCAAATCTACCAGGCCTTAATAATGCAGGATCGAGTACATCGGGTCGATTTGTCGCCGCAACTAAAATCACCCCCTCATTTGTCTCAAAACCATCCATTTCAACTAATAGTTGGTTAAGCGTTTGTTCTCTTTCGTCATTACCCCCACCTAAACCAGCACCTCTATGCCTTCCCATAGCATCTATTTCATCAATAAATATTATGCAAGGCGAGTTTTTTTTGCCTTGTTCGAACATATCTCTAACTCTAGAAGCACCAACTCCTACAAACATTTCAACAAAATCTGAGCCTGATATTGTGAAAAAAGGAACACCTGCTTCACCAGCAACAGCTTTAGCAAGTAATGTTTTTCCTGTTCCTGGAGGACCAACGAGAAGAACTCCTTTAGGAATTTTACCACCAAGTTTTTGGAATCTACTTGGATCTCTCAAAAATTCAACAACTTCTTCCAATTCAGCTTTTGCTTCATCAATACCAGCAACATCCTTAAATGTAACTTTGTCCCTATGTTCAGTTAGCAGTTTAGCCTTAGATTTACCAAAGCCCATAGCTCCTTTAGCACCACCTTGCATTTGTTTCATGAAAAAAATCCAAACACCAATGAAAAGAAGCATTGGAAACCATGAAATTAATACTGATAAAATTCCAGGCATACTGCTTTCATCAGGTTCGGATGTGACTTTTATACCTTTTTCAGATAACTTGTTAGCTAATTCTTCTTCTTTTGGAATAAATGAATAAAAAGGAACACCACTACTTGAAGCACCAAATATTTTATCACCTTGAATGCTTACCTCTCTAACTTCTCCTGCATTTACTCTTGCTAAAAAATCAGAATAAGCAATTGCATTACCTGAACTTTTAGATGACTCACCTTGAAAAACGTTAAATATTGCAACTAAAACAAGTGATATTATTACCCAAACTGCTATGTTTTTTCCAAAATTATTCATAATTTTCCTTTTTCATTAAAGATAATTATATCAAAATCCTATTAAGAAGGTAAAGGCTAAAACGATTATCTTCTTTATGGTTTATTAGTGAATTTTGATCAACTAAACTTAAATGGGGTCTTATTGTCTCACCTTCAAGAGTTTGCAGGCAAGGAATTGTTCGATTTATTAGATTATTATGCTCATGAAATGGATTTTTTGGATCAATTATCATTAAGTTACTACTATGATTATTTATAAGTTTTCCAGATATTGAACTGATAGCTAAAAATCTTCCATCAAAAATAAAATATTTATTTTTTTTAAAATTTACCTTTAAATTTAAATTTCTATTCTCTCTAATAAAGAAAAAGTAACCTTTGTGCAAAGAAATGGTTACATTCCCAAGGCTTTTACTTTTAAATTGCTTTAAAAAAATAGAGGATAAAAGTTCAGATGTTTTTTTTCGTTTAGGAGGATATTCATTTCCTCCAACTGTTTGAATGATTTTCCCAATAATTCTAACAGAATAAAGACAAGATTTATTAAAAATATTTTCCAAACTTTGATAACTAATTCTTACAGCTCCACCTTCATTAATTAATATATTTTTCTTAGCCCAATTATTGAAAATAAAATTTGTTTTTTTTAACAAATTATTACTGAGTTTACTGAGATAATTTAGATCGTTTGAAATATTAGGCCATATATTTTTTTTTAGTGACTTTAGATAAAACCTAGTCTTTACTCTTTCATATTCAAAATTAAAGTTTGAAGTATCCTCAAAATATCTAATTTGGTTTTTTTTAGCAAAATTCTCTATATCTTGCTTTTTAAAGAAAAGAAGAGGTCTTAAAATAAAAATACCATTCCATGTACTAACATTTTTCATACCTGACAGGCCATCTAAACCAGTTTCTTTCATCATTCGCATGAATAAAGTCTCAATCTGATCGTCAAAGTGATGTGCCAAGATTAAATTAGCTGATAAATCTGTGCATATTTCAAACAAAAAATTCCTTCTATGTCTTCTAGCCCAATTTTGAATATTTCCATTAGGTTTTTCAACTTCAATTTTTTTTATTTGTGGATTAAAACCAAGGCTTTGAGCAATTTTTTTTACTTCCATTGCTTCTTTTTCAGATTCTTTTCTTAAGTTATGATCAATAATTACGGGTATCAAGTTTATTTCGAGGTTTTTATTTTTATTTATAAAATTTTTAAGTAGATGTAGTAAAACCATTGAATCTATTCCACCAGATAAACCGAGAATAAATTTGTTATTTTTATTTTTGAAGTTTTTTAATATTTTAGTGATATTAATATCAAAAATTGAAATCATCCAGCAGCACACTGCTTTTCATTTTTAAGAATATTAATTCTTTTTACAAATTTATCAGATGGATTAACCATAAATTCAAGTGATTGATTTAGAATATCACATAATTGGTCTTTAGGAGCAAAATTTACAGCAGATTCAGCAATTAATAATGTAGTTTCCTGAAACCTTGAATCATTTGGAAAAACACTATTAAATTCTGCTAAAGTTATGGCTGCTTCTTCAAATTTTTTTTGAGCAAAATATACTCTGCCTAACCAATATTGTGCATTAGCAGCTTCTTTACTATCCTTGTGAACTATCAAAAACTCTTTAAATGCTTTTTCTGCATTTTCAAAATCAAGTTGATTTGCTAAATCCAAAGCATAATTATAGTTTTCTTCAGCAGTTTCTTTTGGTAAAAAAGATTTTTTTCCAGTTTTATTCTTTTCTTTATTAATTTTAGTATCTGTCTCTTTATTTTTACTTTCTTTACTATCAGTTTCTTTAATAAAGCCTAATACACCTTCTGTTTTCCCGCTTAAACTTTTCTGTTTAATTTCAGGTTTATTTGCAACCTTGTAATCATTTTTTTTGTTAATATTGGAAACATCATTAGATTTAGCCTTTTCTTGAATTGAAGATAGCTCTAAATGGCGCTCAATTCTTTTAAGTGCAAAATCTAAATTATATACTAAATTTGTAATATTTTTGATGTTATTTTCTAATAATCTTAATTTTTGATTAATATTATTTATCTGATCTTCAATTAATGTTGGATTAATTTTAGATTTATTGAGATTAGTTTGTTGTTCAATAGATCCAATTAGTTTTTTAAGATTATCTTCTATACTAGAAATTTTATCCTGTTGAAGTTTAACAATTTCTTTAAGACCATCAATCGACTGAGAAGCTGCCAAACTTGATGACAAACAAAATAAAATTAAAACAAGTATTTTTAATGGTTTAAACATTA
>CACAAB010000020.1 GCA_902530325.1 uncultured SAR116 cluster alpha proteobacterium | reverse complement strand
AACAGCTATAAAAACAGACTTCTTTTGATTGATTTCAAATTCACTAATATTTTTTGGAATGTAAGGAAAATACATTCTTGGAATGGGAGCGTTGTTTTTTACATTATTTAAAATAATTTCAGACCATTTAAATACTGCTGTTTTGTCATTAAATTGATCTGATGATAAGTAATTGTTGTTAGAATTAAATTTATTTAATCTGTTAATGTTAACCACTGCATTACTAAAATTGTTTTGTATGGCTTGAAATTTAAATAATGGTTGAGGAATCTTCCAAAAGTTAGGCCCTAAAAACCCAACAACAAAAAATAAAAGAATAACTAGTATAAATAGTAATTCATAATAACGATGTAAACTCATAATATAATTTTAGCTAAAGAATTAATTGAAATTATGATCTTTTTTATAATTCTGCAGCTCTCACTTCAGTTACTTCAGGAATATAATGTCTAAGCATATTTTCAATGCCCATTTTCAAAGTTGCTGTACTAGATGGGCACCCTGCGCATGCTCCTTTCATTTGAAGGGTAACAATACCTGATTCAAAAGAACAAAAAGTAATGTCACCTCCATCCATTGCCACAGCAGGTCTGACACGAGTTTCTAATAAATCTTTTATTTGTTTTATAGTTTCTGAGTCTTCAGCAATATTGGTTTCAGTGTTTTGGTCTAATGACTCGTTAATAGCAGGGAGTCCAGAAGCAAAATGTTCCATAATTCCCGTTAATATTGAAGGCTTTAGAGTATTCCAATCTAATAGAGGATCTTTTGTAACAGAAATAAAATCTGTTGCTAAGAACACTCTGCTTACTCCATCAATTTCGAATAATCTTAAAGCTAATGGTGATTGTAAAGAAGCATCTTTGCTTGAAAAATCTGCAGTACCTGTTTTTAAAATAATATTCCCAGGAATAAATTTTAATGTTTCTGGATTTGGTGTATCTTCAGTTTGAATAAACATAATTTACCTCCTGTTAACAATATAAGTATTTTTTATTTTATTTCTACTAATTAACTGTTTAAATCACAAATCCAATTAATTCCTTTACTTCTTTTAATACCGGTTCTGCAATTTTCCTAGCATTATCTGCTCCATTTCTCAATATTTTATCAATTTCTTTTGTATCATTTAATAACTTTCTCATTTCAAATGAAATTGGGTTCAAAGTTTCAACCGCCAAATCAATTAGTCTAGGTTTAAAAGAAGAAAAACCTTGTCCTTTAAATTGACTTAAAGTTTTATCAATTGATTGATTAGACAATGATGAGTAAATATTTACTAAATTTAAGGCTTCGGGTCTTGTGCTAAGTTCTTCTATTGTTTCAGGAAGTGGATAGGGGTCAGTTTTAGCTTTTTTTATTTTATTTGAAATATCTTCTTTAGTATCAGTTAAGTTTATTCTAGAGGCATCAGAAGCGTCAGATTTACTCATTTTTTTTGTTCCGTCTTTAAGACTCATAACTCTTGTGGCATGACCTAAAATTTGTGGTTCTGGTAAAGAAAAAAAATTTTTTTCATTATCACCAGCAAACATATTGTTGAATGAAGAAGCTATGTCTCGTGCTAACTCAATATGTTGTTTTTGGTCGTCTCCTACTGGAACGTGAGTTGCTTTATATAGCAAAATATCTGCAGCCATTAATACAGGGTATCCATATAATCCAACCATAGCATTTTCTCTGTTTTTACCAGCTTTTTCCTTAAATTGTGTCATTCTATTTAGCCATCCAATTCTACAAACACAATTAAATATCCAAGCTAATTCAGCATGTTCTTTTATTGATGATTGATTAAAAACAATAGCATTTTTAGGGTCAATTCCTGACGCAATAATTGCAGCAGTGACTTCATAAGTTGATAATTTCAGTTTTGATGGTTCTTGAGGTACTGTAATAGCATGTAAATCTACTATTGAAAAAATTGAAAAAATGTTTTTTTGAAGATTCACCCAGTTTTTTATCGCACCTAAATAATTTCCTAAATGCAAATTTCCTGTTGGTTGTATTCCTGAAAAAATTCTTTTTTCTTTGTGATCTAACTTTAGATTTTTCATTTCTTATTTTGCTTTCTTAAATTTCATAGATATAAAATCTGACAATTCTTGAGGGATATATTTAAATATGTGTGATGTCAAAATATATATAAAAAAACCAAACACACATAAAATCAATAAAAGGAAAGTTTGATTAATATTAGTTAACTCTAATACATGTAGAACTAATCTCATACTTAAAATCATCCAACAAGAAACTAAGGTAATTTTCAAACCATAGAATAAAACAGAAACTAAATTTATATCTTGGTCTTTAATCAAAAAAGTAGGCTTAATAATTTTCCCAGCTTTTAATAAAAGTGATATATAAATAATTGTACCTATCCAAGATACAATTGATGTTGCTAAAGCAATTCCAACGTGCTTTAAAAAACTCATTAGAGAAAATGACAAAATAATATTCAAAATCAACAATATTAAACCAATGTACATTGGTGTTTTTGTATCTCCTTTTGCTAAAAAAGCAGGTTGACAAGATTTAAGCATAATGAAGGAAGGAATGCCAAATGCGTATGCTAACAAAGCTTGTGAGGTTTGGACAGTCTCCTGATAACTAAACTGACCTCTTTCAAACAGTACTTTAATTAATAAATCACTAAAATTAATAAAAACTAACGCAGCTGGGATTGAAAAAAACAACCCTATCTTAAATGATATTATCAGTTCTTTCGAAAATTGGATAGGGTCATTATTAGAACTTGATTTTGATAATGAAGTTAAAAGTGTTGTTCCCAGTGCAATTCCAATTATACCTAATGGAAGCTGAGCAATTCTATCTGCAAAATATAAGTAAGAAACAGATCCAAAACCAATTAAACTTGCTAAAATAGTATCCACTAATAAATTTATTTGTAAAATACCTCCACCAAAAGCTGCTGGTATAAATTTTTTCCAAGTTTCATTTATCTTAATTTTCATTTGTTTGTTGTTGTTTTTATAATCATTTTTTTTATTAAAATCATAAAAATTAAAAATTTTAAATTTCATAATCATAGTTAGGATAAATATGATCTGAGTTAATCCTCCAAAAATTGTTGCAAGAGCAAGTGGTAGGGATTTAATTGCCCATTGATCGTTAATAAAAAAACATCCAAGAATTATACTTAGATTTAGAATTGTAGGAGTAAATGCTAAAATCCAAAATTTTCCAGAGACATTTGTTGCAACGCCAAGCATAGCAACAATTGAAATTAAAGGCATAAATATTATAGTTATTCTTGATAAGGTTATAATATCGTTTATTACCTCTTCATTATTCATAAACCCAGGTGTTAGAAAATATATTATAAATGGCATGATTATTTGAAATATAATCATTAAAGCAATCAAAAAAATAGTAACTCTTAGCATAATATTTTTAAAATACATAAAAGCAAATGTGTCACCATTTTGTGTTCTTAATTTTGAGTAAATAGGTAAAAAAGCTGAAGTAAGCGCGCCGTCAGCTGTGATTCTTCTAAATAAATTTGGTAATTTAAAAGCTATCAAAAAAATATCTGAAAAAATACCAGCACCTAAAAAAGCTGCAAGGAATATATCTCTGACAAATCCTGATATTCTACTTAGAATTGTCATAAAAGCTGACTGAGTAAACCCTCTTAAGAAAAAAATAATTTTATTTTTTTCTTGATCTCTCATGAATTTAATTTTTGTTCAGTGAAATTTATTTCTTCTAGTTTTTTTAAAATTGACTTCTTAATTTTTGCAATTGTTGTTTCGTCATCAACCTTTAAACCAAATGCATTTTTTAAATAGAAAATATCTACAACCCTGTCACCATACGTAGATACAGTTGCTGTGTTTATTTGAAGACCTAAACTTGTTAATGTTTTTGTTATCTTATATAAAACTCCTGGTGCATTTTTGCATTTTATATCTAAAATTGTAAAGTTTTCGCTTGTTTTATTATCAACTATTATTCTTGTAGGTGCCTTTACCGCTCTAAAGCGTGCTGGAATTTCTTCCCATTTCATATTTAAGGCTTTTTCTATGTTAAAGTTACCTTCTAAACCCGACGTGATAGTTTTAATTAATTTATTTCTTGAAAAATCGTCTGAGATTGGTTTTTTTTCTTTATTTTGAATAAAAAATGTATCTAAGGCGTAACCATCTGATCTTGTAATAATTTTGGCACTTACAACATCATAACCTGATGCAGCTACTAAACCTGATATGAGAGAAAATAAACCATGGTGATCTGGTGCTATTACAATCAGCTCAGTGGCTTGCAAATCACTTTCGTCGGAAAGATAAATTTGATATTTTTTTTCTTCATCTAACATTTTTTTAAAAATATAAAAGTGGTTTATTACCGTTTGTAAATTAAATATTTTCCAATAATTTTCATAAAAATTATTAGTGTATTTATCTATCACTTCGTTATTTATCCCATTCTTAGAAAGATTGATTTTGAATAATTCCTTAGTTGTTTGAACACTTTCAATTTTGGTTTTTGAGGAGTGTTTTCTTTCTAAAATATCCAAAGATTTTAGATATAAATCTGATATAAGAGAACCCTTCCAGTCATTCCATATTTCTGGTCCAACACCTTTTATATCTGCGACAGTTAGTACCAATAATAATTTCAATCTTTCAACATTTTTTACTTTTTTCACAAAATCCTTAATTGTTTTTGGGTCTCCTAATTCATATCTAAAAGCGGTCTTACTCAATAATAAATGATGCAATACTAACCATTTAACAATATCAGTTTCATCATTACTTAAACCTAACCTGGGACAAACAGTTGATGCAACTATCGATCCGTTAACCGAGTGGTCGCCTTTTTTTCCTTTGGCTATGTCGTGAAGTAGCATTGCTACGAATAAACATCTATATGAACCTATTTCAAGTATTACCTTACTAGCAAGTGGTGCAAAACTCTTAAATTTGCCATTCTTTAATGAATGTAGATTAGAAATTGTAAAAATTGTGTGTTCATCAACTGTATAGGAGTGATACATGTCAAACTGCATCAAACAAACAATTTTTTGAAATTCAGGAATAAATTTACCTAATATGTTGGATTCGTTCATTATCCTTAGGGTTCTAGTTGAATCTCTTTTACTTGTTAAAATATCTAAAAACATTTGGTTAGCTTTAAAATCGTATCTAACTTCAGAATTAATTAACTTTGTTAAGCTTGTAATTAGTCTCAATGTCCTAGGGTGAATATCTATATTTTTTATATGAGAAATAAAAAAGAGTTTAATTATATTAACTGGATTCTCAGTTAGTGCTTTTCTGTTTTGTACATATAAACGATTTAATTCAATGCTAAAAGGATATACGTTTTCACTTTTTTTAAAGCTCAAAAAATTTAGTCTTAAAGGCTTTTTAAATTCAGTTTCAATAGCAGCACAAAAAATTCTAGTTAGATTCCCAACCGTTTTTGTAGCTAGAAAATATCTTTTCATAAACCGCTCAACATCTTTATGAGTTACGGTATTTTTGAAATTCATACTTTTAGCAATATCTAACTGCGCATCCATTGCCAACCTATCATCTTCTCTTTCTGCTCTATAATGAAGATGACATCTTACAGAGAGCAAAAAGCGTTGTGCTTCAGCAAAAGCTAGTGCTTCATTTTTGGATAAAGCACCCATCTTAATTAATTTGGATATAGAATCTACTTTATAAGCATACTTTGATATCCATATAAGAGTGTGGAGATCTCTTAATCCACCCTTCCCATCTTTAACATTAGGTTCAACGACATAACGAGATCCACCAAACTTTTTATGTCTCAAATCTGACTCTTCCAATTTTGCTTCTACAAAATTAAGTATTTTTCTTTTTGCAATAAAAGAATTGAATTTTGATTTTAACAAGTCAAAATTTTGTTCATTGCCAGCAATGAATCTTTTCTCTAATAAGCTTGTAGTTATAGTTAGATCTGTCTTACTTTTTTCAATACAATCAATAATCGTTCTTGTGGAATGTCCAACTTTGTAGGCTAAATCCCATAATAAATACAGAATGAACTGAATAAGGTTCTCTAAATTTTCAGTTTCAATTTTATCTAAATTGTCAGAAGTAAGAAAGAGCAAATCTAAATCAGAATGAGGTGCAAGTTCACCCCTTCCATATCCACCAACAGCTATAATTGAAAGTTTGTAGTCTGTGTTTCCAAAAAAATGTGAATAAGCATTAATTAAAATTTCTCTTAACATGCTGTCAATTAAAATAACATTTAAGCCAACATTAAGTGATCCATCAGATGTTCTTAAAAATTCATGTTTTATTTTTTGCTTACATTCATCTAATTGTTTCTTTAAATTATTGAAAAGTAATTTCTTGAAAACTTTTGGATCTTTATTATTAATTTTTACGTGTTTGAATTTATGTAGTTTCTTTTCATTGTTTATTGCGTATTTTATTGGTTCCATACTTTGAAACCATGTTGCACTTGTATTTATTTTTTCTTCTAATCCAAGATCATTTATATTTGAGACAATTACCTTAGATTTATTTAAGAATCTAAACTTATTTTTTAAATTTACTTTTACCATAAGTCTGTCTCTTTGATTTGAGTTTGTATAAAATGTCTAGGGACTGACGTGGGCTTATATCATCAACATCTATTTTATCAAACTCTTCTAAAAAATTGTTAACTTCTTTTGAATTAACTTTTACTATTTCTTTTTTTGGATTTTGCTTGATCTGATTATTTTTACTTTGAAGATCAGATAAGATTTCAGCTGCTTTTTTAGTTACTTCAATTGGAATTCCTGCTAATTTTGCTACGTGAATACCATAAGATTTGTCTGCCTCTCCATTTAAAATTTTATGCATAAATATTATTGAATTATTCCATTCTTTAACAGACATCTTATGACAAGATAAATGTTTAAGATTTTTTTTTAGAGCTGTTAATTCGTGATAATGGGTTGCAAATAATGTTATTGGTTTAATTTTTTCATGCAAATGCTCCAAAACCGACCAAGCAATTGCAAGCCCATCAAATGTTGATGTGCCTCTACCAATTTCATCAAGAATAACAAGAGAGTTTTCGGTAGATGTATTTAAGATAAGTGATGTCTCTATCATTTCAATCATAAAAGTAGATTGCCCTTTTGCCAAATCATCAGACGCACCTACTCTAGAAAATATTTTGTCAAACATGCCTATATTTGCTTTTTTTGCAGGCACAAATAAACCTGCTTGTGCCATTATAACTATCAATGCATTTTGTCTAAGATATGTTGATTTTCCGGCCATATTAGGGCCAGTTATTAACCAAATTAGATCTTCATTATTCAATTTACAATCATTGGAAATAAATGAATTTTCAGAAAATCTCATTTGATGTTCCACTACTGGGTGTCTTCCATCAGCAATATCTAATATTTTATTGTTAGAAATATTAGGGCAAATATAATTCCTAGATATAGATTGATTAGCTACCATAAAAGAAATATCTAATTCAGAGATTGCGAGTACAATATCTAAAATTTCTTTGCCTTTTTCCACTATTTTAAAAGCAAAATCATTGTAAATTTCTAATTCTATTTTAATTGCCTTATCGAATGAATTTAATAATTGTGTTTCAACTTCTACAAGTTTGTTAGTTGTAAATCTTGAAGCTTGAGCGGTAGTTTGTCTATGTATAAACAAATCAAAATTTCTTAATGATTGATCGTGCATAGCTCTTACTTCCACGTGATAACCAAGCATTCTGTTATGTTTTATTTTCAATGAATTAATCTTTGTTAGTTCAGAGTACTCATTTTGTAATTTCATTATTTGGCTTAATTCATTATTTCTAAAGCTTCTTATATCGTCCAGTTCTTTGCTAAAGCCATCTTTTATAAATCCACCATCTTTTAAAATTAATGGAACTTCTAATTTTAAGGCATTTGTGATATTTGAGAAAAGACTATAATCAATTTTCAGGTTATTCAAAATTGAACCTAACAACCTAGGCATTTTTCTTTTTGACTGATGTAAAATTAAATTTTCTGAAATTTGTTTAATACCTAGCAGTCCCCTCGAAATTAATGAAAGATCTCTAGGGCCACCTCTTGATAAAGAAATTCTAGATAAAGATCTCTCAAGATCTGGAATGTTTTGTAAACTTGTTTGATAATTGTTTATATCAATCTTATTTTCTAATATCCAATTAATTATATCATACCTATCTTGTATAAGATTTATATCATAAAATGGTTCTATTATTCTCTGCTTTAGTAACCTTGCGCCACTAGCTGTTTGTGTTTCATCTATACATGAAATTAAACTTCCTTCGTTGTTTCCAGACAAGTTTTTAAGAATTTCAAGTGATTTTTGAGTAAAATAATCAATCTCTAAAAAATTATTTATTGACTCAGAGTTAATCATTGAAAGAAATGGCATTTTTCCACATTGAGTTAAATTTAAGTATGATAATAAAACACCTGCGGCAATAATCTCTCCCTCACTAAAAGAACCAACACCTTCTAATGAGACAACATTGTAATATGAACAAATCTGATCTAAACAAGATTGGTAATGAAACAAACTAATTGGTTGTTTTTTAATTATCGGATGCCATTCATCGATTATATAATCTACATTCATATCTTCAGAAATTAATATTTCTGAAAAATCCATTCGTGACATAAAATTTGTTAATAGTTGTTTTTGATTTGAACTTTTATCTTTTCCAATGTTTCTAGTTTTAAAACATCCTGTGGAAACATCTACCCATGAAACACAAATTGAATTATTAAAATTTGATATGGCACCTAAAAAATTATTATTTTTTCTTTGTAATAAATTGTCTTCTGTCAATGTGCCAGGTGAAATTATTCTAACAACTTCTCTTTTTAGAGGGCCTTTCTTCAAGTTCAATTTAGCCTCTTCAGCAGTTTCTGTTTGTTCACAAACAGCTACGTTAAAGCCTTTTTTAATTAATTTTGGTAAGTAGTTATCAGCTGAATGAAAAGGAACACCACACATTGGAATATCTTTACCATTGGTTTTACCTCTTTTAGTTAGAGCAATATCTAATGCCTCTGATGCTATAATTGCGTCTTCAAAAAATAACTCATAAAAATCACCCATTCTATAAAATAATAAGGCGTCCTTGTATTTATTCTTAATGTTTAAATATTGCTCCATCATTGGAGTGTATAAATTTTTCACGATTAAATAGTTTTCCTTAAAAAGTTAATTATATTTTGTTTATAATTGAAATAATTTTATTAAAATACAATTTATTAAGATCTTTTCAAAATTTTAAGCTATAATTTAATATTAAATATTTTAAGTTTTTGAGGAAAAAATGTCTACAATCATTAAAGATGCTAATAAATCAAACCTAGAAAAAGAAGCTTTAGAGTATCACAAAAAAGGTCGCCCTGGAAAATTAGAAATAACACCAACAACACCCCTTATAAGCTCAAATGATTTATCTTTAGCTTATTCCCCTGGAGTTGCAACACCGTGTTTAGAGATTGAAAAAAAGCCAGACACTATTTATGAATACACATCAAAAGGAAATATTGTGGCAGTTATTTCTAATGGTACTGCTGTTTTAGGTCTTGGTAATATTGGAGCTGCCGCCTCAAAACCTGTTATGGAAGGAAAGTCAGTATTATTCAAAAAATTTGCAGATGTTGATGGAATTGATTTAGAAGTAGATACAGAAGACACAGAAAAATTTATTGATGCTGTTTCTCTTCTTGAACCTAGTTTTGGAGGTATAAATTTAGAAGACATTAAAGCGCCAGATTGTTTCATTATTGAACAAAAATTAAGGGAAAAAATGAATATTCCAGTTTTTCATGATGATCAACATGGAACTGCAATTGTAACTGCTGCAGGAATAATAAATGCTCTTCATTTAACTGAAAGGAAAATAGAAAATACTAAATTTGTAAGTAATGGTGCTGGTGCAGCGTCAATAGCTTGTGTTGAACTTTTAAAAGCCATGGGAGCAAAGCACAATAATATTATTTTAGTTGATAGAGAGGGTGTTATATATAAAGGTAGGCAAAGTAATATAAATCAATGGAAATCTGGTCATGCTGTTGATACTAACGACAGAACTTTAGAAGACGCTCTCAGAAATGCAGATGTTTTCTTAGGTCTGTCAGTTCCTGGTTCAGTAACACAAAAAATGGTAGAAAGCATGGCTGAAAAACCAATAATATTTGCAATGGCTAATCCAATTCCTGAAATTATGCCCGAAGAAGTTAAAAGTATAAGATCAGACGCCATTATAGCTACTGGTAGATCTGATTACCCAAATCAAGTAAATAATGTACTAGGGTTTCCATATATTTTTAGAGGCGCTTTAGATGTAAGGGCAACAACAATTAATGAAGAAATGAAAATTGCTGCGGCAAATGCTATTGCGGAATTGGCAAGAGAGGACGTACCTGATGAAGTAAATGCAGCTTACCATGGCGTTCAACTGCATTATGGAAATGATTATATAATACCAGCCCCTTTTGATCCTAGACTAATTTCATCAGTGTCTTCATCTGTTGCTAAGGCTGCAATGGATAGTGGTGTGGCAAAAAAACCAATTAAAAATTTAGAATCTTATAAAAGAGAGTTAGAGGGCAGGACCAATCCAATAGCTTCAATTTTAGAGCCTATTAAAGCTAGAATAAAAAACAAAAAACAAAGAGTTGTGTTTGCAGAAGGAGAAGAGGAGAAGACAATTAGAGCTGCCTTATCATTTTATAATTCAGGGTTTGGAATCCCTATTTTAATTGGTAGAGAAAACAGAGTTAGAGAAACTATGGAAAAAGTTAATTTAGAGGGACTTAATGAATTAATAATCCACAATGCCAGCCTTAGTAAAAATAATCAAAAATATATAAATAGTTTATATGAGATACTTCATAGACATGGTCATTTAAGAAGAGATTGTCAAAGGTTAATTAACCAGGATAGAAATGTCTTTGCGGCTTCTATGGTATCTGCTGGAGATGCAGATGCTATGGTAACTGGAGTAACCAGACCATTTGGTAGATGTTTTAACGATATAACAAAGGTAATTTCATCAAAAAATAACCAAAGTTTTTTATCTATGTCAATGATGGTTTCAAAAGAAAGAACTGTTTTTATTGGGGATGTAAATATACATGACACACCAAATGCTGAACAGTTGGCTAATATTGCAACAGGAATTGCTAATACAGTTAAAGAACTTGGTTATAAACCTCGTGTAGCTTTATTATCATTTTCTAATTTTGGAAGTTTGTCTAGACCAAGTTCAAAAGATTTAAAAGAGGCAGTAAATATACTTGACAAAAAACAAGTTGATTTTGAATTTGATGGTGAAATGACACCAGAGGTTGCTCTAGATTATGATCTTATAAAAAAGAATTATCCATTTTGTAGACTATCAGGCCCTGCTAATGTTTTAATTATGCCTAGCCTTCTGGCTGCAAACATATCGTTTAAATTATTACAAAAACTCAGTGGAGGTTCAATCTTAGGTCCTCTAATGATAGGCGGGGAAAAACCATTTCAAATAGTTCAAATGGGTTCTTCAGTATCGGATATCGTCAACTCTGCTTCAATTGCTACATATAATGCAATTTTTTCAAATTAACTATGTAATTACAAAAACGATTTAAGAGAAATTTTAGGTCGAGCTCCAATATACTTTATAGTTTCAGATGCTGCTTTATTACCTAAATATCCACACTTTTCCATTGATTGGTTGTTTATAAAACCAAATAAAAAACCAGAGGCAAACAAGTCACCTGCGCCAGTTGTATCAATAACTTCTTTTACAAATATTGGATCTATGTGATATTCAACTTTATTTTCAAAAACAATAGAACCTTTTGATCCTAATGTAATTGCTCCAATATAAACTTTGTTTTTAATATTATTAATGCTTACTTCTATATCCGATTGATACAAACTTTTTATTTCATTTTCATTTGCAAAAATTATGTCTACATATTTATCGATTAAATTGAGAAAGTCATCTCTATGTCTATCAACACAAAATAAATCAGATAGACTTAAAGCAATCTTATTATTATTAAATTTTGCTATATTACAACAATGATAAATTGCTTCTTTCGCTTCAGGTTGGTCAAAAAGGTATCCTTCAATATATATCATAGAACTATTGATAATAAATTCTTTCTTTACAGAATTTAAATTAAATTTGTTACTAGCTCCTAAAAAAGTGTTCATACTTCTTTCTGCGTCAGGAGTTACTAGAACAATGCTTTTAGAAGTTTTCTCTGCAAGTTCAAAAGCTTGACTTTGAAAAAACACTCCAGAATTATTCAGATCCTTTGAAAATAGTTCTCCAAATTCATCATTTCCAATTTGTCCTATGAAATTACATCTGCCACCAAAAGATTGAAATCCAACAGCAGTATTAGCTGCACTACCACCAGAAACAATTAAAGGGTTTTCAACATATTTTAAAATTTTATCTGATAATTCTTTATTAACCAGTTGCATTGAACCCTTTGAAATTTTCAGCTTATTTAGAGTTTCAAAACTTGTTCTAGATAAAATATCTACTATTGCATTTCCAATAAAACAAATATCAAACTTAGAGTTTTTCATTTTTTCCTCAAAAAAAATTTTTAAATAGACTTCCTAATAAACAATATTTATGAATATGATTTATGAAATCTCTTATTAATAAAATTTTCTTCAGTATTTGTATAGTTGTTTCTCTTAATGCATGCCATACCTTGAAGCACCAAAATTTTTTTCTAGAAAATATTAGAAACAACCAAAACCAGCAAGTTTCTAAGATAGATAATAAAAGTCAAAAAATAAATAAGAAAAAACCTTTAAATAAAAAAGAAATGGCGCCAATAAATGCCCCTGAAAAAAAAGGAAAAGTAAAAAAAGTTTTTTTACAAAAAAAAGTCAAAACTCCAAAACCACTTGATTTTAACTTAGCTACATTTAAAGATTGGAGTGAAACAAAACTTATTAAAAAGTTTGGTAAAGGTGATTTTTTAAAGGAAGAGGGACAATTAAAAAATTATCAATATTATTTTCAAGAATGTTTTTTAGATATTTTTTTATTAAAAAAAAGCAACCAATATTATGTTAATTATATTGAAAAAAGACCAACAAAACTTCATGGAAGCATGAATACTGAAGCTTGTCATAAAGAAATAAATAAAATTTTAAATTAATTTATTTCAACCACCGTGTTCTAACACATCTGATAAAGAGTACAACCCTGGCTTCGCACTAGCTGCCCAATATGAAGCTCTAAGAGCTCCCGAGGCAAATATTGATCTATCTGTAGCTTTATGAACTAATTCTATTCTTTCTCCAGAATTACAAAACAATACTGAGTGTTCTCCTACTACATCACCACCCCTTAATACTGCAAAGCCTATTTCATCTGTCTTTCTTTTTCCAACGAAACCATCACGTGAAACATTTTTTACATTAGACAATTCTTGATCCCTTGCTATAGCAGCGGCCTTTCCCAATAAAAGCGCTGTACCTGAAGGAGAATCAACTTTTTGTTTATGGTGCATTTCTAAAACTTCAATATCCCATTCAAATCCAAGTGTTTTTGTAGCATTCGAAACTAGTTTCGATAATAAAGTTACGCCGATTGAAAAATTTGCTGAGTAAACAATTGGTATTTTTTTTGAAAGAGTTAATAATTCCTTTTCTTGAGCTTCACTTAAACCTGTTGTACCAATAACAATTGGCATATTGTTGTTATAACATTGCTTTGCATGAAACATTGTTGCTTCTGGAACAGTAAAGTCAATTAACACATCCGAATTTTGAAACAAGGACATTGGATCACTTTTAATTTCTTTATTAATTATGCCGCTTCCAGCAAATAAACCTATGTCAATACCTACTTCTTTTTCATTAGGTAGACATGTTACATTAGCTATTTCATATTTTTTATCTTCTAGTATTAATCTAAGAAGAGTTTTACCCATTCTTCCGTTACCACCGGGTATTGAAACTGAAATTTTATTCATATTTATTCTCATTTACAATTTTGGTACCAAAGTATCTATAGGATATTAATTACTGGATAAATTTTTTAAATCTACTTGTTTTAGGGCTGATTTTATCCAATCCTAAATCCCTAATTTGATTGAATAATTCTTCCTGTTTTTTTGACAAACCGATTGGTGTTTCTACATTAATTTGTACATATTGATCACCTCTTGTTCCACCACGCAAACCAGGCATACCTTTACCTTTCATCCTTAAACGTGTCCCACTTTGTGTGCCTGCATTTAAATTCATTTTAGCTTTAGATCCATCTATACAAGGAACTTGTATTGAATTACCTAACACTGCATCAACAAAGTTTACTGGAACCTCAATAAATGTGTCTTTACCATCTCGTTGAAAAATAGAGTGATCTTTTATATCTATAAAAATATATAAGTCACCAGCGGATGATCCTTTAGCACCCGCCTCTCCTTCACCTGAAAGACGTATACGCGTTCCATTGTCAACTCCTTCTGGGACATTTACAGAGAGTTTTTTATTTTTATTAACTCTTCCTTGACCTTTACAGTTTCTACAAGGATCACCAATAATTTCACCAGCACCAGAACAGGCTGCACATGTTCTTTCTATCGTAAAAAAACCTTGTTGTGCACGCACTTTTCCATAACCAGCACATTGACCACATTGCTTTGGTTGTGAGCCCTTACTAGCTCCTGATCCATTGCATGTCTCACATTTAGATGGAACTGTTAAGGAAATTTCAACTTGATCTCCAGAATAAGCTTGCTCTAGTGAAATTGACAAGTCATATCTAAGATCTGAACCAGAGGAAGCTCCTCTTCTTCTTGAATCTCCACCCATACCGAACATATCTTCAAAGATATCAGAAAATCCACCTGCACTAAAGCCTCCAAAACCTCCAGATGTGCTTGATCCTCCACCTTGAGAGAAAGCAGCATGACCATATTGATCATATGCGGCTTTCTTTTGTGGGTCCTTTAAGACCTCATAAGATTCTGAAATTTCTTTGAATTTTTCTTCTGCTTTTTTATCACCAGGATTTCTGTCAGGGTGATACTTCATAGCTAATTTACGATAAGATGATTTTATTTCACTATCCGATGCAGATTTAGATAAACCAAGTATCTCGTAATAATCACGTGCCATAAAAAAAGCCTCAAGTTTATCTTTAATCTATTTACGAAGCATCTTTCTTTTCTTCATTATCTTTAACTTCTTCGAAATCAGCATCCACAACTTCTTCTTTACTTTCACCACTATTATCAGCATTGCTTGCACTCTCAGCATTATTTGCTTCATTTGCTTTGTAAGCTGCTTCACCCATCTTCATCATAACGGCAGATAAAGACGATGTTTTTTCTTTTATTATTGAAATATCTTCACCATCTAAAGCTGTTTTTAGTTCAGCAATAGCATCATCTACCTCTTTCTTTGCATTATCCTCAGCTTTATCACCTAAATCGGATAGTGATTTTTCAGCTCCATGTATCATTGACTCGGCTTGATTTCTGGCATCGATGGCTTCCCTTTTTTCTTTGTCCGCTTCTGCGTTATCTTCAGCTTCTTTTACCATTCTTTCAATTTCATTGTCGTCAAGCCCACCAGATGCTTGTATTGTAATGTTATGAGCTTTTCCAGTAGCTTTATCTTGGGCGCTTACGTTAACAATACCATTTGCGTCAATATCAAATGTTACTTCTATTTGGGGCACTCCTCTTGGCGCAGGAGCTATACCCTCTAAGTTAAATTCGCCCAAAGATTTATTATCTGAGGCCATCTCTCTTTCACCCTGAGAAACTCTAATTGTGACAGCGGCTTGATTATCCTCAGCAGTAGAAAAAATTTGAGATTTTTTTGAAGGAATTGTTGTGTTTCTGTCGATTAATCTTGTAAACACACCTCCTAATGTTTCAATTCCTAATGATAATGGCGTTACATCTAATAAAAGTACGTCTTTTACATCTCCCATCAAAACTCCGCCTTGGATTGCAGCACCTGAAGCAACAACTTCGTCAGGGTTTACACCTCTATGAGGTTCTGTCTTAAAAAATGAGGTTACGGCTTCAACTATTTTTGGCATTCTAGTCATTCCACCGACAAGAATAACCTCGTCAATATCACTTGCGTTAACTCCGGCATCCTTCAAGGCAGCTTTGCATGGTTTAATGCTTTTAGTAACAAGATCATCTACAATACTTTCAAATTGTGATCTTGTTAATTTTACATTGAGATGTTTTGGGCCACTTGCATCAGCTGTGACAAAAGGGAGATTAATATCAGTTTGGGCTGCACTAGAAAGTTCTATTTTGGCTTTTTCAGCAGCCTCTTTCATTCTTTGAAGAGCTAATTTATCAGTTCTTAAGTCAATTCCATTTTCTTTTTTGAATTTTTCAGCTATGTAGTCTATTATTCTTTGATCAAAATCTTCCCCGCCTAGAAATGTGTCACCATTTGTTGATTTTACTTCAAAAACACCATCTCCAACTTCTAGAATTGATACGTCAAATGTTCCACCACCTAAATCATATACTGCAATTGTACCACTTTCTTTTTTGTCAAGTCCATAAGCTAGAGCAGCAGCAGTTGGTTCATTTATAATTCTAAGAACCTCTAATCCAGCAATTTTCCCAGCATCTTTTGTTGCTTGTCTTTGTGCATCGTTGAAGTAAGCGGGCACTGTAATTACGGCTTTTTCAACTTTTTCTCCAAGAAATGCTTCAGCATCTTCCTTTAATTTTCGCAAGATAAAGCTAGAAACCTCGGAAGGTGCGTAGTCTTGCCCGTTGGCTTGAACCCATGCATCCCCATTTTTGGCAGATACAATTTTATATGGAACTAATTCAGAAAATTTTTTGGAATATTCGTCATCATGTCTTCGGCCTATCAATCTTTTAATAGCAAATAAAGTGTTTTCAGGATTTGTTACTGCCTGTCTTTTTGCAGGTTGTCCAACTAAACGTTCATCATCTGTAATTCCAACCATAGATGGTGTTGTTCTGGCACCTTCACTGTTTTCAATAATTTTAGGTGATTTACCATCCATAACAGATACACATGAATTTGTTGTACCTAAATCGATACCTATAACTTTTGCCATTAATGCGCTCCCTAAATACAGTATAATTCTTATGAATTAGTTATTAAAATAATATTAAGTTGATATATGGGTTAAGTTGTTGAATTTACAAGATTATAAATAAAAATTATTTGTATTAATTTTTTTTATTCTTTTGTTCTGAAGTTTCTTCTTCAGGTTTCTTTGATATTCCTACCATTGCTGGCCTGACTAGTCTGTCATGTAAAAGATATCCTTTTTGTGATACTTCAACTACATATCCTGGTTCTTTTTCGTTGGTAGGAATTTCAAACATAGCTTGGTGAAGATTATAATCGAATTTTTCACCTAAAGGAGAAATTTGTTTTAAATTATGTCTTTCAAAAGTCTGAATTATTTCATTCTCAACTATTTCTAAACCAATAATTAAATTTTTTATAGGTTCAGAAAGTTCTGATTTATCTTTGGGTACAGCCTTTAATGCCCTTTGTAAATTGTCAACAGAAGATACTAAATCTCTAATAAAAGTGATATGACTATACTTTTTAGCATCTCCAATTTCTTTAATTGTCCTTTTTCTTAAGTTTTCAGCATCAGCCAAACTTCTTAATAATTGATCTTTAAGTTCTTGTATTTCTTTTTTTTGATTTTCGACTACATCTTCTTTTGAAATTTCTTCATCTATTTTATCTTCAACATTTTCAGATACATTAACATTTTCAGATACATTATCGTCATCAATGTCAGTTTTAACATCTTGAGCCTCTAAAGAATCTGAAATTTTATCATCTTTGTTTGATAAATTTTTTTTTTTTGACAATTTTAGACTCCGAGTATTTTATTTTTATATCACATAATAAATATTAGGTTGATTTACAAGAGTTAAAAAATTATAAAAACTAAAAAAATAAACTCTCTTTGTGTTTGAGTGTAGTGAAATAATATGAGTAGATATAAAATTTAATGTTTAAAAGACCATCAAATAGAAAATTCAATGAATTAAGAGATATTATAATAGAAGCAAATATCTCGCCTTATGCTGAAGGTTCATGTTCTGCGAAGTTTGGAAATACTCACATATTATGTACTGCTTCAGTCGATAATAAATTACCAATATGGTTAAGGAATTCAGGTAAAGGATGGATCACTGCAGAGTATGGTATGCTTCCGAGATCAACACATACAAGAATGGATAGAGAGGTCACAAAAGGAAAACCTTCGGGACGCACTCAAGAAATCCAACGATTAATTGGTAGATCGCTTAGATCTGTTGTTGATTTGAAAAAATTAACTGATTATCAGATTAAAATAGATTGTGATGTAATTCAGGCTGATGGCGGTACAAGAACAGCATCAATTACTGGAGCATGGGTTGCCTTATACCAAGCAATTAATTTTTTACTTAAGTCTGGAAAATTATCAGAAAACCCAATAATTGACCAAGTAGCAGCAATATCCTGTGGAATATGTGATAATCAAGAAATATTAGATTTGGACTATGAAGAAGATTCTAATGCAGATACTGACGGAAATTTCGTAATGACATCAAACAAAGGGATTGTTGAAATACAAGCAACTGCTGAAGAAAAACCTTTTAATAAAAAACAATTTCTGCAACTATTAAATCTAGCTGAGTCAAGTGCAAAGCATATATTCCAAATTCAAAAAAATGCCTTGGGTTTAAATTAAAATATATGAGTAAATATATTTTTAATAGTAAAAAAATTTTAATTGCCAGTCACAACATAGGTAAAGTTAAAGAAATTAAAGTTTTGTTGGAACCTCTAAAAATTGAAGTTTTATCAGCTGATGAGTTTAATTTAAAAGAGCCAATAGAAGATGGTTTATCATTTGAAAAAAATGCATTGATAAAATCATCTTATGCTTCAAAAATTACAGGAATTCCTAGTTTGTCAGATGATAGTGGGATTTGCTTTTCAGATCTAAATAATGAACCAGGTGTCTACTCCGCTAGGTGGGCAGGAGAAAGTAAAAACTTTGATCTTGCTATGTCTAAAATCAATGTTTCAATTAATAAAATTAATAATCCAAGTTATGACTGTTTCTTTGTATGTGCTTTATCCCTTTGCTGGCCAAATGGAAAAAACATTACCGTTTCAGGAAAAATTGATGGTAAATTTTCTTGGCCACCAAAAGGTGATCTTGGTTTTGGTTATGATCCAATATTTAAACCATTAGGATATGATAAAACTTTTGCAGAAATGGAACCAAAATTTAAACATAATATTAGCCACAGAGCTCTAGCCTTCAAAAAATTAATTCGTTTATGTTTTCCGAGTTTAGATAATTGATTAATAGTAATGAAAATCTGTTAAGCCTTTACGTTCACTGGCCATATTGTGAATCAAAATGTCCTTACTGTGATTTTAATTCTCATGTTATTCAAGATGTTGACATTAACCAATGGATAGCATCTTTTAGAAATCAATTATATAATATGAAGGATGAGCTAACAAAAAAAAATATCAGATTTACAAATTTGAACACAATTTTTTTTGGAGGCGGCACTCCTTCTTTAATGCCATTAGAAATAATAGAGGCTATTTTAGATATATGTAATGACATATACGGATTTAGAGAGGATACTGAAATAACTCTTGAGGCTAATCCGAGTTCGTATGATGGAAAAAAATTTTTAAAATTTAAAAAATTAGGAATAAACAGACTATCAATTGGTGTGCAATCTCTAAATGATGCACAATTAAAATTTTTAGGAAGATTACACAACACTAACGATGTTGAAGTAGCATTGAAAGACGCTTCTAATATATTTGATAACATATCTGTTGATCTGATCTATGCATTATATGGACAAAACTTGACTGATTGGATAAATGAATTAGAAAGTTTTTTAAAAACTCACAAATTACAACATATTTCCTTATACCAACTAACAATCGAGGAAGGTACAAAATTTTTTAAGGATTATAAAAATGGTTTTATCAAACAAATAGATAATGATTTAGCAGCTGAATTTTATGTTGTATCTAACGAAATATTAAATGATTTCGAATTTGTTAAATATGAGATTTCTAATTATGCCAAAAAAGGTTTCAAATGCAGGCATAATCTAAATTATTGGAACTCTGAAAATTGGATTGGAGTAGGACCAGGGGCATATGGAAGATTATGGTCGTCAAATAGAAAGAAATTTCGCATTGAATATCAAAATTACAAAAATCCTAAAACATGGTTGTCTAACAATTTATTCAAATCTGAATTTGAAAAAGTTACTAAATTAAATAGCAATGTTTCTGATATAGACACTTTGACGATGGGGTTAAGATTAAATGACGGAGTTGATATCTCTAAAATAAAAAATAAATCTGTAATTAACTTTCATTCTCTTAAAGACTTGCAAAATAGGAAAATAATTTCATTTGATAATGGCAATTTGAAAGTTAATGAGAAACATATGATAAAACTAAATAGTATTATTAACTTTTTAATTAATACCTAAATTGACTACATTTCTTAATATTTGTTAATTTTCCTAAATCCTCAATTTGCATGACTTGAATAGGTTTTTTAACATTTCCGTTAGAACCTAAAATTAACCCAGTAACTTGACCTTGAACATTGTTTAGATTTTCTTTCGTGTTATCCATATTATTTAAATAGTTCAAGCCTATTATACCTGAATCATAACCTGCATTAGTAAAATAGTTATTACTACCACCCCAGATTTCTCTCCAAAGAAATTTAAACTCGTCATCATTTTTACTTGAAATAATTGGAAACCAAGATTTTTCTAATGACGGCTCATTTTTAATTTCTTTGTCATTAAAAGTTTCAGTCCCTAAAATTTTTATGTACCTTGAATCTACATTAAAAAAGGCTAACAAAGGTGCTATTTCTAATATAAATTCTTTTCTTCCACCTATAAGGATTGTGTCAAATTTGGTATGTGTCTCTTCAGTTTTTGAATATTGTAAAAACTTTCTTAAAATTGAATAGAGATAATTTTTGTTATTTATTTGTTCATTAGAAAGAAAAATTGAGTCATAGAAATTATTTTTATCCACAGAAACTAATTCTTTCGAGTGTCTAGAGATGATTTTTCCATATAGGTTGTCTGGAGCTATAATACCAAATTTTTTATAGCCACTTATTAGCGCACATGAAATAACACTTTCAACTTGCTCTTCTGGTGAAAACCCTAAAGACCAAACATTTTTTTCTACCATTGCTATATCATTTGAAAAAGTTAATATTGGTAATATTTTCTCCTTCGCAAATGGCTTAATTTTTAATAAAATTTCTCTTGTGAATGGTCCAATTACAAAGCCGGGGTTAAGTTTATCAAATAAACTTTTAATAACTTTTTCATCAAGTTTTTTACCTGTATCAAAATAAATTATTTTTGTTCTATTATTACCAAAGTTTAGAATACTTAGATCAAGAGATTTTCTTATTTTTTTGCCAAAATTTGAATATTTTCCTGTCAATGGCAAAAAAACAATTATGTTTTTATAATTTAAATCTTCATTTGTTTCAAAAATATATCTACTTAAAGTTGAAATGTTATCATTGTTTTTAAGGTTTAAATCAATAATGTTAGAACTTAAGTTTTTTTTGAACATATTTTGAACAGCTGATAAAGCCAATTTTGTTTTTTTATCATCTAAATTTGTATTAATATTCCTTCCCTGAAGTAATCTTTCATTTCTAAATTCAAAAACAACGTCGTTATTGTTCAATTTTTTTGACACAACTGTATCATTTGATTTTAGTTCTTTTTTTAAAACTTTATCAGTTTTGTTTTGCTTTGAAAATTTTTCGGTTGAATTAAGAGTTTTAAGAATTTTTGTTGTTTCAGGTATTTCTTTATTTTCAACAATTATTTTTTTATTTTCTTTATTACATCCATTTATCGATAATAATGTACAAAGCAAAATAATAACATTATGTTTAATATAATGAAAATTCATTTAAACTTTCTCAATTGTTAAACCAAGTTTAAGGTAGTCTATTGGAAAAATTAAGTAAAGAAGATCTAAAATTCAATATTGTTAAGGGATGTTTGTACATAATTTCTACTCCAATAGGCAATTTTGACGATATTAGCTTAAGAGCAATTAAATTGCTGGAAGCTGTTGATATTTTACTCTGCGAAGATACAAGAAGAACAAAAAAATTGCTATCACACCTAAACATTAAACGTACAAACCTTATATCTTATAATGACAATAATGGTTCAAGTAAAAGGCCATATATTATAAATAAACTCCTAACAAAAAAAAGTATTGGAATTGTGTGTGATGCAGGAACCCCACTAATATCAGATCCTGGTTATAAACTTGTTAAAGAATGTCATATAAATAATATTAAAATTACGCATGCACCAGGTCCTTCTTCCGTTATAAATGGATTAATATTATCTGGTCTTCCAACAAATCAATTTTATTTTGGAGGATTTGTATCCTCTAAGAAAAATTTAAAAAAGAAACAGTTTCTTATAACTAAGAATAACATAATGACTGGTGTATGGTTTGATACTTGTTTAAGATTAAAAAACACCTTAGACATAATGCTCGAAACATTTGGAAATAGAAAAATTTCTATTGCAAGAGAGTTAACTAAAATTTATGAAGAAGTTATTACTAGTGATTTGGACAATATTAAGAAAGTAATTGATAAAAGAGAAAAAAATAATAATCCCCTTAAAGGGGAAGTGGTTTTAGTAGTAGAAGGTTGTGTGAATTACGAATTAAGTTTTGACTCATTAAATGATACTATCAAAAATAAGCTTAAAAAGTTTTCTCTTCGTGATACAGTAAATCAAATTATAATCGAAACGAATTTGCCAAAAAAAATTGTCTATAATGAAGCTGTGAAAATAAGAAATAATAAATGTATTTAAAATTATCAATGACAAATTTTTATTTTTATTTATTGTTCTTAATATAGAAAGGGACTAATAGTGAAACATTTTTTATATGTATCAATTTTTGCTCTATTTTTACAATCATGTGGACCAATTGTCAGCACAGTAGGAATGGTGTCTCTAGGAGCCGCATCAAAAGAAAAAGGTCTTGGAACCTCAATTAATGATAATCTTATAAAAACCAAAATCTCCAATTTAATTTTTAAATTTAATAAAGAGTTAATAGCGGATACAAAAATTTTTGTTAATAGTGGTTCAGTTTTATTTACGGGTAAAGTAAAAAATCCCAATGATAAAATTGAGTTTACTAAGTTAGCTTGGACAATCAGAGGTGTAAAAGAAGTTAATAATGAAATCCAAATAACTGACACAACCTCTATAAAAAATATTGCAAGAGACATCGCTTCTTTAGGTGAAATAAGAGCAAGAATAATGTCAGATAAATCAATTAATAGTTTAAATTACTCAATTGACGTCGTAAATGATAAAGCTTACATCAGTGGCGTAGCTAGCGACGAAGTTGAAATGAACCTTGTAAAAAATCATGTTTCTAGTGCTAGATTTATCAAAGAAGTATATAATTATATAGTATTGAACAAAGATACAAGATGAGTCGCAATCTTAATATTGCATTTTTGATGGATCCTCTTGAAACACTTGATCTGAATGGTGACACCACGTTTGCTCTTGCATTAGAAGCTCAAAGACGTAAACATAATATAAACTTTTTCAGACCTGAAGATTTGGTTTTAAAAAATAATATTGTTTTAGCAAATATTTGTAGATTTGAATTGTTTTCATCAAATAGTTCATATGACTTTAAGTATCTAAAATCACTCATAAAACCATTAAAAGAATATGATGTTGTTATGATGAGACAAGATCCTCCCTTTGATATGGCTTACATAACTGCAACACATCTTCTTGAAAAACTTCCAAGCACATCCTTAATTGTAAATAATCCATTTGAAGTTAGAAATTCACCTGAAAAAATATTTGTAACAAACTTCTCACATTTAATGCCACAAACCCTGATAAGCAGAAATATTAATCAAATTAAAGAATTTAGGAATGAATTTAAGGATATTGTAATAAAACCATTATATGGAAATGGAGGTCAGGGTGTATTTCATCTACGTCCTGAAGATGAAAATTTAAATTCAATTCTAGAAATGTTTTTCAGTCAAAGTAAAGAACCTTTAATGATACAAGAGTACCTAAAAGATGTCAGAAATGGTGATAAGAGAATTATTTTATTAAATGGAGAACCTGTAGGAGCAATTAATAGAATTCCAAAAATAGGGGAGAGTAGATCAAATATGCATGTTGGTGGAAAACCTGAGAAAACAGAATTATCTAAAAGAGATAAATTTATATGTAAAGAAATTTCAACATCACTAAAGGAAAAAGGACTTTATTTTGTTGGAATAGATATAATAGGTGACTACATCACAGAAATAAATGTAACGTCTCCAACAGGAATAAGAGAAATTAAAAATTTGGACGAAATAGCAATTGAAGAAATGTTTTGGGATTTTATCGAACAAAAGATAAAGAGTAGTTAATTAATCATTCTTCCTAAATTTTTTCCACCTAATAAATGTAAGTGAAAATGAGGGACATCTTGATTTCCATCATGCCCACAATTTGATATTATTCTGAAACCGTTAGTAGTAAGATTAACTTGTTCAATAACATCATTCACTAATTTCCAAAAAAGTTCCACTTCCTTGATCGAAGCATTTTTTGAAAAATCGTAAAAATTTATATAAGGATTCTTAGGTATAATTAATATATGTATTGGTGCTTGAGGATTTATGTCAGAAAATGACAAAGCACATTCATTTTCAAGTATTTTATTGCAAGGAATTTCTGACCTTAAAATTTTGCTAAAAACATTATTTTCATCATATAATTTATTCATTTAACACCTCTGTTTTTTTTTTCTTCAAAACCTGATTGTTGCTTTCTAGACATCAACTCATTCCAAATTTCTTCTGGTTTAATACCCATAGAAATCCAAACAACTAAAATATGATAAATTAAATCAGCAGACTCTTTAATTGCACCATCTTTGTTGTTTTTAATAAAATCTATTATCAATTCTGAAGTTTCTTCACTAACTTTTTTGGCTAGTGATTCAGGATTTTGAATTAAGTATGATGTATATGATTTTTTACAACTGGTTTTCTTTCTTTTGGATAAAACTGCAAATAATTCTTTAATAATTTGTTCGTTCATTTTAATTTTCACAATCTCTTACTATTATCCCATTTTCTGACATTTCTTTTTTTACAGAATAAATTGTATGAATATCATAATGAAAAATTGATGCAGCCAAAACTGCAGAAGCACCTGCTTTTAGTACAACATCAACCATATCTTTTGGGCTTCCTGCTCCACCAGAAGCTATCACAGGAACTGATACATTTTGAGAAATTAATTTTGTAAGTTTTAAATTATAACCTTTTTTGGTTCCGTCTGTATTCATTGAAGTCAATAAAATCTCACCTGCTCCATTTTTTACACCCTGCTTGGCCCATTTGAGAGAGTCTATATTTGTTTTTTTTCTTCCTCCGTGAGTTGTCACCTCATATCCACTTGGCATTTTTATGTTCTCTACTGCGTCAATTGCTAAAACAACACACTGATTTCCAAATTTATCTGAGGATTGTTTAATTAATTTTGGATTATATACTGCCGATGAATTAATTGAAACTTTATCAGCTCCAGAATTTAATAGATCCCTAAAATCATTTAGATCTTTCACTCCTCCCCCAACAGTTAATGGTACAAAGCAAGTTTCAGCTGTTTTAGAAATTACATTGAACATAGCTCTCCTTTTCTCGTAAGTAGCAGAAATATCTAAAAAACATATCTCATCGGCACCAATAGTACTATATTGCTTAGCTTGTTCAACAGGATCGCCAGCATCTCTTAAATTAATGAAATTAGTTCCCTTAACAGTTCTCCCATTTTGCACATCTAAGCATGCTATCACCCTTGTTGAAAGCATTAGATTTTGACCTCTTTACATATCTTTAATGCATCTACGAACGCAAATTTTTTATCATACAAAGCTCTACCAATTATGACTCCCTGAATTCCATTTGAAAATTTTTTAGCTAATCTTGAAATATCATTTAATGAAGAAACTCCACCAGAAGCAATTACTGGATATTGGATTTGTTTGGCAAAACTTAAAGTCTGATCCAAGCTTACACCTTGTAAGCTACCATCTTTGCTAATATCCGTATATATAACAGAACTAACAATAGATGAATTCAAAGAATTAATTAATTCCACTGCAATTACATCAGATTGTTTTTTCCACCCATGAGAAGCGATTTTACCGTTTCTAACATCCGCTCCTATTATTATTTTTTTAAAATATTTTTTATCAAGCTGATTAATAAAGGTAGGATTTTCAAGTGCTAATGTACCTAAAATTATTCGATTTGCTGAATTTTCTATCCAAAAATTAATGTCATCTATATTTCTAATACCTCCTCCTATCTGAATTTTTACATTCTCTTGAAGTTTATTTAAAATCTTTAAAATTACTCTTTTATTTACATTTTTACCAGTAACAGCTCCATCCAGATCTACGATATGTAACCACTCTGCACCTTGATCAATAAACCACATTGCTTGATCTAAGGGATTGTTGTTATAAACAGTTTCTTTCTCCATTTCTCCAAAAAGAAGTCTAACACATTTGCCATCTTTTATGTCGATAGCTGGATATAAAGTAAAACATTTATTTTTCATTATTTAAGTTCTTTGTAATAGTAATAGCCAGCTATATACTTTCCATCAATAAGTACTGACTTTGGATTAACGCCAGATCTAATATATCCAGCTTGTTCATATAATTGAATTGCTCTTAACTGGGTCTCTCTTACTTCAAGATTAATTATTTTAAATCCTTCTTGTTTTGCTTTTAGTTCAGCTTTCTCAAAAACAGCTTTAGCAAGTCCAAATCCTCTTGCCCACGGGGCAAAGAAAAAAGTGCTTAAAATACATGAATGAGATTGAGCTTCATTATTTTTTGCAGGTTTAATGAGCTGAGCTGAGCCAGCCACTATATTATCTAGTTTCCCAATAATTAAAATTCTTTCTGGTATGAGTAAAACTCCTTTCCAATAGTTTTGTAGTGTTTTTAGTTGAGGAGGAGATATCCATCCAAACCCTCCTCCAGCTAAGATTGCTTCTTCTGTTGCGTCACATAATTCTTGTAAATCAACTTTGCTTAAGTTTTTACATAATTCAGCTTTGACATTATATTTTTTTAATTTCGTTTCCATTATATCTCTCTGAAATTAAGGTCGCCATTTGAGCCAGTTATATAAAAATTTTTGACCAGAATTTCCACTTTTTTCTGGATGAAATTGAACTCCTACATAATTGTCTTTTCCAATAATTGCAGGAATTTTATGATTGTAAGTAGTATTAGCTATTATCTGATCATTTTGTTTGCTCTCTAAAAAGTAAGAATGTACAAAATAATATTGTTCGTTTTCACTTATATTTTCTACAATTGGATGAATTTTATTTTCGATTTGTAAATTATTCCAACCCATATGTGGAATTTTATAATCACGACCAAGATAATCCAAACCTTTTTTCTCAATTTTTTTAAAGTTACCCTTCAGCCAACCAAAACCTGCAGTTCTTTTTTTTTCTGAGCTGTAATCAACCATTAGCTGCATACCTACACAAATCCCTAAAAATTTCTTTTTTTTATAGATTACTTCATTGTTTAATAAATCAATTAACCCATCTATGTCTTTCAATCCTTTTTTACAGTCTGGGAATGATCCAACACCAGGTAATACTAAATGGTCAGCTTTAGAAATTGAAGTTAATTTATTTGTAACCTCTATAGAGAATTTTAGTTTGTTAATATTAATAGAATTTTTAAAAGCATTTTCTACTGATCTTAAATTACCCGAACCATAGTCAATTATTGCAAGGTTCATATTATCTGTTACCAGTCAGTGTTCCTTTTGTAGATGGAACACTGTTTAAATTTCTTAAATCTAAATTAATTGCATTTCTAATGGAAATCGCCAGTGATTTAAAACACGATTCTATGATATGATGTGTGTTTTGACCGTATATATTTTCAATATGAAGTGTTAAACCCGCAGATTGTGAAAAAGATTGAAAAAATTCCCTAAAAATTTCAGTTTCTATGTTTTTAATTTTAACATTTGGCAAAAAAACATTCCAAATTAACCAAGGGCGTCCAGAAACATCTATGCAGCATCTAGTTAAACATTCATCCATAGGTAAGTAAGTAAAACTATACCTTTTAATTCCTTTCTTATCACCCAATGCATCAAGAATTGCTTTTCCAAGAGCCCAACCAACATCTTCCATTGTGTGATGTGCATCTATGTCAAGATCTCCAATACATTCTAGTTCAATATCGATAAGACTATGCTTTGACAACTGTTGGATCATATGATCAAAAAAAGGTAAATTTGTATTTACCAAATTTTTTCCTTTACCATCCAAATTAACACTTACTTTAATTTGTGTTTCATTAGTTGTTCTCTCTATATATGAGACTCTTTCAATAATTTTTTTGGTCATATTTCATCCACAATTAAAAATTTAAATTTTTGAATTTGTTTTTTACTCTAATTAGCAAAGCACCTTCTCCGCCAAGATGTTTTGGTGCGATTTTATAGTTCACAAGAAATTTTTCGAAAAATTTTTCACTTAACCACTTTGGTAATTCCTCCTTTAAAACACCTTTATTGTTGTGTCCTTTGCCTGTAATGATTAGAACATTTCTTATGTTTTTCTCATAACAATTAACTATATATTTATTCAAAGTTAGTTTTGCAGAATATAAGCTATGACCATGAAGATCTAATACAAAGTCAGGTTTCGATCCTTTTTTTTTAGAAAGCGAAGAAAAACTAGATGACTTTACATTTTTGTATATATTTTTGTTTTTTAAATTTGATGAACTAGTATTATGAGGTAATAAAATAGTTTTTTGAAAATTTGAAATATAACTTTCCCATACTTTCTTGTCGTTTTTTGAGATTAAAACCATTGTTTTTAATTGCTTTTGGTTTCTATTAATGTCCAATCAGGATTATCATCATTTATCTTTTTTTCGAAAACCCATTCATCCTTTACAAGAATTTCTTTTTTATTGTCACCGTCTATTATTTCGTCATTCTTGTCAATTAGAGCTCTAACTTGAAAGGACTCGAATTCTACATTGATTTTTATTGATGATCTATTAATTGTTGATTTAATAATTTTATTCTTTTTAATTGACTTTAATTCAATAATAAGTTTTTCCTGCTCCTTATTTCTTTCCTCAATAGCAGCTTTGAAGCTTTTAAGAACCGATAGTTTAGTATAATTTTTAATACTATCTAAATTTCCACTAACAAAACTGTTCAAAACCATCTCAAAAAATGTTTTTGATCCAGATAAAAATTCTTCAATATTGAAATCTGGTTCAACTTTAAGGATTTTATTTAATTCTGAAATTACAGCATTATCTTGATTAGATTTTAAAGGAATTATATTTGTGTATTGTTTTTCCTGCGTTTTTTGCGCTATATCCGTTTCTTCAAAACCTGTTTTAGTACCTAAAATATTTTTAAGTCTAAAGATAA
>CACAAB010000019.1 GCA_902530325.1 uncultured SAR116 cluster alpha proteobacterium | reverse complement strand
GTTTTTATTCCAATTTGTAATTATTTGCGGAGAACTAAAGCCATCATAAAATGAAAATCTATTCATTTCTTTGTATTGTCTTTTATTGTTTTTATCTGTACCAAAATTAACTTCTATGCCTTCCCACTTTTTTCCTAAAAACTTCACATTATAAAAATATACTTTAAGATTTGCATACTTTCTTGTTGCAAAATCTTTAGGTATGTATCCTAACAAGATTGTTTCAATAGCCATTTGATCTTTTGATGTGTTTGAGAAAAATTTTTCTAAGTTTTTATTATAAGAATTTTTGATTTCATTTGTATTTTCTTCTTCATTATTTTTTAAAATATCAATTGTAGATGGAATATTCTTAAAATTTTCTCTTAGAAGTTTTATTCTTTTTTCTAGTTTTTGACCACCAAGCCACTCTTTTCCACTTGGCCATCCTGCTATATTAGGAGGATTAAAAAGCTTTTGACCACTTTCTTCCATATTATCTATGAGACTAACGTGATTATTATCAGGGCCTGAATAATTTAATGTTCTTGCTGTTCCATAAAAGAGTTCTAAAGGTGACTTAATCAATGATAATTTTTTTTCCCAGAACTTATTTAGGTATAATGTAGCACGAAGCATTTCTGGAATTTCAAAGTTTGTTTTTTTAAAGTAAGTTACTAAATATGCTAAATCTTCTTTAGATGGCTCCTGCAATTCTACGTATTCCTTGTAAAATTTTTTGGCAATAAATTCTCCGAAAGATGGATGATTTTTTAAAATTTGAACGAATTCTTTATCATTTTTATATTTTTTCCCGAATGCAGAATAATTTTCGGTTGATGTTTTATAATCATATTTATGAAATTTTTCTGTAACAAAATTTATAGAATTTCCAGAAATATGCCTTGCTAAATTTTTTATGTCGTTTTCTTGGTAATGACCCTGACCAAGACTAAATAGCTCAAGAAATTCTCTTGCTAAATTTTCATTTGGATTTTGGGCATAGCTTTTCTCATTGTTCAGATAAGTTATCATTGCAGGGTCTTCAAGTATTCCTTTTAAGAAACCTAAATAACTTTTATTAGCATTTTGTCTAATGAATTTTAAATGGTGAAAGAAAGCGTGTTTTTGTTTATACATATCAAAGTTTACAGAGAAATGATTCAACCAAAAAACAGCTAATCGCTCAAATTGAGGCGTGTTTGAGGACGATAATTTTTCTAACCATACACCCTTAAGTGAGTTAAGAAATGCTCCATCCTCGCAAAAGGTTTTTTGTGCTCTCAATCCTTGTTCCATAAAACTTGTAGGTATAGCTTTTTCTGTCCAAAGTGGCCAGTTAACATCATCCTGGTATAGTTTTAAATCTGATATAACATTATCAACAGCCTGTTTTCTTGTTTTGTTGATATGAAGTTTAACTCTTTTAAAAGGCACACCATATCCAATTCTTCTCTCAAACCTTATTGCTTCTAGTTTGTTAATCATTTTACTCAAATGAGTGTCATCGAATGAACTTAAATCAAAAGCTAAATCATTCCTAGGTTTAGGGGCTACCGTTTTCAGACTCTTGTTCTGGGTTATTATACCACCTTTGAAAGTGGTTTTTGCATAAGTTTTTTCTAAAATTAAACTATTCAATAAAATAAAAATTAAAAATGTACAGAGTTGATAAAATATTTTCATAAATAAATAGTAATTTAATGAAATTTTGTTTTCAATAAATTTTACTTACAAATTTTATTTCTTTAGATTACGATTTTAGGTAAATTTAAATTAAAAATATATTTTAGTTTGCAATATTTTTTCTTTATTTCGTACAATGTTCGGGGGGCATTATTATGAACATAAATTTTAACAATAAAAAGAAAGTTTTGATGGTTCAGGGTCTTCATGAGGAGGGCCAAAAGATGTTATTAGCAAGAGAAGACATTGAACCTATTACTATTATGTCAGCTAATGAAGATGAAATTTTAGAAGCTGCAAAAGAAGTTCATGGTATCACAGTTAGAACTGCCAATATTTCAAGAAAAATAATTGAAAATTCAAAAAATTTAAGAGTGGTGTCTAGACACGGTGTAGGTTATGACTCCATTGACGTTAATGCATTGAACGATTGCGGAATTCCCCTAGCAATTGCTGCTCATTCTAATATGATATCAGTTGCAGAACATGCAATGTTTATGTTATTGGGATTATCCAAAAATGTTTTTTATTATGACAAGTTCGCCCGTAAAGCTGATTGGACTACTCGTTGGGATATACGTGCATGGGATGTTGCAGATAAAAACCTGCTAGTAATTGGGTTTGGTAGAATAGGTTCAAGGTTGGTTAAAAGAGCTTTAGCTTTTGATATGAATGTTTTTGTTTACGATCCCTATGTGGAAGTATCTGAAATAAACAAATCAGGAGCTAATCACGTAAACAACTATCTTGATATTTTACCCCAAATAGATGCTGTTTCATTACATTGTCCTAAAAATAATGAAACTACAGATATGTTTTCTGAAAATGAGTTTAAAATCATGAAAAAAAGTGCTTTTTTGATAAATTGTGCCAGAGGAGGAATTGTTAATGAGGTTGCATTATTAGAAGCTCTAAAAGCTAATAAAATCAGAGCTGCTGGTTTAGATGTATACGATGACGAACCATCCACATCTTCAAACCCCCTTTTTAGCCTAGATAATATTCTACTTTCTCCTCATATTGCAGGGGTCACCCAAGAGGCAACAATAAGAATGTCTAAACAAGCTGTTCAAAACGTTCTTGATGTGTTTGATGATAAAGTAGATCCTGAAGTTATTATAAATAAAAATGTTTTATAGGAGAAAAAAATGAAACAACAAACTTTAAGAGATTGTTGGGCTAAAGAAAAAGGGGCCATCAATGCTTGGTGTTCAATACCGAGCGCTGTAACTGCAGAAATGATGTCTATGAATGATTTCGATTCTATTACAATTGATATGCAACACGGGCTTGTTGATTATCAAGCTGCTTTAAATATGTTACAGGTTATTTCAGGTTCAGGTAAAACTCCTATGGTAAGAGTCCCATGGAACGAACCAGGTATTATAATGAAATCATTAGATGCAGGTGCCTTAGGTATTATATGTCCAATGATAAACACTCCAGAGGATGCAATTAATTTTGTAGGTGCTACTAGGTATGCTCCAGAGGGTCACCGAAGTTCTGGACCAACAAGAGCCCTAATGGTTCATGGTGAGAACTATCATGATGAAGCAAATGATAAAATTATTTCGTTAGCCATGATAGAAACAGTAGAAGCGCTTGAAAATGTTGAAAAAATAGCTGCCACTGAAGGATTAACGGGGATTTATGTTGGACCTTCAGATCTAAGTATTTCTATGGGTTTTAAACCTGGTTTAGATAGAGTTGAGCCTGAAATGATTAGTGCTATAAACAAAATTTATGATGCTTGTAAAAACAACAATATTAAAGTTGGTATACATTGTCTTTCTCCTTCTTATTTAAAAGAAAAATTATCTAATGGTTATGATTTAGCTACATTGGCTAGTGATGTTAGAATTTATGCGGAAGGTTTGAGTAACAAAATCAAAGAAGCAAGATCATAAAATTCAAACATTTGAGAGGACAAGAATGAAAGCAGTTACTGTAGTTGAATCTGGAGTTCAAATAATTGATGTAGATACCCCATTACCCAAGGATAGTGAGGTTCTCGTAAAGGTACATGCATGTGGATTGAATAGAGCTGATATGGTACTAGCGGATGGTGGTGCACATGGTACGGCTGGAGGTCCCGGCACAATTGTTGGGATGGAGTTTTCAGGAGAAATCATTAAATGTGGAGAACATGTAAAAAATCTCTCAATTGGTGATAGAGTTATGTGTTCAGGAGCTTCAGTTTGGGCTGAATATGCAATTGCAGATTATGGAAGAGTAATAAAGATACCTGACAATAATATGGATTTTGCTACAGCTAGTACATTACCGATAGCTCTAGCAACGATGCATAATGCTATTGTTAAAATTGGTAATTTTAGTAAAGGACAAACAATTTTAATACAAGGAGCAAGTACAGGCGTTGGTCTTATGGGACTCCAAATAGCAAAACATTTAGGGGCTAAACTAGTTATAGGAACATCTACAAAGCCAGAAAAATTTGATAAATTAAAATCCATTGGTGCTGATCTAGTTGTAAATTCAAAAGATAAAGACTGGGTTGATCATGTATTACAAGCAACTAATAACGAAGGTGTAGATTTAATTATAGATCAACTTTCTGGTTATACAATCAACGAAAATATGAGAGCATCCAAAGTAAAAGGAACAATAGTAAATGTAGGAAGGTTAGCTGGAGGTAATACAGACTTTAATTGTGATCTTCATGCTTTAAGAAGAATAAATTATCGTGGTGTCACTTTTAGAACTAGATCAATAAACGAAATCAGAGAAGTCTACTCAAAAATGTGGAGTGATTTAGGTGATTTGGTTGTTAAAGGGAAATTATCTCTACCTATAGAAAAGATTTTTGAATTTGATGATGTTTCAGATGCTTTATCATGTATGAGAAACAACCAACATTTTGGTAAATTGATTTTAAAAGTTTAAATAGTTTATGACTTTTGATCCAATTACGATTTTTGCAATTTTAGCTGCTTTCGCTTTAGGAGGAACACTTAAAGGTGCAACTGGTGCAGGAGCACCTATAATCACGATACCTGTTATAGCTGCATTTTATGATGTACGAATAGCAGTTATAATTATGGTGATACCAAATTTATTAACAAACATAAGCCAGATTTATAAATTTAGAAAAACAATTCTTCCACTTTTTTTTACTTTTTCATTTGCTTTAGGTGGCGGTATAGGTGCTTTTGTAGGTACCATTTTGTTAATAAATTTACCTATAAAAATACTTACACTCTCAGTTGCATTTATTGTAATAATTTATATTACACTCAAGCTGATTGTTCCTTCATGGAAATTAGCCTACCAGAGGGCTACTAAAGTAGTTTTTATTATGGGCGCTGGAGGTGGGGTGTTACAAGGTAGTGCTGGTCTATCAGCTCCAGTATCTATAACTTTTTTAAATGCTATGAAATTAGAGCGAAATCAGTTTATACCAACTATTTCAGTTTACTTCGGAGTTATGTCTGTTTTTCAAATTCCAACTTTATATTACTATGATTTTTTTAACTTTGAGATAACTATTCTTAGTTTTGTATCTACAATTGTTTTAATTTGTTTTATGCCCCTTGGTTCTTGGTTTGCTAAAAATATGTCAAAAGATATTTTTGATAAAATTACATTAATTTTATTAGGTTTTATTGCACTAAGAATAATGTATTTAAATTTTTAAATATTTTTATTTGTAATTCTTACCACAAACTAATTTCCCATTTTGGGAAATACATCCATATTGAAGTTTGAAGTTTTTACTTTCAATCATATTAGTTTTGGGTAATTTAATAACACAATCTTCCAAAAAATCTTTAGAAAATTTATTCGTTTTTAATATTTTCGTTATTTTAGAAATTTTTCCATTATTTGATAATTCTAAAATACTGAATGAGGGTAAACTAATTTTGTTAATGTCATCCTTATAGAAAAAACTTAGATTATTTTTGAAATTAATTATTTCTAAATTATTTTTTTTTTTAAGAATAATAATATCCTTAATATCTTGTAAATTGTAGGAAAAGAAATTTAAGTTGTAATGCTCATATGATTTTTTTGTTTATTGAAAATAATATTGAGCCTTTCGTGAACTTAAAATTTATTTTATTTTTATTTTTGAAAATTTTTAAAGAAGAATTTGAAGAGAAACATAATTTTGTATTATCTTGAAAAATAATTGTAGCTGGTTTTTCTCTAGTACTTAAATAATCACCAGATTTTATATTAGTCTCTTCATTTAGAAAAAATCTTTTTCCATGTAAGTTTAATACATAAATTTTATTATTAATTTTAGAAATATTTATTTCTGAAAAACAAGATTTTGGTAAAATAATAATTACTAAAAAAAAAATTAATAAGTATTTCACAAAACTTTTATTCACTCGATTTAGAGAAAAGGTAGCCAAATAATAATATGACTACCTTAATTAAAATTAACCAGGAACTTTACCATTTACACCTTGTAAATAATAATTCATTCCCCATAAAGCACCATCATCAAGGGCTTTACCTGCAGGGATGATTTCTTTACCTGTGTTATCAATTAATGGACCTGCAAAAATGTTTATTTTTCCAGACTTAATACCATCTAGCGCTTCTTGAGCTTTTTGAGCAACATTTGCTGGCATATTTTGGAATTTGGAGATCACTAACATATCTGATTTTATACCACCCCAAACATTTCCAGGCCAATGGTTAGGACCATCCCCTGTGTTCCATTTTCCATTCCTTAGTTCCTCAATTTTCTTAATGTAGTAAGGACCCCAGTTATTTATTGAAGCAAACAATTGAGCTTTAGGAGCAAAAGCTGACATATCTGTTGATTGACCAAAGCCCATAGCTCCATTTTTCTCAGCTATTTGAAGCATAGCAGGAGAATCTGTATGTTGCGCTAACACATCAGCGCCTTCAGCGATATGAACTTTTGCGGCATCTGCTTCTTTAACTGGATCATACCATGTGTTTGCCCATATAACAGATATTGAAGCATCTTTATTTACAGACTTTAAGCCTTGAGCAAAAGCATTAATTCCCATTATAACTTCAGCTATTGGATAGGCTCCAATATATCCGATTTTATTAGTTTTGGTCATTAAACCAGCTACTACACCTTGTATGTATCTACCCTCATAAAATCTGATATTACCAGTTGCAACATTCTTAGATCTTTTATAGCCTGTAATATGCTCAAACTTTACATTTGGAAATTCTTTAGCAACTTTTAAAGTTGGTTCCATATAACCAAATGAGGTTGTGAATATAATCTCATTTCCTTGTTTTGCTAATTCTCTAATCACTCGGGTAGCGTCAGGTCCCTCGGGAACATTCTCTACTACAGAGACTTTAACATCTTTACCAAATCGTTTTTCAACCATTTGTTTCCCAAGTTCATGGGCATATGTCCAGCCATGGTCACCTGGTGTTGTTAAATAAACAAAACCTACTTTTGTCGGACTTCCGGCAAAAGCACTCGAAATTACAAAAAATAAAACTGATATACTTAAAGCAATCAGTGAAAAAATACGGATACAAAATTTTATCATAACAAACTCCTAAATTAATGTTAAAATACTAGAGTGAATCTTCAAAATAACAATAAAAAAAGATTAAATATTTGATAAAATTTTACAAATGCAAATAAATTCTACAATTTTATTGACCGCCAAAAAAAGGCTTACCAAGTGATGACGGTACAACACTATTATTTTTAGATAATCTTCCTGAAATCATTGTTAAAGCAATAATTGTTGCTATATAAGGCATCATTGAAAGTAACTGTGAAGGGATAGGCCAACCCCTTGCCTGTCCAACTAGTTGCGCAATAGTTATTCCACCAAATATTAGAGCGCCAACAATAATACGCCAAGGTATCCAAGAAGCAAAGACAACTAGAGCTAGTGCAATCCAACCTCTACCAGCTGTCATACCCTCTGACCAATGTGGTGTTAAGACTAGGGGAATATAAGCTCCTCCAATACCTGCACACATTCCACCAAAACAAGTTGCATACCATCTTATTTTTTTTACTGGATATCCTACTGAATGTGCGCTTTGGTGATCATCACCAACTGCCCTTAAAATAATTCCTGATTTTGAATACTTTAAAAAGAATGATATAAAAATTATAATCGCTATAGATAAATATGCTACAAAATCTTGTTTAAATAAAATACTTCCGATTAGAGGAATATCTGATAATAAAAAAATTTCTATTTTGGGTAAAGAAGGTATGGTCTTCCCAACTAAAGGTGCTCCTGCTAACCCAGTAAGACCAGTAGCAAATATAGTTAAACCTAAACCAGTAGCAACTTGATTAGTCATGAAATTAATTGTAAATACAGAAAATATTGATGCCATTAGTACACCTGATAATGCTCCTGCAATTATTCCGTAATAAGGGTTTTCAAGCCATAAAACAGCTCCTAGAGCACCTACAGCTCCGCTTAACATCATCCCTTCAACTCCGAGATTTAAAATCCCACTTTTTTCAGCAATTAGTTCACCTGTGGCTGCAAGTAATAATGGGATTGAAGTTGCTATAATAGTTAAGATTAATGCTTCCATTATTTCTTACCTTCAGACCACTTGATTTTGTATTTTTGAAGAGTTTCCCCTGTTAACAAAAAAAAGAGTAAAATACCTTCAAATAAGCCGGTTACGACTTTTGGTATACCCATAGTCATTTGAGCATTATCAGCACCAAGCTTAACTGTTGCTATAATTATTCCAGCGAATAAAATTCCAATAGGACTTAATCTTCCAAGAAAGGCAACAATTATTGCTGTAAAACCATAACCAAAAGACACCTCTGGTTGTAATTGACCTATATTTGCTGACACTTCAATCACTCCTGCAACCCCAGCTAAGCCACCAGATAATAAAAGAACAGTTATGGTAATTGAATTTTGTTTAAAACCTGCAAATTTTGCTGCTTGTGGCGCAGATCCTAATACATTTATTTTAAAACCACCTAAAGTTTTGTTAACAAAAATCCAAGAAAAAGGTACTAATAAAAAAACAAATAAAATCCCATAATGAAGTTGTCCAAGAAAACCAATTCCTGGAAAGGGAATTTTATTTATTAATGCCCCTTCAGGATAGGGTTTAGATAGTGGAAAGCCAAAGCTCATTGGATCGCGTAATGGACCTCTTACAATAAAATCAATAAATAACATTGCAACATAAACCAACATCAGACTTACTAAAATCTCATTTACATTTAATTTAGTTTTTAAAATTGCTGGTATAAATGCCCATAATGCTCCCCCTACAAAGCCAGCTAAGATAGTAATTAGCAAAAAGAATTTTGTTTCAATATTTGGAAATGACAATGCTATAAATCCAGCTAGCAAAGCTCCCATAATAAATTGACCTTCAGCCCCAATATTCCAAACATTAGACTTAAAACATAACATCAAACCAGTACCGATGATAATTAGTGGGCAAGCCTTAACTAATATATCACTTATACGGTCTATTCTTGAGAAAGGAGACACAAAGATTTGATAGAGAGTTTCAAGTGGGTTGTAACCTAGGAACGTGAAAATTAGTAAACCAAAAAATATTGTAAAAACTATTGATAATATAGGTGCTATGATTATCCAGTTTTTTGAAACTTTATCTCTCGGTATGAAAGTAATCATTTAATAGAGTCCATTTTTTTATTTTCTCTATTTTTACCGCCCATTAATAATCCTACATCAGTTGCTGTTATTTCTCTGACATCAAATATTTCACTCAAGACGCCTTCATTTATTACACAAATCTTATCTGACAATTCAAAAATTTCTTCCAAATCTTGACTTATTAAGATAACTGCTTTTCCACTTCGAGAGAGATCTAATAATTTTTGCCTAATTGCAGTTGCTGCACCTATATCAACTCCCCAAGTTGGTTGAGAAAAAATAGCAACTTTAGGATTGTTGGCTAAAGATCTTCCCAGAATAAATTTTTGTAAATTGCCTCCAGATAATTGACTAGCTAAAGGATTTGTTTCGGGACACCTTACATCATTATTTTTAACTATTTTTTTACTTTCATCTAAGCTGTTTTGAGGATTATTTAATAGATTAGTTATCCAACTTTTAGTATTACTATATTTGAAAAAATAAGTAAGGAATGTATTTTCACTTAATGTCAAGTTTGGAACTGTAGCATGAAAAGTCCTCTCTTCTGGTATGGTTTCAATTCCAAGTTTTCGTCTTTCATTTATATTAGTTTTACCAATGGGTATTTTCTCCAAAAGTATTTGGTCATTATCTTTGCTATTAATTTCACCGCTTAAGATTTCCATCAACTCTACTTGTCCATTACCAGCAATTCCGGCAACACCTAAAATTTCTCCATAATTAACCTGTAAATTTATATTTTTTAACGAAATCCCAAACTCATGATCTTTCAGCTTGTCTAAATTTTTTACCTCAAATGCTATTTTTTTTGATTTTGACCTAATAGCTTTTTTTAATTCAGTAATTTTTTTACCAACCATTGTCTCTGCTAAAAAATTGGTTGTTGTTTTTTTAGCATCAATTGATGCGATGGATTTACCTGATTTTAAAATAGTTACTTCATCCGCCAACTCGATAATTTCTTCTAATTTATGGCTGATATAAAGTATAGAACATCCAGAAGATGCAAGTTTTTTTAAAATTTTGAATAAATTTTTTATTTCTTGAGGAGTAAGAACTGATGTTGGTTCATCCATTATTAATAGACTTGGATTTTGCATTAAGCATCTAATAATCTCAACTCTTTGTTTTTCGCCAACAGATAATTCACTAACTAATTTTAGAGGATCAACAAATAATTCCCATTCTTTTGACAATTTCGTAATCTTATTAACTACCTCACTGAACTTAATTTTATTATCTAGCGCTATTAAAATATTTTCTGCAACTGTGAGAGCTGGGAAAAGAGAAAAATGTTGAAAAACCATTCCTATTCCATTTTTGCGGGCTATGTTAGGTGATGTTATAGAAATTTTTTGTTTGTTAATTTCAATTGATCCACTATCTGGCTGAAGTACACCATAAAATATTTTTACTAAGGTTGATTTGCCAGCACCATTTTCTCCTAAAAGAGCATGTATTTGTCCCTTAGCGATAGAAATATCGATGTTTTGATTTGCAACAAAATTACCAAAATATTTACAAATTTTTGTTGCTTTTAAAAGAATGTCTAATTCTTTTTTGGCCATTAAAACACCTGATTTAATTAAAGTTTAATAAATTAAAAATGAGGATAACAAAGAAATATAAGTAATCAATTCTTTTGTTTTGAAGTTTTTAGTATTAGAAAAATTAGAATGGCAACTGAAATAAATATTATAGAAATAAATAAATTGAAATTGCTAACATGCATTTTGTTAATTCCACATGCAAATATTATAGCTGTTGCAATTATAATCATTAACCAATGAATTGGTTTGCCAATAAATATTTTATTCATGTAGTAACTTTCATGTTGAAATTAAGTTTTCCTTGTAAATAATATATTACCATAAGTATAAATATTCCTAAAAAATTGAAGTAAATACCATTTATCCCATAAATATATTGTAAGGGTGGAACTAATAATGTGACCGAACTAAGTATTGCTAAACTTCTTTTAAATACGTTTAGTTTACCATTAAACCAACCCTCAAGGCCTAATGTCATACTCCAATAAGCAAGAAGAACCGAAATTAAACTATATATGCTCCATATTATTGGCCCTTCCATTAATAATGAAGGATTATAAACAAAAGCAAAGGGTACTATATACTTAGCTATTCCAACTTTACTTGATTCAACAGCAGTTGCCATTGGAGGAGACTTTGCAATTGCAGCACCTGCAAATGACGCAAGGGCAACAGGTGGAGTAATGGTTGAAACAACACCAAAATAAAATGCGAACATATGAGCTGCAATTGGCATTATTCCGGACTCAATCAAAGAAGGAACTATTAGTGCTGCGACAGTAATGTAAACGGCTGTAGTAGTCATACCCATACCAAGAATTATTGCTGAGACTGCGGTCAGACATAATAGAACAAATAAAACACCTCCTGACAAATCTATAACTGATTGTGTGAATTTTAATCCAAGTCCAGACACAAACACAGACCCAATAATAATTCCAGCACATGCACAGGCAATAGTAACTGGAACTGTGGATTTTATTCCACTTTCAAAGGCTCCTAATAAATCAACGACTGACATCCTTGTGTTTTTTTTAATAAAACTAAGAACTATTACAGAAACAATACTCCAAAAACCAGCAGTCATAGCAGTTTTCCCATAAATTAAAAGTCCTATTAGAACAACAAGTGAAAGTAACATATGTCCTCCACCTTTAAGAACTTCAATTACATTTGGTAAAACAGATTTGTCAATTTTTTCTATACCATGTTTTTCTGCTTCAACATGAACCATAAAATAAATTGTAGTAAAATATAAAAAAGCTGGAATTATTGCTGCTAAAATTACATATGAATAAGGTGCTTCTAAAAATTCTGCCATTATAAATGCAGCAGCACCCATTATTGGAGGAGTAATCTGACCTCCCGAAGAAGCACATGCTTCAACTGCAGCAGCAAATTTTGCTCTATATCCATAATTTTTCATCAATGGAATAGTGAATGATCCAGTCGTTACAACATTTGCGACAGCAGATCCGTAGACTGTTCCAGTCATTCCTGATGCTACCACAGCAGCTTTTGCTGGTCCTCCGGTCCTATGGCCCGTGAGAGCAACTGCTAAGTCAACAAAAAATCTTCCAACACCTGATCTTATTAGAATTCCACCAAATATAATAAATAAAACAATATACGTTGATGCAACATAAAGTGGTATCCCATATATTCCATCAGATGTCATAAATAGAGTGTCTATATACTTTGCTAACCTTGTTGGAGGACCATAAAAAAAACCAAAGAACTTGTGAGCATATAAAGCATGTAACATAAAAAAACCTGCAACAAATACCATAGCCCAACCGACTGCTCTCCTTGTTGCATCTAAAACAATAAATATAAGTATAGAGCCTACAATTATGTCTCCAATATATTTGTCCCCATATCTCATCATAAAGTTTTCCACATCCCAAGTTGTCCATAACTGGACAAAAATTATCGAAAGTATAATTATGAGATCGTAACAAAAACCAAGAGATCTTAAAAAATTACCCTTTGAGTCATTTTTTATAATTACAGGATCTTTAATATTATTTCGAAAAAGAGGGTAAATAAATACTGCTAAAACCATCATTGCAGATAGATGGATAGATCTAAAAGATCTACCTTCCGGAGTTCCATAAACTGCAACAAATAAATGGTAAAATGCTAATCCAACTGACAACCAAGAGCAAAGAACTATAATCCAATAATAAATTGATTTATCTTTGTTCCATTCTAGTAATTCGTCGAAGAAACTTATTTCTTTAACTTCGTTATAAACTAATTTTTTGGTATTTTGCGCCATTTAGATAAAATGTTAATGTTCAGAAAGGCACAAAATTGCGCCTTTCTGACTAAAATTTACATAACACCTTGTTCTTTATAGTACTTTGCAGCTCCAGGATGAATTGGTACCGCTGCACCATTAACAGCGTCTTTTAGAATTACTTTTTTCCAAACGCTTTTCACTTTTACAAACTCAGCATGATTATCCCAAAAAGCTTTTGTCATTTTATATACTAAGTCATCAGACAAATCTTTATGCACAATCATAGAAGTTACAATACCTAAAGTTGGTATATCCTTATCGAGTGATTTATAAGCACTGGCAGGGATTTTACCATAAATATAACCTGGATTATTTTTAACAATTCTATCTATTCTGTCTTTAGGTAGACCAATAAATCTGATACCAGGACTATTTTCAAGTTCAATAAAACTAGCTTGTGGAACAGAAGTCGCAGCCATAAAAACATCTGCTTGTCCGTCTTTCATCAGAGCAACTGATTCCTTATAACTAACCATATGAACTACACCACCGTTTTTCTTGATAGTATTGAAATCATACCCATAGTCTTTTATTATTGATTCACAAAATGCAGTGCCTGTCCATTTTGGCTTGCCAGGACTGATGTTTGCTGACTTCATATCTTCAAAACCTTTAATTTTTGAATCTGCTCTAACAGCAACTTGGAAAGCTGCAGGATATAAAGTTGCAAAATATCTTACATTTTTATGTGCCTTTTTAAATTTACCTTTTCCTGTATAGCCATTTGCAACTGTGTGAGCATATGTCCATCCAATTTCAGCATCGCCACCATCAACAGACATCACATTTGATATTCCACCACCAGAAGTATTAGATGTTGAAACTCCCTTTATATTAGTTTCCATAACTTGCATTACTTTTGCGCCAAGAGGATACCAAGATCCACCTGAAGGTCCAGATACCATTCTGAGAAACTGATCAGAATAAGCAACGGATGATGTTACTAATAAGGAAGAAGCGACTAGTAGTACACTTGAAATACTTTTCATTTAAACCCCCGAAAAATTAAGTTGTTAAGTAATTAATAGTATCACAATTTATTTCTAAAAACGTCAAGAGATAGTTCTTTTTTTATTAATAAATTTTTATAGGTTTAACTAAAAATAAAAAGAGTGTAGAAATATAAATGCTAAGACGTCACAGGGTATAAACATGAATATTAAACAAGTTAAAGTAACAGAAGTTGGTCCACGCGATGGTTTTCAATCTGAAAAAACTATTTTAAATACTGAAGATAAAATAGATATAATAAATAATTTGATAGATGCTGGTTTTCCAAGAATTGAAGTTTCATCCTTTGTCTCTCCAAAAGCTATTCCCCAACTAGCAGATGCAGCAACAATATTAGAAAATGTAAAAAGAAACCACGAGACTACTCTAGCCGCATTAGTTCCTAATGCTAAAGGAGCATTGAGGGCTGTTGATGCAAAATTAGACGAAATTGTTGTCTTTTTATCTGCCTCTGAAAGTCATAATAAAAAAAATGTAAACAGAAGCGTCAAAGATTCACTTCTTGGATTTAGAGAGATTGCAGATATTGCAGGTAAAAATAATATACCAATTCAAGGTGACATTGCTACAGCTTTTGGTTGTCCTTTTGAAGGAAATGTTTCTGCAAAAAGGTTAGCCGAGATTTCAAAAGAATATAAAATGATGGGCTTTAAAGGCGTCACTCTTGGAGATACTACTGGGATGGCAACTCCTACAGTAGTTACTGAGGCTGTTAACGCAATTAGAGATATGGTTAATGATTTTGATATAACTCTTCATTTTCATAATACCAGAGGAATTGGTCTTGCAAATGTTATGACTGGATTAAATTTAGGAATTGCAAATTATGAGAGTTGTTTTGGAGGAATGGGCGGATGCCCATTTGCACCCAATGCTACAGGTAATATTTGTTCAGAAGATTTAGTTTATCTACTTCATGAAATGGGTATTGAGACAGGCATAAATTTAGAACAATTAATCAATGTTGCAAAAAAAGTTGAAACTTTAGTTGGTCATAGATTACCTGGTCAAGTTATGAGGGCAGGTCCAAGGTTGTTAAAATATTCTATGGAAGATGTTCCTACTGCAATTGGAGCTTAAATGAGTGAACAAAAAAATATCGGAGCACTTTCAGGTATTAAAGTTATTGACCTTACAAGGGTATTATCCGGACCCTTTTGTACCATGTTGCTTGCAGATATGGGCGCAGAGGTAATTAAAATTGAACCCCCCAAAGGTGACAATGTAAGAAATCAAGGAGACATGGTGGATGGTTATAGTTCCTATTTTGCACAGTTTAATAGAAATAAAAAGTCAGTAATTCTTGATCTTTATGTGGAGTCAGAAAAGGATATTTTAAGGTCTTTACTTTCAGATTCGGATGTAGTTGTAGAAAATTTCAAAGCTGGTGTTTTTGACAAAATGGGTTTCGATTATGATACTTTAAAATCTATTAATCCAAAATTAATAAGTGCTTCTGTTAATGGATTTGGCAGTAAAGGAGAAATGAGTGACAAACCTGCTTTTGATTTTATAGCACAAGCATTATCTGGTTTTATGTCATTAAATGGTACAGAAGAAAGTGGGCCAATGAGAGCTGCTATGCCTATATCAGATTTAGTTGCAGGATTATACTGTGCGTTTGGGATTGTATGCGCTTTACAATCACGTATTAAAACTGGTAAAGGACAAAAGGTTGAGGCAAGCCTTACTTCTGGTTTAATTTCAATGATGGCATACTTATCATCTGAAAGCTTTGTTACAGGAAAAGCACCAAACAAATCTGGTAATAATCATCCTATTTTAGCCCCTTATGGAATTTTTAAAACATCTGACGGAGAAATTGCAGTAGCACCAGCAAGTGATAAGTTTTGTAGAATATTTCTTGAATGTATTGATTTAACAAATTTATTAGAAAATGAATTATATAAAAACAACTTTAATAGAATGAAAAATAGAGATAGTCTGAACGAAATTGTAAATAAGAGAATGATTTCTGAAACTTCCGATTTTTGGATTAAAAAATTAAATAAAGCCGGGTGTCCTGCAGCAAAAATAGTTTCACTTCCAGAAGCTTTGAATAGCCAGTTAATTCAAGATAATGAGATGGTTATTAATTCTAATGGGCCAGAGGGTAGACAAATTAAGATGACAGGGTTTCCGGTAAAATTATCTGACACACCATCTAAACTTTATAGATCCCCCCCTTTATTAGGTGAACATACAAAGGAAATTTTGAAGACAATTAAAAAATAATATGGAGAATTAGTCATTATGGATTTAGAAACAATTAATTTTAAAATTGAAAATGAAATAGCATACATTGAATTAAATAGACCAAAACAATATAATTCTTTAAATCAAACTATGGCTGAAGATTTATTTAAAGTCTCATTAGAATGCGACGATAATCCTAAAATAAGGTCCGTTTTAATGACTGGGTCGGGAGAAGATGCTTTTTGTGCAGGTGGAGACGTTCACTCTTTTTATAAATACGGTAATAAGACTTCCAGTCATTTGAAAGAGGTAACAACAACCCTTCATGGAGCAATTTCAAGACTTTCTAGAATGAATGCTCCATTAATCGTTGCAGTTAATGGTGTTGCTGCTGGTGCGGGTTTTTCTTTTGTTGGATTTGCAGATATTGCAATTGCTTCAACAAATGCAACATTTGTTTCAGCTTATTCAAAAATAGGATTAACTCCAGATGGATCTTCAACCTATTTTCTTCCAAGAATTATTGGTACTAGAAGATATACAGAACTTATCTTAACAAATAGGGTTTTAAATGCAAATGAGGCTCTTGACTGGGGATTGATTAATAAGGTTGTAGATTTAAAGGATTTAAAGGATGAAGCAAATAATTTAGCCCAAAAATTAGCTTCAGGGCCATCTTTAGCATTTGGCAAATTAAAAAATTTAGTTAATAACAGCTTTTTAGATTCACTTGAAGGTCAAATGGAATATGAATCGCGAATGATTGCTGAATCAGCTAAAACAAAAGATGGTATTAATGGTATCCAAGCGTTTGTAAATAAAAAATCAGTAATATTTAAAGGTCAATAAAAGGTTTTTTTATGTCTGTTGATATTTTGGTCTTTGATGGGGATGGTATTGGACCAGAAATAATGTGTTCAACCATAGCGATTATCGAGTTTTTGAATGCAAAATTAAAGTTAAATATAAATTTAAAAAAAGAAATTTTAGGTTTTGAACTTTTAAAGCAAAAGGGTGTAACTTTTACTGATGATTTATTACTAAAATCAAAAGAAGCAGATGGTATAATACTAGGTCCCGTTGACCATAATGATTATCCCTCAGTTTCTCATGGTGGGATTAATCCTTCAGCTAAATTTAGAATTGAATTAGACTTATATTCTAATATTAGACCAGCAAAAAACTACATTAATGTTAAATCATTATCACAAAATATGGATTTAGTAATCGTACGTGAGAACACAGAAGGATTTTATGCAGATAGAAATATGTATGATGGCAATGGTGAGTTTAGTCCTGTTCCAGGTATAGGATTATCATTACGGAAAATTACAAAAGAAGCATCTTTAAAAATTGCAGAGTCAGCATTTGAAATAGCCCTATCAAGATCTGTTAATAAAAATATATCAAAGGTTCATGTTATTCATAAAGCAAATGTTATGAAAATTACTGATGGCATTTTCCTTGATGCTTGTAGGCATATATCATCAAAGTATAATGATGTTGATTATGAAGAGATGCTGGTAGATGCATGTGCTGCTCATCTTGTAAGGAAACCTGAGCAGTTTGATGTTATTTTAACAACTAATATGTTTGGAGATATCTTATCAGATTTAGCAACCGAATTATCTGGTTCTTTAGGTCTTGCTGGGTCATTAAATGCTGGTAAGAAACACGCTATGGCTCAAGCACAACATGGAGCAGCCCCTGATATTGCAAAAAAAAATATTGCAAATCCAATTTCATTAATTTTATCTTCAGCCATGTTATTTGATTGGCTTGGGAAGAAAAGAAAACTCGATAAACTTATTTTAGCTTCTAATTTAATAAATAAATCTGTATTGGAATTACTGAAACATAAAGAAAACTTGACTAGAGACCTAGGTGGTAAAGCTTCAACTACCAAAACTACAGATAACTTGATAAATATATTAAACAACTTGATTTAAAAACATGTCTGATCAAATATCTATACCAGCAGTTTATATGAGAGGTGGAACCTCAAAAGGTTTGCTTTTTAATCACAATGATCTACCCAAAGATAAGTTTAAATTGGATAAATATCTACTTGCTGCCATGGGGTCTCCAGACCTCAGACAAATAAATGGAATTGGTGGAGCAACATCAGTGACGAGTAAAGTTTGTATAATTTCAAAAAGTAAACAAAAGAATGTAGATATAGATTACTTATTTGCTCAAGTAATAGTAGACAAAGCAAAAGTAGATTATGGTCCTACCTGCGGTAACATGCTCTCAGCAGTAGGCCCTTTTTCAATCGAAAAAGGCTTCATTGATGCTGAAGAAAATGAAACTAAAATTAATATTAGATCAGTAAATACAGGTTCTATAATTGAAGCTGTAGTGCCTACACCCAATAAAAAATTAAAATATATGGGAGATTTTGAAATTGATGGAGTTCCAGGGAAGGGTGCTCCAATTTTATTAAAATTTAAAAATATAGTAGGTGGAGCTACAGGAAAAATGTTACCTACAGGTACACCTTTAATAACAATTAATGGTATAGAAGTTACATGTCTTGATATTTCAATGCCTATGGTTATGGCTAGAGCCTCTGACTTTGGTATAATTGGAAATGAAACGAGCAACGAGCTAAACAACAATTTGGAATTACTTAACAAGATTGAAGAGATCAGAGTCATTGCGGGTGAGCAAATGGGATTGGCGGATGTAAGTGGAAAGGTAATACCAAAATTTGCTCTTTTATCAAAGCCGCTAAATGGCGGAACTATAACGTCTAGATATTTTACTCCAAATACCTGTCATGAGACACATGCTGCTACAGGTACTAATTGCATTGCATCTGCCTGTCTGATTTCTAACACAATTGCCTCTCAAATTTCTCAAATTGAGGTAAAAAAAGAAAATAAAATTTCTGTGGAGCATCCTTTGGGTTCAATAGATTGTTTTGTTGAAACAAGCTTATCTACTAAAGACAATAAAAATGATTTCATAGTTTCTTGTGGTATCTATCGGACATCTAGAAAAATAATGGATGGAAATATTTATATTCCAGAAAATTTAAATGATCACTGACAGATCAAAACTAGTTGAAATTTTCTTTGGGTGGTGGCCTGAAAAATGGCGATATACTTGGAGTTTATTGTTAGCAATAGCAAGTGGATTTTTTGCTTATTATATAGGTCTTCCTTTACCATGGATGCTGGGACCATTGATAGGTTGCGGATTTTTTGCGGCAATAGGTAAAGGAGTAATTATAGGAAAAAAACCAAGACCTGTTTGTAGAGCATTACTTGGATGTACAATTGGAGCTAATTTTGGACCAGAAATAATTGACAGAGTTGATGAAATTGGAATTTCATTATTATTTGTTCCATTTTTTGTAGTCTTAATGGGTTCTACAACTTATTTTTATTTAAACAAAATTATGAAAATGGACAAGCTAACCTCAATTTATGGCTCTTTTCCTGGTGGTTTGAATGAAATGGTCATTCTTGGTCAAGAAATTGGATCAAACCCACGATCTTTAGTACTAATACATGCTACTAGAATTGTAGTTGTTGTTTTTCTATCTTCTTTACTAATTTTGTTTGTTCCTAAGCTAAGTGTTGATATGTTACCAAATCCAGATTTATTTTATAATTGGGAGCAACTCCCATTTGTCTTTATCATATCTTATTTAGGCTGGTTTTTGGCAGTTAAGTTGAAAATCCCGGGTCCAACAATAATTGGTCCAATGATATTTTCAGCGCTTATTCATATCTTTGAAATTGTCGAGGCAATGCCAATGTATATAATTGTTATTGCTGTCCAAATTTTACTAGGTTCAGCTCTTGGATGTCTGTTTAAAAATATTACTTTAAAGGAAATGTCTGGGCCTGTGCTTGCTGGACTAATAACAACTTTAATAGCTATTATTCCGCTATTCATTATTTACTTTATTTTAATTAATATTGGATATGATCCATTATCAATTTTACTAGCATTTTCGCCAGGAGGACAATCCGAAATGAACATCTTGGCTCTTTCTGTAGGAGCAGATATGTCATTTATAAGTCCACATCATATGTTGAGAGTTTTTATAGTAATAATTTTTGCTGGACTTCTACATAAAATTATAAAACAAAATCTTTAATTTTATTCTTTAATCTTAGACTTGTTTTTATCTACAAAGCTCATTTTTGTATTATCGACAAAAGGAGCATTTTCAATCCAAGACATCTCAAAACCTTCAATGCAAGCTATATTATATCCATATTCACTAGGATTTGATCGTCTTTTGTGATGAGTATTTATTCCACAGATTCTACAAAAATAATGTTCAGCTACTTTGGTGTTCCATTTGTAAGTTGATAAATATTTTTTACCAGAGATGATTGTAAGCACATCAACAGGAGCAGAGCCCATTACAAATCCCTTTCTTGAACAAATAGAACAATTACATCTACGAAGATCTTTTAAACTTATGTTCACTTGAAATTTAATTGCACCACAATGACAACTCCCTTTGAGGGGTAATCTTAAATCTTTAACTTTCATCTTTTTCTTAAAATGTAAATCCATAATTATCTCTTAATTTATTTGCTAACTCGCTTGTTTTATTTTCAGAGATAGGTTTAAAAGGTGGCCTTAAATTGTTCCATAAAGAGTTTTTGGTTTGTATGGCTAATAAAGATTTTTGGGCGGGTATAGGTGCATAATCTTGAAATAATAATCTAACTGATTTAACCTTTTTCTGAAGTTTTTCAGCTTCTTCCCATTTTCCTGAATGACATAGATCTATTACCTTCGAGATATCTTTACTATTCAAGTTAGCAGTTGCTGAAATACAACCAGGTGAACCTAATTTAATAGCTTCAATTACAGGAAGTTCCGCACCAGGATAAACTACTAAGTCTTTGATGTTTAGGAGGGCTTCTGTGTTTTCCCAAACGCCAGAACTATCTTTAATCCCTATTATGAATTCTGGATAAGCTTCTTTCAATTTTTTAACTAGTTTTATTGACAAACCAACACCACTTACCTGTGGAATATGATATAAATATATATTAAGTCTATGATCATTAACTCCATCTATTAGTTTTTCAAAATATTCATATAGTCCGTCGTCACTCATTCCTTTAAAATAAAATGGCGGTAATGTCATCGCACCTAGGCACCCCAAATCTATCGCATGTTTGGTTATTTCAATAGTATCTGGCAAATTACATAAACCTGTTCCTGGTATTAATGTTTTTGGATCAATCCCTGACTTAACTAAACCTTCAATTGCTAACATTCTTTCCTTATTACCAACTGATAAAGCTTCTCCTGTTGTTCCAAAAGGAGCAAGTCCTGAGCAACCATTTTCCATGAGATCTTTAGCTAGATCATTATACATTTTTTGATCTAGTTTAAGATTGTTGTCAAAAGGGGTTAAGATTGGTGCAATTAAACCTTTAATCAATTTTATCTCCATAAAGAAAATTTAAAAATTAACACTACTTTAATTTTTAATATAAATAAATTTCAATTTTAATACTCAGTCAAATATTAGAGTTATATTATAAAGCTAAACCGTGAAGTAAGATCTTTTCTTATGATGATGATTTTTCTAAAATAGAATAAGTTAAAAAATATCATCAATATTAATCCTATAGAAAATTCCATAGAACAATTTATTTGTTAGTGATATATAGACAAAAAGAAAAAAATATTTAGTGGGGTATTAATTGTCTGAAAGTAGTAAAACTAGTGAAATTCGAGTTGATGTTAATTATGCTATTGAATTAATTACTGATATTTTTAAAGCTAAATCTTGTAATAATTACGAAGCCAAGACAATTGCTGAAAGGTTATGTGGTTCTAATCTAAAAGGTCACGATAGTCATGGAATTGTACGAGTGCCAAGGTACGTGTTATGGATGGAATGGGGATGGGTTTTTCCTAATATAAAGCCAGAGTTAATTGTTGATTCAGGTGCCTTAGCTCTAATTGATGCCAAACAAGGTTTTGGTCAAGTTGCAGGTGAATTTGCTGTTGATGAAGGAATTAAGAGAGCTGAATTACATGGAGTTTCAGTAGTAGGATTAAAAAATTCTGGTCATTTAGGTAGAATAGGTTACTGGTCTGAGAGAGCTGCAGATGCGGGTTTGGTATCTCTTCATTTCGTAAATGTTAGAGGTAGTTTACTTGTTGCACCTTTTGGTGGAAGTGATAGAAGAGGAAGTACCTCTCCATTATCGATTGGTGTACCATCAAAAGATACAGATCACATTATATTGGATATGGCAACATCTACTGTTGCAGAGGGTAAAGTTATGGTTGCACAAAAAGGCGGTAAACCTTTGCCTTCAGGTGCTTTAATTGATAGTAACGGAAATTTAACTATTAATCCTGAAGTTATGTACGGTAAAATAAATGAAAATGAAATTCCTAATTCTGAAAATGGGACTGGGGCGATAACTGCATTTGGTTTACATAAAGGTTCTGGTATTAATTTTATGATGGAAATTTTAGGAGGAGCTCTTACAGGTTCTGGAGTATCAGCGGGTATTGACGATAAAGAAAAGAGAAAATTTGCTAATGGAATGTTATCACTTTATATAAAAGTTGATAATATGGTAAATTTTGAATATTTTTTAAATGAAGTTAGATCCTATGCTGACTTTGTAAGATCATCTCCACCGGCAAATAAAAATGAAAAAGTTTTAATTCCAGGTGATAAAGAAATTAGCACTTACAAAGATCGATTAGTTAATGGGTTGCCGGTAGCACCTATTGTTTGGCAAAATATAAAACAAACAGCTAAGGAATTAAATATACCAAATTTAGATAGATTTAATTCAGCAATTAATAAAACTTAAGTTTCAAAGATTCTGTCTCCAGCATCACCAAGACCTGGTAAGATAAAACCATTTTCGTTAAGCTTATCATCCTTTTGAGCACATATAATCTCAACTTCTGGAAAATTATCTTGAACCTTTTTTATCCCTGGATCAGATGCCAGAAGACAAATTAGTTTTATATTTGAGGCACTGTGTTCTTTTAGTGTATCTATTGCAGAAACTGCGCTTCCACCGGTTGCTAGCATTGGATCACAAAGATAACATTGTCTATTTTTTAAATCAGAAGGAAGTTTTCTTACATAATTTATTGGTTTAAGTGTTTGCTCGTCCCTATACATGCCTATATGACCAATTGATACTACGTCAAATATATCTGTAATACCTTCGCTCATTATTAATCCAGCCCTCAAAATTGATATTACACAAGGTTTTGGATTACTTAATGTTACACCATTATATTTTTCTAAAGGGGTTTCTATAGTTTTGGGTAAAACTCTTAAATCCTTAAAAATTTCAAAAGCCATAAGAGAAGATATTTTTCGTGCTAAAGATCTAAACTTAGTACTTTGTGTATCTTTTGACCTTAACATAGTCATGTAAAGATTAATTAGAGGGTGATTTATAACTTTTACTTTCATTATATCCTTCTCTAAGGTTTGAATTTATTTAAATAACCCTTATATTTTTTATCTCTTGGTAATGCATAAGATCCAACCTTACTGGTTTTAATTTTTAAATTAACTAAACTTTCAGCTAACACAACAGCTGAAGAAACACCCTCGATAACAGGTAATTTATGTTTTGTTTCTAAGTTTTTAGCTAAGTCAGCCATGCCAGCGCATCCTAAAATTATTGCCTCTGCATTATCATTTTTTTTGGTATCTTGAATTCCTTTATTTAATTTATCTAAGTTTTCTTTAGAAATATTTTCTAAATCTAAAACTGGAACTTCAATAGCTGTAACTTTGACACAATTTTCAAAAAGACCATATTTTTTTAAATTATGAGTCAGTGGTCTTATAGATCTAGACAACGTTGTTATCACTGTGAAATTACCTGCTACCATAGTTGCAATATGATATGCAGCTTCTCCTATTCCTATCACTGGTTTTTCTGTAATTGATCTAATTACTTCTAAACCTGTGTCATCAAAACAAGCAATAATATATGAATCAGCATCACTATGTTTTTCTATTTCTTCTACCAAACCAGGTATACAAAAGGCTTCATCATAAAATCCCTCAATACTTTCAGGACCAACGTTTGGTTCAACGGAAATGATTTCAGTATCTGCGCTAGCAAACTTCTTTGCAGTTAAATCTATTTTTTGCGTCATTGCTTTAGTAGTATTAGGATTAATTATACAAATTTTTCTTTTCAAAATAATTATCCTCTTTTTCTCTTAAGCCAAATATAACAGACTATGGAAATTCCAATTACGCTAAATGAGACAAAAGTAGTTACAGTACCTAATGCATATATTACAGGCGTTGTAACTGTTGTGGTTAGACCTTTTAACTCTAATGGAAGTGTGTTTCCAGCACCCATAACTTGAGATGATCTCGCTAGTTCATCATATGATAAAGTAAATCCAAACAACGCAATACCAATTATACTTGGAGCTATAAGTGGAAAAACAACCTCTTTAAAAGTTTTCCAAGGAGTTGCGCCAAGGTCTCTTGCTGCTTCTTCGTAAGATTTGTCAAATCTATTAAAAACTGCAAACATAATTAGTAATCCAAAAGGAAGTGTCCATGTCAATTGTGCACCTAACCCACTCGTAAACATTCCTAAAGTAGTTTGAAAGAATTCATTGATATAATTAATATCAAAAGTTGAACCAAGCCATTTAGTAAAATCATCAAGCAATCTAAATTGAAGAGCTACTCCAAGCGATAATACGATTGATGGTACAATTAAACTTGCTACTGTTGCAAAAAAAAGAGTATCAGATCCCCAAAATTTTTTCCTAAATGCCAGCCCTGCACTAACAGATAAAAGAACTGTTAAGACCATGACAATTACACCTAAAATTATTGATCTCTTAAATGCTGAACCGATATCTACAACAGAACCGCCTCGCCATAACTCTTCGAACCAATATGTTGAAACTCCATTAAGAGGGAAGGTTAAACCTCCATCAGGTCCCTGAAAACTTAAAAGAACAATTGTGAATGTTGGACCATATAGAAATAAAACAAACAAACAAAAAAAGAAAACACAAATATAATAAGTTTTATTTTTTTTATTCAACATTTTAAAGCTCTTTTCGAATATCAATCATTTTAGTCATTATCCATATAATCAAAAGTGTTAATGCTAGTAAAATTACTGCATTTGCTGCAGCAGCAGGTAATTGAAGATAACTCATTTCTACGTAAATTATTTTACCGATTGATGGAATTTGTTGTCCACCCATTATACCTATTGTAATGAAATCACCCATGACTACTGTAATGACAAAAATAGATCCAATTACAATTCCAGGTTTACATAATGGTATAATGACATTCCATAATATTTGTAGCCCATTCGCGCCATTGTCATATGCTGCCTCAATAATTGATTTATCAATTCTCATCATAGAATTAAAAATTGGGACTATCATAAATAGTGTATATAAATGTACAAATGCTAAAACAATTGAAAAGCCTGAATATAAAAGCCACTCTTGTGGTGCATCAGCTAAACCAGTTGAAAGTAAGAAATCATTTACAAGTCCGTTCCTACCCAAAAGAGGTATCCATGAAATCATTCTAATGACATTTGAGGTCCAAAAAGGAATTGTACAAAGTAAAAATAATACAATCTGCCAAGTAATTGAATTTACGTAAAAAGCCAGAAAATAAGCTACAAAAAAACCAATAATTAATGTGAAAAACCAAGTAATAAAACAAAATATAAAGGTTGATAAATATGTTTTAAAAGTAACACAAATATCTTTTTCAAAGTTCAAGCAATCTTTAAAGATATATGCATAATTTTCAAAAATAAAATCTGGTATTATTGAGTATTCATTATAATCCCAAAAACTTATAATGAAGGTTAATGTTAGAGGGATGAAGAAGAAAAATATAAATATTAAACTATAAGGTATTGATAGTAAACCAACATTAGGTTTTAGCTTTAAGAATTTCATCATACTTATATTTAATCAATTATAAAAAAATAGGGTAACATTAGTTACCCTATTTTTGAATTTTTTTTTAGGATGCGATCATCTCATTCCATTTTCTAACCATGTATTTATTTTCGTCCATGGTAGCATTCCAGCAAGCGACACCGCCCATTCTTGCTTCGTAAGATCCGCCATCTCTTACTTCACCTTTAGAAGCTAATTTTTTACCCTCTGGACTCATAATGTCAGCCGTCGCAGGTTTACCCATCATCCAATAATCCCACTCATAAGCTTCCATATACTTCTTTGCAGTTGGAATAACAGCTGAATAGTAACCTTGACGATTTAAATAAGCACCAACCCAACCAGATAAATACCAATTTATAAATTCGTAGCAAATATCAGCTTGTCTTCCTTTTGTAGTAGAAGGTAATCCAAAACCTGCTGCCCATGCTCTGTAACCCTCTTTAAGGGGTTGATAGACACAAGGAATGCCTTTTGTTCTAACTGCAGTAATTGCTGGTGACCACATTGATTGTATTACCACTTCACCAGAGGCCATTAGATTCACACTTTCGTTAAAATCACTCCAGAAAGCTCTAAATTGACCTGCTTTCTTTGCTTCTGTGAAAATTTTCATTGTTAAATCAATTTCTTCTTTAGTCATGTTTCCTTTATCAGGATACTTATATTCACCCATAGCTTCTACTACCATGGCAGCATCCATTATACCAATTGATGGTATATTCAAGATTGAAGCTTTTCCTTTAAATTCTGGATTTAACAGTTCGGCCCAACTACTAATTGGCCTTTTAATCAAATCAGGTCTTATACCTAAAGTATCAGCGTTATAAACAGTAGGGATTAATGTTACATATTGAGTTGGCTCTGAGGCGAATTCTTTTGATTTGGCACCTTTTAGGTACATAACCTTTTTTGGTGCTGTTCCTTGATCTCCAATTTTTTTTCCTGCAACTTCACCTTTGGTAAAAGCAGAAGTTACGTTGTCCCATTCTTTTATTCTTTTGGTATCCATACCTAATAAATTACCAGAAGGTACCAACTTAGGCATACTAAAATATTCAGAATCAACAATATCGAAACTATTTGGTTGTGTAAAAATTGTCTTTACAACTTCATCAGTTGTTTTAACAATAAATTTAACTTTAATTCCAGTATCATCAAATAATCTTTTTTGAACTGCATCACCCATGTTCACAGCTGTTCCTAGATACCTAATTACCGGGGCGTCAGCAGCATGTATTGCTGGAAAACCTTTAAGCAGCCCTGCACCGGCGACCGCACCAATTGCTGCAGTCGAGGTCTTGAGCATATTACGTCTTGTTAAACTTTTCTTCATATTAACCTCCAAATTTGTTAATGTTAAAGTTGTAAATTGAATGTATTTGTAATAAAAATTTAATAAATTGGAAATATATGTTGCATATATTTTATGCAGCCAATTATTTTTTTTAAAAATTGATTAAAGTCTAATCAATTTTATTTTAAGAATTTAGTTTGAAGTAAAAAATAGGCAAAAAAATTGAATAACCCAGAAAATTTAGAATTTGCGATTCTTACAAAAAAATATGGTGAAACCATTGCCGTTGACAGTATAAATTTAAAAATACCAGCAGGAACATATTGTTGTTTTCTGGGTCCTTCAGGTTGTGGTAAAACCTCAACTCTTAGAATGATTGCCGGACATGAAGAAATATCAGGAGGTGACATTCTTTTAGGTTCAAGTATCATAAATAATTTACCCCCGGCAAAACGTGGGACCGCAATGATGTTTCAAAATTATGCTCTTTTTCCACATTTATCTTGTCTTGACAATGTTGCCTTTGCATTAAAGATGCGTGGCATTAAAAAAAAAGAAAGATATGACAAATCTCTAGAAATTCTGAAATTAGTTCAAATGGAAGATTATTCTAATAGATATCCTAACCAGCTATCGGGGGGACAACAACAAAGAGTAGCTCTAGCGAGAGCCTTGATTACCAATCCTTCTATATTACTTCTAGATGAACCTTTGTCTGCTTTAGACCCTTTTTTAAGAATAAAAATGAGAAGTGAATTAAAAATATTACAAAAAAAGCTGGGTATATCATTCATTCATGTTACTCATTCTCAAGATGAAGCAATGGCTTTAGCTGACATGATTGTTGTAATGAATAATGGAAAAATTGAACAAGTTGGTGACCCTTATGAAGTATTTAATAAGCCCAAAAACGAGTTTATTGCAAATTTTGTTGGAGGACACAACGTAATTTCAAAAAATAACAAATCTTATTCAATCAGAATGGACCACATACGAATAATAAATAATATAAAATCAAAAGATTCATATTCAATGACTGTGAGTGAAATTGAATATCAAGGTCAAATTGTCAAAGTTACAGGTTTAACTAAAGATTTTGGACGATTAAGTGTATCAATAGGTGATGAGATTTTTTTAAAAAATAAATTTGATATTGACGACGAAATTTTTATAAGTTGGGATAAAACAAAAGAAAATTCATTGGTTTAATCTTATTTATCTTTATTGATTTTTTTAAAAATTAGAAGTTATAATCTTAAAATAATTAATTCATCTGAGGTAATGGTCTTTGACTGATTCAAAAAATATAATCTATATAAATAGTAAAAAAGTAGAGGTTACAAATGTCTATCACGATATTACTCTATTAGATTGGTTGAGAAATTATCATAGAATAACTGGAACAAAAGAAGGTTGTGCTGAAGGTGATTGTGGGGCATGTTCAGTTATAATAAATAAAAAAAATAAAGAGGAATCAAAACCTATAAACGCGTGCTTAGTAAGATTAGGCCAAGTAATGGGTAGTAACATTACAACCATAGAAGGCTTAGGTTGTGATAAAAATCCTCATCCATTGCAAATTGCTTTTTCAAATGAGTATGCTTCTCAATGTGGATATTGTACGCCAGGATTTATTATATCAGGTGTTAGTTTAATAAATTCTAGTAAAGTAGTTAATAATGATACAATAAATGATGCAATTTCAGGAAATTTATGTAGATGCACTGGTTACTCTCCAATATTAAAGGCAATTAAATCTGTATCAGATAGAAAAACATAATTCTTCACATGTCAACCACCCCAAACCTTGAATAAAACCTCCTTCAATTTGACCGATATCAATGTTTTCATTAAGAGAATTTCCACAATCTTGAACAATATCAGCTCTTAGTATTCTACTCTCTCCGGTATTTATATCTAATAAGGCCTCAGAAATTGCAGCTCCCCATGTAAAATAAAAATAAGGATGACCCCTCAACTTACCTTGATCCCATGAAATTTTGGGAGTTTTATAGTAACCTGTAGAAGATAAAGAAATTCGATTTTCCCAACAGGAAAAGGCTAACTCAGAAAAAGACAAACTTCTGTTACCACAAATAATTCTACCTTCACCAAGAACAATATCTTTTTTATTTTTTTTAAATAATTTTGCAGCATGGTCGATCATTCTTTTTTTTATAACATTTGATGCGTTCCATGCAGCCATTCCATTTAAATCTGAACCAGAAGAAGCTGCTGTAGCTGAGGTGTTTGGTACTTCTGCAGTATTTGTTGAAGTAATGTGAATTTGTTCAAGAGGAACCTTA
>CACAAB010000018.1 GCA_902530325.1 uncultured SAR116 cluster alpha proteobacterium | reverse complement strand
TAATTATTGATTATTTTTTATTCAATTTTAAACATCTAAATGATGTTGTCTTACTGTATCTTTTATTAACATTTATTTCGAGAGATATTTTCAAGATGTAAATTTAAACGGAGTGTTATGATGTCTAATTTAAAAAGGATATTTTTGTTAATTCCTGCTATTATATTCGGTTTTGTGGGAGTTGCTTCCGCAGCACCAGACGCAGAAACTGCATATATATTTAATTCCTTCTCTTTCCTAGTTCACGGTTTTCTGGTTATGTTGATGGCTGCAGGTTTTTGTATGTTAGAAACTGGTTTAGTGAGAGCTAAGAACGCTGTTGTCCAGTGCGCTAAAAATATTGGTTTATACTCAATTGCAGGCATCATGTTTGCAGTAGTTGGTTATAATCTTATGTATATGGATGTTTCTGGATATATAGGCTCATTTTCAATTTGGAGTCCATCCGATGGAGAAACTTTTGGTGGAGAAAATGATGCTACTTATTCTTCTGGTTCTGATTGGTGGTTTCAGATGGTTTTCTGTGCTACGGCTGCATCAATTGTTAGTGGTGCGGTTGCAGAAAGAATTAAATTAAAGGCCTTTTTTGTTTTTGTTGTTTTATTATGTGGTTTCATTTACCCAATTCAAGGATCATGGTCATGGGGTGGTGGTTATTTAAGTGAAGCTGGCTTCCTTGACTTTGCTGGTTCATCAATTGTTCATGGTGTTGGTGGATGGGCAGCTCTTACTGGTGCTATCATTCTAGGTGCAAGAAAAGGTAAATATTCAGACGACGGAAGCGTAAACCCAATGCCAGGTTCAAACTTACCCTTAGCAACTTTAGGGACATTTATATTGTGGTTTGGCTGGTTTGGTTTTAATGGTGGTTCACAATTAGCAATGGGATCTGGTGCTGACGTATCAGCAATATCAAATATATATATCAATACTAATCTTGCCGCTGCTGGTGGTGTGGTAATTGCACTTATATTAACAATGATGTTTTACAAGAAAACTGACTTGACAATGGCTCTAAATGGTGCACTTGGTGGGCTAGTTGCTATTACAGCTGAACCACTCGCTCCATCTCCAATGCTTGCAATCTTCATAGGAGCCGTCGGTGGATTAATTGTAGTATTAACTATACCAATGCTTGATAAATTTAAAATTGATGATGTCGTAGGTGCTATACCTGTACATCTATTTGCTGGAATTTGGGGTACAATAGCAGTTATTTTCTCAAATTCAGATGCTACGATAGGTGCTCAGCTTTATGGAATATTTGCTATCGGTGCATTTACGGTTATAGCGTCAGCAGTAGTTTGGTATATAATTAAGTTTACAATTGGTATTAGAGTTACTGCCGAAGAGGAGCTTGAAGGTGTTGACTTAGCTGAAATTGGCATGGAAGCTTACCCGGACTTTAAAAAGTAAAATTAATCAAAATAAAATTATAAAGGGGGGCTCTGCTCCCCTTTTTTTATATTCCTAGAGAATTATAACTTTGAGCTATTCTTTTTACTGCTACAACCATAGCAGCTGTCCTTAAATCAGGTATTTCACTATATTGGTTCCAAACATCACTAATAACTTTATAGGTTTCCAACATAGTATCTTCTAAACCAGAACGGACTAAGTCTATTTCTGATGATCCTTCAATTGATTTTGACCTAAAATCAGCAGGAAAAGTTTTTCCAGTCATATTTTCGATACCTTCTATTAAATTAGAGACCTGATTTTCTTGAGCTCTTTTTTGTAATCTTCCTAGTCTAATTCTGCTTAAATTCTTAATCCATTCAAAATAACTAACTGTAACTCCACCAGCATTTGCATATAGATCTGGTATAATTACAATACCTTTTTGGTTAAGTATTTCGTCAGCGCTTGCTGAAACAGGACCATTAGCTGCTTCAACAATAAGTTTAGCTTTAATTCGATGTGCGTTTTTTTCATCTATAACTAGTTCCATTGCTGCAGGAATTAAAATATCTGCTTCTTCTTCCAAAATTTCTGGCCCAGACGCAACAAAACCCTTAAAACCTTTTATACTACCTTTATCAATTATATGATTTTTTAATGATGATATATCGATACCATTCTTGTCTATAACTGAACCATCACGTTCTATAACATGCGTAATTAATGCTCCATCTTCGATAGATAAAAAATAAGCAGCGTAATAGCCAACATTTCCAAGACCTTGGACTATTATCTTTTTTCCTTTTAATCCTGGGCTAAGACCAGTTTTTTTTACATCTTTTTCATTTTGGAAAAATGCTTTAAGAGCTAGTTTAACACCCCTTCCAGTTGCTTCGGTTCTTCCAGAAATTCCACCTTTATTAACTGGTTTACCAGTAACACAAGCCCAAGCATTTAAGTCAGTTGGATTAAGTCGACGGTATTCATCAGCCATCCATGCCATTTCACGTTCTCCAGTTCCAACATCTGGGGCTGGAACATTTTGAGATGGATGAATTAAATCTCTTTTAGCTAATTCTTGAGTAAAACGTCTTGTTATTCTCTCTAATTCTTCTGGTTTCCACTCTTTTATATCAATTAAAAGCCCACCTTTTGATCCACCAAAGGGAACCTCTACTAAAGCACATTTATACGTCATTAAAGCAGCTAAAGCTTCAACTTCTTCCTGATTTACAGCTAAATCATATCTTATACCACCTTTAACTGGCTCAATATGATCAGAGTGAACCGAACGATAACCAACAAATGTAAATACTGAGCCTCTTAGTCTAACTCCAAATCGAACTACATATGTAGCATTTGCCATCATAATTTGATTTGACAAATCTTCCGAGAGTGTATCACTTCCGTCGATTTTTTGAATATATTGAGCCGCTTTTTTAAAATTGATTTCAATAGAATTTAGAAATGCGTCACTAGCCATGATTCTTTCAATCCTTTTAGGATTGCCCCCTTATAGAATTTCAAACTGTTAACAAATTTTAATAAATAACAGTTGCACAAAAAGCAAAAAGTGAAAAGGAGTAAGTAACATCTATTTTAAACTTGAAAAAATTTATATTTTATTCATATTAGAAATATGAAACTAACAAATCTCTATTTCAATCTATAGGTCAAACATGTTCTCAAATCTTAAAACTGCTTTTCAAAATATTACATCAAAAAATAAAAATGAAGATGAATATGAAGGAGAAGACATACAAGCAGTCATAATATTACTTTTAGAAGCCTGTCAAATTGACGGAGATACTGGTAAAATTGAACTTGAATATATAAAGAAGTTATTAATTAATAAATTTAATTTTACTCCAGACCAAGCTGAAAAGAATTTAATTGAAGCTCTAGAAAAAAGTGACGAGAGAATAGAAATTTTCTCTCAAATAAAAATTATTTTAAATGAAATGAACCATGAAGAAAGAATTGATGTTATTGAAATGATGTGGGGAGTAATTCTTTCTGACGGTATAGTCGACGACTTTGAAGCTAATTTAATGAGAAGAATGAATGGATTACTTTATGTGTCTGGGGAAGAAAGTGCTTTAGCAAAACAAAGAGCTTTAAATCAGGCTTAATAAATTTAAAAGGTCTAAAATTATATGTTTTTTCATTCAATGAATTTTTCAATCGGCGAAGATAATGAAGCTTTAAGAGAAACCGTTTTTAGATTTGCACAAAAAGAAATAGCTCCTCTTGCTGATAAAATAGATAAGGAAAACTCCTTTCCAAATCAACTATGGACAAAACTTGGTGAATTAGGACTTCTAGGCATCACAGCTAATACAAAATATGGGGGTAGTGAAATGGGTTACTTGGCTCACTGTATAGCTATGGAAGAAATAAGCAGAGCAAGTGCTTCAGTTGGCCTATCTTATGGAGCCTTTTCTAATTTATGTGTTAACCAAATAAATAGGAATGGCAGCAAAGAACAAAAAGAAAAATATTTGCCAAGCTTATGTAAGGGTGAAAAAATTGGTGCTCTTGCAATGAGTGAAACAGGATCTGGGTCAGATGTCGTATCTATGACACTACATGCTGAGAAACAAGGGAATAATACTTATTTATTAAATGGCTCAAAAATGTGGATTACTAATGGACCCGATGCTGATACCTTGATTGTATATGCTAAAACTGACCCCAAGGGAGGATCCAAGGGTATCACTGCATTCATAATTGAAAAAACAATGACAGGATTTTCTACTGGCAAAAAAATAGATAAATTAGGGATGAGGGGATCAAATACCGCAGAGCTGATTTTTGAAAATTGTCCTGTTCCAGAAGAAAATATTTTAGGCGAAGAGGGGAAAGGAGCTTCTATTTTAATGAGTGGACTTGATTATGAGAGGGTTGTTCTTGCTGCAGGTCCTTTGGGTATAATGGCAGCTGCAATGGATACTGTAGTCCCTTATATTCATGAAAGAAAACAATTTGGCAAATCAATTGGTGAATTTCAAATCATGCAAGGTAAAATAGCCGATATGTATACAACCATGAATGCATGTAGGTCATATGTATACGAAGTAGCGAAAGCTTGTGACAGAGGGGAAACAACTAGGAAAGATGCTGCTGGTTGTATTTTATATGCCGCAGAAAAAGCAACTCAATTAACTTTAGAAGCAATACAAGCGTTAGGTGGTAATGGATACACTAATGATTTTCCTGTTGCCAGACTTCTTAGAGATGCAAAGTTATATGAAATTGGAGCGGGGACTTCTGAAATAAGAAGAATGTTAATTGGTAGAGAGCTGTTCTTGGAAACATCATAATGACGGTATTAAAATCAAAAGTTAACTCTAAAGATATAAAGTTTTTAAAAAACCAAAAACAACTTTCTGTTGATTATAAACTTACACATAAAGCAGTTGAAATTGCCATGAATGGTGGTGGGAAAGAATTGAATAACCGTCATCAAAAACGTGGCAAAATGCTACCAAGGCATAGAGTATCTAAGCTTTTAGATCCTGGAAGTGCTTTTTTAGAGGTGGGATTAACGGCTGGATATAATATGTATAATAATGAGTGTCCTTCAGCTGGAATAATTACAGGAATTGGAAAAGTCCATAACCTTGACGTTATGGTAATTTGTAATGATTCAACTGTTAAAGGAGGTACATATTATCCAATAACAGTAAAAAAACATTTACGAGCACAAGAAATTGCTCTTGAGAACAATTTACCCTGTATTTATTTGGTAGATTCTGGTGGAGCAAATCTACCAAATCAAGATGAAGTTTTCGCAGACAAAGAACATTTTGGAAGAATTTTTTTCAATCAAGCAAATATGTCATCTAAAAAGATACCTCAAATAGCCGTTGTTTTAGGAAGTTGTACTGCAGGAGGTGCATATGTACCAGCGATGTCAGATGAAACTATAATTGTTAAAAATCAAGGTACAATTTTTTTAGCTGGACCACCTTTAGTAAAAGCTGCAACTGGAGAAATCACAGACTCTGAAAGTCTTGGTGGAGGAGAAGTCCACACAAAGATATCCGGAGTCGCTGACTATCTTGCTGAAAATGACGAGCATGCCCTAACTTTAGCTAGACAGTGTATTAAAAATTTAAATGTAAATAATAAAACCTTTAGCAATATTTCATCTTTTGAAGAACCATTATATGACCAAAACGAACTAACTGGCATAGTTCCAGCTGATCCAAAAGAAACATTTGACGTCAAAGAAATTATTATGAGGATAGTGGATGGATCTGAGTTTGACGAATTTAAAAAAAACTTTGGTACAACTTTAGTTACTGGATTTGCAAAATTAAAAGGTGATTTATGTGGAATTATTGCAAATAACGGAGTTCTATTTTCAGATAGCTCATTGAAAGGTACTCACTTTATAGAACTATGCAGTCAAAGAAAAATACCTTTAATTTTTTTACAAAATATAACTGGTTTTATGGTAGGCGAAAAAGCTGAACATGGTGGAATAGCAAAAAATGGCGCCAAACTTGTAAACGCCGTAGCAACAACAAAAGTACCAAAAATAACATTGTTAATTGGTGGTAGTTTTGGCGCTGGCAACTATGGAATGTGTGGAAGGGCCTTTGCTCCGAGATTTCTATGGACTTGGCCTTGCTCGAGAATTTCGGTAATGGGAGGTGAACAAGCAGCAAGTGTTTTGGCTTCTCTAAAAAAAAGAAACACTCTTAACAAAAAAACTAAATGGAACAAGAACATCGAAAATGCATTTAAAAAACCTATTCTAGAACAATTTCAAAATCAATCTCATCCTCTATATGCCTCTGCTAGACTATGGGATGATGGAATAATAGATCCAAAAAAATCAAGAGATATATTATCTGCTAGTCTAAAAATTTCGTTAAATAAAGAAATTGAAGATACTAAATTTGGTATTTTTAGGATGTAACTAACACAATTATGATTAAAAACAAGATAAAAAAATTATTAATTGCAAACCGTGGTGAAATTGCATGTAAAATAATTAAATGTGCAAAAAATCTTGATATACCGACAGTTGCTATATATTCAAATGAAGATGCTGATAGTTTACATATCCAACTTGCTGACGAAGCTGTAAACATTCCTGGTTCTTCAGTCTCAGAAACATACATGAATGGGCCTTCGATAATTAGTTTATGTAAAAAATATGGAGCTAACGCAATTCACCCTGGATATGGATTGTTATCTGAAAATGCAAAATTTGTTAAAAGTGTTGAAAAAAATAAGCTAATTTTTATAGGCCCTAAAAGCACAATTATTAAAAACATGGGAGAAAAAGATAAAGCAAAGCTTATAATGGAAGAAGCAGGTGTCCCAGTTATTCCAGGGTATCTTGGTGAAAATCAAGATAAGCATTTCCTCAGAAAAAAAGCCGATGAAATTGGTTACCCAGTTCTTATAAAAGCAAGATCTGGCGGGGGCGGAAGAGGTATGAGAGTTGTACAAAACAAAGAGAATTTTTTTTCTGCTTTAGAAGAAGCCTCAAGTGAAGCTTCAACAAATTTTAATGATAAAAATATTTTAATTGAAAAATATATAACTAAAGCTCGTCATATTGAAGTGCAAATTTTTTCTGATCAACACGGAAATGTAGTACATTTTTTTGATAGAGATTGTACATTACAAAGAAGGCAACAAAAAATTATTGAAGAAGCACCTTCACCAAAACTTAACGAGGATACCCGCAAGTTTTTAGGTGACTTAGCTGTAAACGCTTTGAAGTCAATAGACTATCAAGGAGCTGGAACAATAGAATTTATTGCAGATATTACCAATGGCCTTAATAAAAATAAAATTTACTTTATGGAAATGAATACTAGAATTCAAGTTGAACATCCAGTTACAGAGAAAATTACATCAACTAATCTTATTGAATGGCAATTACATATAGCTAATGGCCTAAAACTTCCTAAATCACAAAATGAAATATATTTAAATGGCTGGTCTGTAGAAGCAAGACTCTATGCTGAAGACATAAATAAAAACTTTCTTCCACAAAGTGGTTCTCTGCATCATTTGAAGTTTCCAAAAAATTCTGATCATCCTTATTGTACTATAGATACTGGTAATAAAAAAGGGGATTTTATAAGCCCTTATTATGATCCAATGATTGCAAAAATAATTTCACATGGCAAAAATAGAAAGGAAGCAATCAATCATCTTAGAAATTGTTTATTTGATATAGAAGTTGCTGGTATAACTACTAATTTAAACTTATTAAAAAAATTATTAAAAAATAATTACTTTAGGGAAGGAGATATTTACACAAAGTTTGTAGAAAACAACATTGAACAATTTATGGATAAAGATGTTGAACCTCAACTTAAAGCTTTAGCATCATTAATAATTTTTAATAATCTGACGCCTTTACAACAAAATTATTGGTATAATTGGAAACCAACTACTTATCCAATAAATATAACTATAGGTCAGAAAGTAACATCTTTTTTCATTACTAAAATTAGTAATAAGAATTTTGAAGTTGCATATAATAATCAAGATTTTTATTTCTCTTCAGTTTCGTTTCTAGATTCAACTTTAAAAGCTAAGACAAAAAACAAAAACTTTGAAGTAAAGTATTATGTATTTAAAGAAAAAACAACAGGTAATAAAAATTTTACCATTTTTAGTGATGAAAATACTTTTGATGCTGTCTTAAAAAATTCTTTAACTCAAGATTCAGTTGAACAAGGTAAATTCGAAGATAGTATTTTTGCTCCTATGCATGGAATAATAAAAATTAATAATTTAAAAATAAAAAACAGGGTTAAAAAGGGCGATGTATTATTAAAATTAGAAGCTATGAAAATGGAATATTCATTAATTGCCCCACGAGATGGAATCATTAAAGAGATATTTTGTAAAAACGGTGAACAGGTCACTGAAAATTCTAAACTCTTAAATTTAGAAAAAATAAAATAATAGGTACTTATTTGAGAAATTTAATAAATATTTTTGAAATGAGCCCAAGAGACGGGCTTCAAAATGAGAAAAAATTTATTTCAACTGATGAAAAAGTTTTTTTAATTGACCAACTATCTCAATGTGGTTTTAACAAGATAGAAACATCTAGTTTTGTAAGTCACAAATGGGTTCCTCAACTGGCTGATGCAGCAGAAGTTTTTAGCAGAATTAATAGAAATAAAAACACTAAATACACTGCATTAACACCCAATGAAAGAGGGTTTAATGACGCTTTAAATGCTAATGTCGATGAAGTAGCAATTTTTACTGCAGCATCTGAGACATTTTGCAAAAAAAACACTAACTGCGACATTGAGACTAGTCTCAAACGATTTATTCCAATAACTGAAAAAGCTTCGAAATTAAATATACCAGTAAGAGGTTACATTAGTTGCGCAACTCATTGCCCTTATGAGAATTTTGTCAATCCTAAAATAGTAGGTCAAATTGCAAAAGATCTGTTTAAAATGGGGTGCTACGAAATTTCACTTGGTGATACGACCGGCAAAGGAACACCAGAGCAAACACTAGAGGCAGTAAAAGAATGCTTAAAATATTTATCAGCTGATAAATTAGCTGGCCATTTTCATGATACTTATCAAAATGCGCTTGATAACATCAATGTCTGCTTAGAAAATGGTATCAAGTCATTTGATGCATCCGTAGGGGGATTAGGTGGCTGTCCATATTCACCAGGAGCAAAAGGAAATGTAGCAACCGAAAAAGTTAACAAATTACTATTATCTAAAGGTTACGAAACGAATCTTGATAGAGATAAATTAAAAAAATGTAGTGTAATTGCTCAGAAATTAATCTTAAACTGAAACCATGACTGAAATTAAAAAAAATTCGATAGTATTACAGAATAAGGATGGAGTATCTCACATTATTCTAAATCAACCTGATAAACATAATGCTTTATCACCAACAATGATTGAAGAATTAAGTGATGCTTTTGAAAATCTATCAAAAGATGCAAATACTCGAGTGTTAATTTTGTCAGCCAATGGAAAATCTTTTTGTGCTGGAGGAGATTTAGATTGGATGAAAAAACAAATTTTTTCTGATAGATCAACTAGAATTAAAGAAGCTAAAAAATTAGCAATGCTTCTTTTTAAAATGTATAATTTTCCAAAACCTTTAATTGCAAAAATTGAAGGAAATGCTTTTGGGGGTGGCATTGGAATTATATCTGTATGTGATATAGCAGTATCTTTAGATAGTATAAAATTAGCTCTTACAGAAGCAAAACTTGGCTTAATTCCAGCAACAATAAGTCCATATGTAATTTTGAAAGTTGGATCAAGCAATGCCATAGACATGTTTACCAGTGCCCGCACATTTTCTCCTAAAGAAGGACAAAAAATTGGTTTGATAAAGTCGTTTACAACGAGTGATAAAATAGATGACACTATAACAAACGAAATTTTACCCTTTTTAAAAAATGCGCCTGCTGCGTTATCTGCTTCAAAAAAGCTAGTAAGAAATTTATCTCTAAAAATAGATGAAAAAACAATTCGATTTACTGTTGAAGCTCTCGCAGATGTATGGGAAAATCCTGAGGCAATAGAAGGAATTAATGCTTTTTTTGAGAAGAGAAAACCAAATTGGTTAATGGAGAAGTAAATGGCAACGATTACAAAACAAGGCCAAAAGAGTAATTTAACTAAATTAGATCTAAATTATGAAGGCACTAAAGAAGGAGAAGATCAAGTAAAGAACTATTTAGAAATTGTTCAACAAAAACTAGGCTTTATTCCAAATGTTCTTGCTGCTTTTGCAAAATTTCCTAAACAATTTGAAGGTTTTACTAAATTATATAATGCTTTGATGTTAGGTGAATCTGGTTTAACAAAATTGGAAAGAGAAATGATTGCAGTTACGGTTTCTTCAGAAAATCATTGCTTTTATTGTTTGGTAGCTCATGGATCTGCAGTTAGAGAATTATCAAATGACCCTCAATTAGGGGAACGAATAGCTGCAAATTTCAGATCTGCAGAATTGCCAAAAAAACAAGAGGAATTACTTAATTTTACAAAAAAATTAACAAAAGACCCATCTGAAATTGGTGAAAATGATAGAAAAAAATTAAGGGATGTTGGATATACAGATAGAGATATTTGGGACATTAGTGCAATTGTTGGTTTGTTTAATATGACCAACAGACTAGCTTCGGCAACCGAAATGGAACCAAATAATATTTATCATAATTTAGCAAGATAAGTTTATGGAATTCAATCTAAATCAAACTCAGTTGTCTATTATTGATTCCGTGAACAATATTATGAAAAACTACAATGATGAGTATTGGCTTCAATGCGATAAAGAAAGTCAATTTCCCCAAAAGTTTTACGAGGAGGTAGCAAATGGAGGTTGGTTAGGCATTTGTATGCCTAAAGAGTTTGGAGGTAGTGGTTTAGGTGTGAGTGAGGCATCAATTTTTATGCAAAAAATTTCAGAAACAGGTGGCGGCATGGCTGCCGCATCTTCAATACATATTAATATTTTTGGACCACACCCAATTGTAGTATATGGAACTAAAGAGCAAAAAGATAAGTGGTTACCACCATTGATTTTAGGAAAAGAAAAAACTTGCTTTGGGGTTACTGAACCAGACGCAGGCTTAGATACTGGCAGATTAAAAACGTTTGCAAAAAAAATAAACAGTGGATATTTAGTTAATGGTCAGAAAATTTGGACATCTACTGCTAAAATAGCTGACAAAATACTTTTATTAGCTCGAACAAGTCCCATTGAAGAGTGTAGAAAAAATACAGACGGTTTAACTTTGTTTTATACAAATTTAGATAGGGGGAAAATAGAAGTAAGAGAAATATCCAAAATGGGCAGAGCAGCAGTTGATAGCAACCAAATATTTATAGATAATCTTGAAGTACCTGAATTTGACAGAATTGGTGAAGAAGGTAAGGGATTTAAATATATTCTAGACAGCCTTAACCCTGAGAGAATTCTTATTGCCGCAGAAGCTCTAGGAATAGGTAAAAATGCATTGTCAAGGGCAGTTAAGTACGCAAATGAAAGAGTGGTTTTTAATAGACCTATTGGAAAAAATCAAAGTATTCAACACCCATTAGCAGAAAATTGGATTGAATTAGAAGCTGCGGAACTACTAATTGCAAAAGCAGCTTATCAATATGATAAAGGTGAAAACGCAGGAGGAATGGCTAACGCAGCTAAATATTTTGCAGCTGAAGCTGGCTTTAAAGCAGCCACGCAAGCAGTCGTAACTTTGGGTGGTATGGGATATGCTAAAGAATATCATGTTGAGAGATTATTGAGAGAATCTCTGATCCCCAAATTGGCTCCTGTTAGTGCTCAAATGATCTTAAATTATATCTCTGAACGTGTTCTTAGACTACCAAAATCTTATTAGTTGTTAGAAAGTAATATAATGATAAAAAAAAATAAAAATAACCATGCATTAAATGGGATTAAGATTTTAGATCTTACAAGAGTTCTTGGAGGACCTTACGCGACGCAAATACTTGCAGATCACGGAGCTGAGGTGATTAAGATAGAGTCAAAGATTGGTGATGAAGTTAGAGCTTGGGGGCCACCTTTTATAAACGATATGGCTTCATATTTTATAAACGTTAATAGGAATAAGAAATCTATAGCAATCGATCTTACCAAACAAGAAGGTAAGGAAATAATTTTAGAACTTCTAAAAAACTCAGATATAGTTATTGAAAACTTCAAAACTGGTACAATGGAAAAATGGGGTTTGGGTTATGAGAAAGTTTTAAGAGAAAAATTTCCTAAATTAATTCACTGTAGAATTTCAGGATTTGGAGCTAAAGGTCCTCTTGGTGGCGCACCAGGCTATGATGCAATAGTTCAAGCTATGACTGGTATGATGTCAGTAAATGGTCATGCTAACGGAGGCGATGTAAGAATTGGTGCTCCTGTAGTAGACATGGGAACTGGACTTTATTCAACAATAGGAATTTTAATGGCACTGCAAGAAAGAGAAAAATCTGGCTTAGGTCAGTTTTTGGACATGTCTCTTTATGATTCAGCACTTGCATTAATGCACCCACATACTGGCAATTATTTTTTATCAAACAAACCAGGTAAAGCTACTGGAAATGCACACCCAAATATTTCTCCATATGATAAATTCAAAACAGCAACTAATGAGATTTTTATGGGGATTGGAAACGATGCTGGTTTTATAAGACTCTGTAAAGCTTTAGATTTAGATCATCTTGCAAAAGATGAAAGATTTTTAACTAATGGTGACAGAGTAAAAAACAGAGTAGAACTAACCAAATATTTAGAAGATGCTCTTAGAAAAGTAGATGGAGTTCAATTTTCAGAAAAACTATTGTCAGCAGGCGTTCCTGCAGGACCCGTAAGAAATATAGAAGAAGCTTTAAATCATCCTCAAACAAAAGAAAGAGAGATGACTATCTCAAAAGAGGATTACAAAGGTGTTTCTTCACCAATTAAGTTTAGTAGATCTAAAGCAGTAGGCGTTAAACACAAACCACCTTTTATTGGTGAACATACAAGAGAAGTCTTAAGAGAAAATGGTTATACAGAGGATATAATTAATAGACTTTTTGAAAATGAAATTATTTTTGAAAATAAGTCTTAATTCAAATATATAGCTTATCGAAATAATGTTTTCTTAACTCATGTATATGATTAGTAAAATCGTGATTATTTTCTTTGTTTTCAGTAAAACATAAAAAAGCGTCTATTGCCTGAAAAATAAAAAGATCAATGCCTGAAATAATTTTTGCTCCAACTTGTTCAGCTTTATTAATGAAATCGGTCTTAGTTGGAGTGTACACTACATCAAAAATCCACTGTTTCTTATTTGGCATTAGATTTCCTAATGGACATCCTGGAAAATCATAATGACCAACTGGTGTACAGTTAATTATACCATCAAAACTGGATATAATTTTTTCTATTTGATCAGGTTTTGTTACAACACAATTTATATTTAAAAGACTTAAATCTCGGCATAAGCTATTCGCTTTAACTTTATCTTTATCCATTAAAAAAATCTTTTCTACACGTAGAGAAGCTAGTGCAAAAGTGACTGCCCTACTTACTCCACCAGCACCTAACACCAGAATTGTTCCAGGAGTATTTTTACCAAAATGAAAATTATAAGTTTTCAGAAAACCTGTATAATCAGTATTCTGAGCTGTAATTTTTTTTTGAATATAAGTGTATTGGCTGATCCAACATTTCGTGAGTGTTTAGAAATATTTTCTACGTGCCTGATTACTTTTTCTTTAAAGGGGAATGTAATATTCACTCCTTTGAACCCTGCAACTCTTAATTCTTCTAACAAAACTACAAAATAATTTTCTTCTTTATCTTTCAAATCAAACAACAAATATTCTAAGGGTATTTGAAATATTTTTGCAAGACGGATATGAATATCGGGAGCATTTGATGATGAAATATTATTACCTATTAATCCAATTTTCATAATCTAAATGGTCTTTCGGATAAGACGTATAACAACTTTTCCAAACCATCTCTCTATCTGAACTCTAACGGGCACATAATCTTTATTATGATTTTTACCAAAAAATACTTTGACATCAGAAATCTTATCTTCACTTGGTTTCCATTTTGTTTTTAGTCTATGACCACCTATTGGGAAAATTCTTAATCCACATATCAGCACATCGCCTTTATATGATTTAGGTCTGTCATTATCAATTATGCTATTTCCAATTGTTTTTATTTCCAAATCATATCGCCTTCTGCCGTCGAAAACTTTAAAGTTTTGGTCACAAGTATATTCTTCATTAATTTTTTCAATAACTCTCATAAAGGCTGTTATTGGATCAATTACATTAATCAAACTTGACTTTTGAACTTCATGGTATTTTTTAAGATCTATAGTAGGAACATTAACATAATTTACAGTTTTATAATCATTGACCCATGTAATATCTGTGGTCCGCTTTTTCTTATTAAATACTCCACCAGCTGAAAATTTATTTGGTAACCAAGTACCTTTATTTTTTATTGATGACGATTTTAATATGCCATTGTACTCATATAATACGTCTAAAATACCAGCAGTTTGTGATTTAATATCAATATTTAAATTTTGAGACGTTGATCTAAACAAAACTTCTGCTTTACCAACAATTAAATTTCCAAACTGAACCTCATAATAATAATTTTCTTGTTTGGAACTTGCTGAAAAATTTAGTAAGGAAAAGATTATTAAAAAAATTAGAACATTTAAAAATTTATTCATTATCAAATTATTTTCATCTAACTGTTAACTGCTCTTTCTTAATTGCAAGTACAAAGGAAACAGTTGAAACACAAAAGGGCACACAAAAAGTAATCAAGATTTTAGTCCAATTTGTTACTGTCATCGTTCCTAAAAAAATATGATCCCCATGATTAATTATTGCTAAAATGATTCCTACTATCAAAGCCATTTTAAAAGCTCTAAAAAAAACATCTTTTCTAAATGCTATATGAAACATCAATTTCCCACCAAAAATTTATATTATTTGCAAAAAGTAACATAATATACAAAACTTAAAATTGTAATAAATTTAAGATTTTTTTTAGTCTGGAGAAACAATGTTAATAAAAATTTTTGTAAGAACCTTCTCATCTACTGAAGATTGTGAATTATTCGAATCAATACTTGAAACTAGATGGCCTAATTTACTTCAACAAGTAAAAGGAGTTAGGTTTAGAGCTATGAAAAATCCGCAAACACCTAACGTAAGTGTGGTATTATGGGAGTTTCCTGATGCTGTATCAATGAATAAAATTGATAAGTTAATTGACGAAAATATAGCTAAATATGTCAAAACCTTATCACCTAAAACAATCCACTTTGTTGGTGGAGTTACTCAAGATTTTGGAGAAACATCATTTTAGAAAACAAAATGAGACGTAGTAATATTTTTCCAAGACATTCAAATTATGATCTACCCACAGCTATTAAAGGTGAAGGATGTTATATAGTGGACAATAATGGAAAAAAATATATTGATGGCTCAGGTGGTGCTGCAGTTTCATGCTTAGGTCATTCTGACAATACTGTAAAAGACGCAATTATTAATCAAACTGAAAAATTAGCTTATGCCCATACATCTTTTTTTACTAGCGAACCTGCTGAAAAACTAGCAAATTTGTTAGCTGAAATTTCTCCATCTGGACTAGATAAAGTGTATCTTGTTTCAAGTGGTTCTGAAGCAGTAGAGGCCTCAATAAAACTTGCAAAACAATATTTTATTGAAATAGGAAAACCAAAAAAACACAAGGTTATATCTAGAAGACAAAGTTATCATGGAAACACTCTTGGAGCTTTAGCATCTGGGGGTAATATTTGGAGAAGAAATTTTTTTGAAGATTTACTAATTGAAACCAGCTTAATTTCACCTTGTTATCCGTATAGAAATAAAAGACCAGACGAAACTGAATGGGGTTATGGACAAAGAGTTGCAAAAGAGTTGGAAGATAAAATTTTAAATTTGGGCCCAGAAAATGTGATGGCTTTTATAGCAGAAACTGTGGTTGGGGCAACTGCAGGTGCTCTTACAGCTGTGCCAGGATATTTCAAACTTATAAGAGAGACATGTAATAAATATGATGTTTTATTAATTTTAGATGAAGTTATGTGTGGTATGGGAAGAACAGGATCTTTGTTTGCTTGCGATGATGAACCAGTTATTCCTGATATTATTACAATCGCTAAAGGCTTAGGAGCAGGATATCAACCAATTGGAGCTATGATGTGTCAAAATCATATATATGAAGCTATAGAAAGTGGATCTGGATTTTTTCAACATGGACACACATATCTTGGTCATCCAGTAGCGAGTGCGGCTTCACACGCAGTTTTAAGTAAATTAATAAAGGATAATTATCCGTCTAAAGTAAGAAAAAAGGGCGACTTACTGCAACAAAGCATAACAAAATCCCTAGGGCAAAATCAATATGTTGGTGACATAAGAGGTAGAGGTTTGTTTAGAGCTATAGAGCTTGTAGTTGACAGATCAACTAAGGAACCTTTTCCTAAAAAATTAAATATAGCAGGGAAAATTAAGAAAAAGGCCTTAGATGAAGGGTTAATTTGTTATCCAATGCAGGGAACAATAGATGGAGAAAATGGAGATCATATTCTTATTGCGCCACCATTTATAATTAATGAGAATGAAATTGATGAAATTTCTGAAAAACTCAAAATCGCTATTGATTCTGTTTGTAACTTTTGATTTGATGGATTAAAAAATAACCTTAGCTTTAAATAGAAAATAATTTCATGTATGTAAGAGTAGTAACTATTAAATGCCCAAACCAAACAGCAAAAAAAGCCATAAAGCTACACAGTAATCAAGTAGCACATGAGCAAATGAAAGTTGGTCTTATAAATCAAACAACTGTTGACATTTCTGACACAAATTTTCTTACTGTGAAATATTGGATTTCAAAGTCACACTTTGAAAAAGGTAGAAAAAATTGGATAAAAATTAGTCAAGAATTTAATGAAATGGGGGCAATAGTTTCTGGCGTTGGAGGTGAAGCTGATATTAATATGCTAGATGATTTCAATAATCATATCTGACTAAACACCTAAATATCTCTGAGCAATTTTGCTTGTTAAATCATTTGAAAAACCATTCCATACTGTCTTTCCTTTTTCTAAAATATAAAATTTATCAGCTAAATCTTGGAGTTGTTTAAGTGATTTATCAATTATTAAAATTGAAACACCTTTATTTTTTAAAATTGTTATAACTCTCCATATTTCTGACCTTATGGTTGGGGACAAACCTTCAGTAGCTTCATCTAAAATGAGTAAGTCTGGATTTGTCATTAATGCCCTCCCAATTACAAGCATTTGTTGTTCACCACCGGATAAAGTAGAAGCACTTTGATATTTTCTTTCGGCTAATTTTGGAAATAAATGAAAAACCATTTCTTGTGTCCATTCTCCTTCAACTGCAGTTGCTAAAAGATTTTCCAATACAGTCAAGTTTGTAAATGCTCTTCTACCCTCTGGCACAAGGCCGATACCTAATTGAGCAATTTTGTAACTTGGCTGATTTATAATTGAAATATTTTTAAATTTTATCTCACCCTCATAACTACTTATTAAACCGCAAATTGATCTGATTGTGGTTGATTTACCCATGCCATTTCTACCAAGAAGGGCAACAACTTCACCCTGATTAATTTCTAGATTCACATCAAAGAGAGCTTGACTTAAGCCATACCATGACTTTAATCCATTTATTTCTAGCAGTTTTTCCATTAGATCTCATAGCCTAAATAAACATCTCTAACTAATTCATTTCGTCTTATTTCATCTACTGTACCTGTGGCTACTATCTTTCCGTAGTTAATTACTGAAACTCTATCAGCTAATGCAAAAACAGCGTCCATATCATGTTCAATTAATAAAATTGGAGAGTTAGATTTTATTTTTTTGAATAAATTAATCATCATGTTTGTACCACTTTCATCCAAACCAGCCATTGGCTCGTCAAATAAAAAGACTTTTGGGTCCATAGCTAAAGCAAGACCAACTTCGAGTTTTCTTCTATCACCGTGGCTTAAGTCAGATGCTGAAATGTCTCTTTTTTCAAATAGTTCAATTTCCTTGAGAATTTTATTTGCATTTGAATACAATTCTTTATTATTTCTTATACTTTTGAACATTTGAAATGTTTTCCTTGATTTATCTAATAGGGATAAAACTATATTATCTATTGCGCTAAACTGAGGAATGATAGAAGAAACTTGGAATGTTCTTGAAATTCCAATTTTAGCTCTTTCAACATCACTTAAATCAGTTATGTCTTCTTGATCCAAGATGATCGAACCTATATCATGTTTTACGCTTCCAACTATTTGTTTAATTAATGTTGATTTTCCTGCTCCATTAGGTCCAATTAAAGCATGTATTTCGTCAAAATGAAGGTCTATTGTAATTTCATCAGTAACTTTAAAAGCGCCATATGATTTTGATAAGTTTTTAATATTTAAGATTTTATTTTTCATATTTAAATTTTTTTTCAAACAAACTTAAAATACCTGTTCGTACATATAATATTTCTAAAATAAGAATTAACCCCAACCAAAACTGCCAATTTTCTGTATAACCTCCTAAAGTTTGTTCTAAAACAATAAAGAAAGCCGCACCCACAAGAGGCCCATAAAGCCTTGCAATTCCTCCAAGAATTACAAAAACCATTATTTCTCCAGACATCTGCCAATTAAGAACTGAAGGACTTATGAACCTGTTTAAGTCAGTATATAAAGACCCCGCTAATCCAGTAATTGTTCCTGAAATAACAAAAACTAGTAACTTAACTTTGAAAGTTTCAATACCAACAGATTTTACTCTCTCTTCATTTTGCTTAATAGCCTGAAATGCCATACCAAAAGAAGAATTTATTAGTTTAGCTGAAATAAAAATTACTATTAACAGCCAACAAAGACATATAAAGTAAAAAGTCAATGGATCCATAGTGTTAATTATTGGCAACGAATTTCTCATATAAATAGATAACCCATCTTCACCTCCATAGTTGGGCCAGCTAATTGCAAAAAAGTATAACATTTGCGCAAATGCAAGGGTTATCATTATAAAGTAAACACCTGTAGTTCTCAGTGATAATAAGCCAATAATTAGAGCTAAAAAAGCACTTGATAATATTACTATTGGCCAAATTACTAACATTTCAGAACTGCCAGAAGTGACAAAAGGCCAACTGAATATTAATTCTGAGTTCAAAGCATGAAAAGATAGTATTCCTGTAACATAACCACCTAATCCAAAAAAAGCGGCATGACCAAAAGAAATTAAGCCGCAATAACCGAGTGCTAAATTTAGTCCAATACCTGCAATACCAAGAATAACCACTTTTGTAGTTAAAGTAATGTAATAAGGCTCTTCAAAAATAAATCCTAAAACCGGAATTAAAAAAAGAAAAAACAAAATCCATTTATTAAAAATTTTTTCAACAATCATTTTAAGTTTTTCCAAATAATCCAGATGGCTTAATTATAAGTATTAAAGCCATCAGTATATAAATTAGCATTGAACCAATTGAAGAACCAACTGAAGTAGCGCTTGCTGGTTCCATAAAAATTTTTAAAAGCTCTGGTAAAAAAATTCTACCAATTGTGTCCGTTATCCCTACTAAAATAGATCCAATTAATGCCCCTTTTATTGAGCCAATTCCTCCAATAACTATTACTACAAATGCTAGAATTAAAATAGGTTCACCCATTCCAACTTCAACTGATTGAATGGCTCCTATCATCGCTCCAGCTAAACCAGCTAACGAGGCCCCCAATGCAAATACAATGGTATAAAGTTTTGATATATCAACACCTAATGCTGATATCATTTGGCGATCATTTTGACCTGCTCTTATTCGAACACCTAAACGTGTCTTTGTTATGAGAAAATAAAGCCCAGTGGCTATCAAAAGACCCATAAATATTATAAATAATCGATATTTAGAGTAAATAATATCATCTAAAATTGGCAAAGTACCATTAAGATTTTCTGGAATGTCTAAATATAGGGGAAAAGCTCCAAAACACCATCTAACACCTTCAGATAACAATAAAATCAATGCAAATGTTGCTAAGACTTGATCTAGGTGGTCTCTTCTATATAAACGTCTAATAATTAAAGTTTCAATTAAAACTCCTGCAATCGCAGCACCTGACAAGCTTGCTAATAATGCAAGCCAGAAAGAACCCGTTAAGCCTGCTATCAAGGCAGCACTAAAAGCTCCAATCATATAAAAAGATCCATGAGCTAAATTAATTAGACCCATAACTCCAAAAATAAGAGTTAGACCAGCTGACATAAGAAACAACATAGTTCCAAATTGTATGCCGTTTAATAATTGTTCAAAAAATAGTATAGATGACATTTAAAAAATTTAGAATTAGGTGATTTCTAAATTAGAAATCACCTATTAAATTTTTACATTTTACATTCAGAAACATAAGCGTTTGAATGATCCTTCAACCCAACTGAAACAATCTTATTAGTAAGGATTTTACCTTCCTTAATAACTTCGCGAACATAAATATCCTGGATAGGGTGATGGTTTTTATCAAAACTAAATTTCCCTCTTGTTGACGAAAAATCAGCTTTTCTGAGAGCATCTCTAAATTTATCCTTATCTTTAACTTTAGCTTTTGACATTGCCGAAATTAAAAGCTTACCAGTATCATAACCTTGAGATGCATATAAAGAAGGTAGTCTTCCATATTCAGATTGGAAATCTTTAACAAATTTTTTGTTTGCATCATTGTCAATATCTTTTGACCACTGAGACGTGTTTTTAACACCAAGTGCCGCATCACCTACAGCTTTAAGAATACCCTGATCAAATGAAAAAGCCGGGCCAACAACTGGAAGATTTATTCCAGATTGTGAGAATTGTTTCATAAATCCAATACCCATTCCACCTGGTAGAAAAAAGAATACACTATCAGCGCCTGATGCTCTTATTTGTGCAATTTCTGCTGCATAATCTTTTTGTCCTAATTTTGTATAAATTTCTCCAGCTAAACTTCCTTTAAAATATCTTTTGTAGCCAGTTAATGCATCCTTACCTGCAGGGTAATTAGGGGCAAGTATAAAAGAATTTTTAAATCCAGCAGAATTAGCGTAACCCCCTGCTGCTTCGTGTAAATTATCATTCTGCCAGGCAACGTTAAAATAATTCTTATGACATCCTTTACCAGCTAATTTTGATGGACCAGCATTTGGTGACAAGTAAAATTTACCTTGATTTACAGTAGCAGGCACAACAGCCATTGCTAAATTTGACCAAATTATACCCGTTAACACATCTACTTTGTCAGATTGTATCATTTTGTCAGCTAATTGAACTGCAATGTCAGGTTTGCGCTGATCATCTTTAGTAATTACGGAAATATTTTTATTACCTTTTATAGCCAGCATAAAGCCGTCTCTGACATCAATGCCTAAACCTGAACCACCACCTGATAATGTGGTTATCATTCCAACTTTTACCTTATGACCGTCTGCAAATGATGAAGTGGACCCCAATATCATCAGAGCCGCCAATGTTGTAGTAAACTTTTTCATGTTTAATCCCCTAATAATCCTTTAAATAAGAATCAGGAGTATATAACAATTTACGTAAAGGCAAAGTATAAAATTTTTTGTTGATACGGTTAAAAATCTACTTCAATACCATTAATGGTAAAAGTTTTTCCATTAAACCCTTGGTCCATTTTTTCAATATCTGTCATATTTTCACTATCAACTCTTTTATAGGGATTTTTTTTCATTTGCTCTAATCGAGTTTCTTTTTTTACATAAACACTACTTTTTTTTGATTTGAAATTTTTAATCCATTTAAGCATTTCTACTATATAACCTTCTGACTTGCCATTTGACAATGTGTAAGTCTTTTAAATCTGTAATTTGCAAATAATTTATAAGTGATTTTAGCAATTGAGTAAACGACAGGAGTTTTTACTAAAATAGATAAAATTTTCCAATACTTAAGTTGTGCCCATATTAAAATAAAAGCGTCTACACCAATTTTTAAATTGGATTTTTGGTCGGTCGCATGTAAATACATCAAAGCGTCATATTGGGAAACGTGAAGCTCCTTCAATTTTTCTGGATTTGAAGCTATATCATGCCATTCAAAAATATTTTTTGGAGCTATTCTTTTGTAATAATTAATTTCTTTACTACATAGCCCACATTTTCCATCATAAAAAACTTTAGTTAATTTCATAATTATTAAACCTAATATTGTTTTGAAATATTTACTGCGAGACTAGAACCAGATCCAATTAAATTTGACCAAAATCTCTCAAAACTGGTATTCTGATCATTTCCCTTTTGGAGTTTTGCATCCACTTGATGTTCTACTTCTTCATCACAACACTTTTCTAACACTCTCAGTAATTTAAAAGAAGTAGATTTTTTATATAAAAAATTAATTTGTTCTTGGTAATGTTCTTCTACAAAAGTTTCCACTGATTGAATTGTTACACAAAAAAATCTATATCCCAATAATGCAGAAAAAAATCCTAGACCGAATCCTAATATTCTCCACAAAATTAAGAGTTTACTATGACTACTTTTAGGCAGGATATGACTCATCACAATTAAGTGATTCTTTTCAGTTTCATAATGTTCTTTGGTCATTTCCTGAATTTTTTTATTCCAAAATATACATTTAGCACCCATATAAATCCAAACTGCGCCTGTTTCTCCAGCATGATTGGATCTCATCCAATCTAACATAGAGTTGGGAACATTAATATTAGAAGCATTGTACTTTTTTATGATATTAGAGTCTGGCATTGTTTCGATTTTAAATATTATTTACACTTATTTAAAATTAATTTTAGAATTTTCAATGTATTACAAGCTTTATTTTGATTTTTTATTTTCTCATAGAATGTGGATGGCATATCAATTGCAGATTTAATCTTATTCTAAGGAGTTAAATTTGGAACCGTTATCAATATTTTCAGTAATTTTTCAATTAGCTACAACTACGCCAAACATTTCTAAAGTCTTTATGAAAGAAGAAAATTCTGATCCTACAAGAACAGAAATTATTGAGCTTTATAGAAATAATATGATCTCAAACTTTCAAGATAAACCAAATAATTAAATTCATCATTTAACTATTAACAAATTCATCATTTAACTTATTGTAGTGCTTGACTCGTAATTTTAATTCGTAATAATCAAACTATTCATTTAGTAAGTAATTTGAAATTTCTAAGTTGCTATAATGTTGAATGGGGTTGAGTATTTAATTACTCAAGACAATACTATTTTAATGGTATTTCAAGCCAGCATTAGCTGGATAATCATTACGGAGGAAAATAAATGATTAAATCTAAAACACTTTTTAAAGTTGGAACTGGTTTGACTGCAATAGTATCAGCTATTGCTTTCACTACTACTCCTACTCTGGCTTCAAAAAAGCCTGCGATTGAAGTTATTACTCATGCGGGAGCTGGCGGAGGAACCGACGTCAACTCAAGAATGATGATGCTTCGTTCAAGAAGAACTCTTAAGCAAGATATGGTTGTTGTTAATAAAAGAGGTGGCGGTGGTGCAGCTGCGATGAACTACTTTATGACAAGACCTGCCGATGGCAACACTATTTTAACATTTACTGTTGGTCATGCAATCACAATGGCAATGGGTAAAACAAAGTTAAAGGTTGAGGATATGGCACCAATTTCAAGAGGTACTAATGATCCACAAATTTTAATGGTTAATTGTAAAAAAAGCCCTTATAAGACACCTGAAGATTTTGTTGCTGGTATGAAAAAAGGCGATAAAATTACTTTTGGTGGCACACACACTGGTACTATTGACCATATAACTGTCTTTTTATGGGCTAAGAGACTTGGCCAAAAAATGCCAAAATACATTCCTTACAAAGGTGGTGGAGAATTAGCTACAAGACTAGTTGCTGGCGAAGTTGATGTAGGAACATTAAACTTATCAGAAGCTGCAGCACCTGTTGAAGCTGGAGATATTTGTCCACTTGTTATTTTAGCAGAAAACGGAATGGCTCCAATTCCAAAAGCTAAGACAGCTAAAGAATTGGGCATTGACCTTGTTTTATCTACAACTAGAGGATTTGTAACACATGCTGGTGTAGATAAGGCTAGAGTTGCTGAAATGGAAAAAGGTATTCAAAAAGCTATGAAACATTCAATGTATCAGGCTTACCTAGCTAACTCAGGATTGGATAGTACATCACCACAGCCATCAGGTCCATGGGGTAAGCAAATTGCATTTATGGTGGGTGAGTTTGGTCCTGCCTTAAAAGAAATGGGCTTATTAAAATAAAAATAGAAAAAGAAGATAAAGACCTCTCAAATGTGAGGGGTCTTTAATAAAAATTATGAAAAACATCTATTTAGTCCCATTAATATTATCCATATTTTCACTGGCAGTTATTGCAATTGCCTTGCAACTTGATACTTCACCTGAAATGATTGTAGGTGATAGTATGCAGGCTAGATCATTCCCGATATTTTTGATGATTTTGAAACTGATTTTAATCGGAATTTTAACATTTCAATTTTATAAAAATAATCCAAAGCCAGTAGCTCTAGAGAAATATCATACTTGGGGAAGTATGTTTTTATTTCTGTTATTTTATTTGTTAACAGTTTATACAGATATGTTTATTGGAATTTTTGTTGTAATTTTTTTGATGAGTATTCTATGGGGTGAAAGAAGAGTTTGGGTTGCTTTTTTGACCGCTACAATAACTCCTGGATTGGTTTTTTTGTTATTTGACTATGTTTTAAAAATCAGATTTCCAAGAGGTATGTTAATGAATTTATATTATGGATAGGAAAATTATTTATGTTTGAGCAAGCAATATCTGCAATGGCATCCGTTGTAGTGGATCCATATCTCTTAGGATTGATCTTTGCGACTACAATATTAGGCGTTATAATAGGAGTGCTCCCAGGATTAGGCGCTACGACTGGCGCAGCTTTGCTTCTACCATTTACATTAACTATGGATCCTGTTCATGCGATTGCTGTCCTTGCTACTATTTACGTCTCTGCAACTTTTGCAGGATCAATTACAGCAATTTTGATCAATACTCCTGGTACATCTGCGGCAGCAGCAACTACTTTTGATGGATATCCATTAGCACAAAAAGGTGAAGCAGGTAGGGCTCTTGGTATTGCGGTAATTTCAAGTACCGTTGGAGGTATATTTTCTGTTCTAATTTTATGTTTTGCTGCTCCATTATTGGCAAGGGTTGCTTACGAGTTTAGATCACCAGAATATTTTGCTTTAACAGTTTTTGGATTATCAATGCTAGCAAGTATTAGTGCGGGTGGTGCTGTGAAAAATCTTATTGGTGGAATATTCGGAGTTTGGCTTTCAACTATAGGTGCTGAACGTGTTACCGGCATAGAAAGATTTATGTTTGGTAATTATGAATTGTACGAAGGTTTGCACTTTGTTCCAATATTTATTGGTCTTTTTGCTATATCTGAACTTTTAGTTCAGTCAAAAACTGTTGATAAGATCATCAAGACAGTGAGCATGAAAGCTGTAAAACTTCCAACCTTAGAGGATTATAAAAAGATTTGGAAAACAATACTTAGATCTTGTGGTATAGGAACTTTTATAGGTGTCTTACCAGCTGAAGGTGCAACTGTAGCATCAATGATCGGTTATTCAGAAGCAAGAAGATGGTCAAAAAATAAAAAAGAATTTGGTAAAGGTTCTATTGAAGGCATTGCTGGCGCAGAGGCTGCAAACAATGCAGCCACTGGTGGAGCTATGGTTCCTACAATGGTTCTTGGTATACCAGGTAGTGGAACAACTGCAATAATACTTGTTGGACTTATGGTTCATGGTTTGAGACCTGGAGTTTATTTGTTTACTGAGCAAGTAGAAAAAGTCTATCAAATTTTTGGTTCAATGTTTGTTGCAAATGTAATGTTTATGTTGATGGGCCTTTATGCTGCTAAGTTATTCGCTAGAGTATCACTAGTTCCAACACAGATTTTGTGGCCTATTGTTTTTGCTTTATCAGTGATTGGTGCATATGCTTTTCAAGGACAACTTTTAGATGTTTGGTTAGCATTGATTTTCGGAGTTATTGGTTTTTTTGCAAGAAGACACGGTTTTTCAGTTGCTCCAATTGCTGTCGGTCTCATTTTAGGAGAGATGGTAGAAACAAATTTACAACATTCTCTTAAAATGTTTGATGGAGCGTGGTGGATGATACTTACTCAACCACTTGCACTTATGTTTTTAGTATTTGCCTTTTTAGGTTTATGTGGACCTGTGATTTTTTCTTGGATAACTAAGCAAAAAGATTAAATTAATCTAAAATTTTACTCATAATAATTGCATTCCAAAGAAGGTATATTGCGATAATTGTAAGAGTCGCATTTAAAATAATTTTAAAATATTTACTTCCATATTTTACTAAAATTTTTTTTCCTAAAATAGTTCCTGCAAATCCACTTATTATCATTAAAAAAATAAGTAAAAAATATTTTGAGTAAGCAAAACCAACAAAACCAAATACCACTGCCTTAATTAAATGTTGTATAGACATTAATGCTGAATGTGTTGCTAGATGCTTTACTGGTTCAAGATTTAGTGTTTTTACCATTCCTGCTACCAAGGTTCCCGATGCTCCAAAAAACATTGTCATGAAACCTGAGAACGCGCCACCAATTGTTATTTGTTTTGATCCAATAATTGGAATTATTCCATATACTGACCATAATATAAATAAAGATATTGATAACTGTAGCAACCACGCATCTATTTGAATAAAAATGAAACCTCCAATTATAGAACCAATAATAGTCCCAATAGTAAATGGAATTAAAGTTTCCTTTTTAATGTCTTTGAAAAAAATTATTGTTCTTCCAAGGTTAGAACCTACTTGAACAATTCCATGTATTGGCAATAGTGCTACAGGTGGAAGTTTGACAGCTAATAATCCCAATAAAATTGCTCCTCCTCCAATTCCAAAAGCTGAAGTAATAAATGACGTAGCCATACTGGCAAAAATTAAAAAATATGCTGTTAAATCTGAGATTGATTCAGGAAACTCAAACATTTTATTTTTTAAGAGCGTGAGGAGGAGGGGCAAAGTAACGAGGCATTTCTCCAACTGATGCTACATTTACCTCTACTAATACTGGACCATCAAAATTTACAGCCTCCTTAAGTACCTTTTCTAAATCTTTTGCATAGTCTATTTTCTTATATTTCATTTTGGCTGCTTTTGCTAAATCTTCAAAATTTGGTACCATTAAATCTGCAAAAAACTTTCTTCCAGCATACATACTATCTTGTATGTGTTTTATAACACCATAACCGTTGTCATTCATCACTAAAAATACAACATCACAATTGGTTTCAGAAGCAGTCCACAAATCTGGAACATTAAGCATAAACCCCCCATCCCCACACATTGCTATTGTTTTTTTTCCCTCACTAGCAATTGAGGCTCCAATAGCCAAAGCCATCCCAGGCCCAATTGCCGCTCCAACAGGATAAATGTTTTCAGTAGGATCATTTATATACATCATTCGGTTGCCCCACATACTGTTTGAAATAGTGACGTCTCTGACCCACTTTCCATCTTTTGGAAGAATATTTCTTACTATTTCTGGAAAATCTTTATACGCACCTAACATGTTTTTATAATCTATATAAATTCGATTTTTTAAATCACTAACTTCATTTATCCACTCATTTTCTACAAAAATCTTACCGTCTAATCTTTTAGCTAATTCTGCCAGAACCTTTTTAGCATCTCCACAATGAAATTGATCTGTTTTGTATGTTCTATTTTTGGCGCTTGGATCTATATCAATTTGTACTAAATTCTTTGGTAACTCCAATGACATATCTCTAGTCTCATGACCTCTTAATCTACTCCCTACTACAATCATTAAATCTAATGTTTTATAAAATTCTTCTATTAAGGGGACAGCATTGAAAGCGCCTAAACACATATTATTTGTTTCTGGAACCACTCCTCTACCTTGAGTGCTTGTTACTACTGCAAACCCCATTTTAATGAAAAGATTAACTTCTTCAGTTGCGAACTTAGCTCCATTCCCTACCCATATAATTTTTCTCTTTGAAGATTTTATATAATTTTCTATTTTATCTAGAGATTTTGTATCACCTAATTCACCGCTAATATGAGGTAAACTAATCGTATCCAGTAAATAAGGTCTTTTTATTTTTTTTCTTTGAATGTCTATAGGTATCTCAATTGAAACTGGTCCTTTTGGAGGTGTAAGAGCAATCTTGCATGCATAGATTAATTTTTCTAAAGCCTCATCTTCATCATCAATTCTAATAGCCTCTTTAGAAATTGAACTAAGCATGCCAAATTGATTAGGGACGTCATGTACTGTACCTTGATTTTTATCTAAATTTTCTGTTGCTGTTTGGCCTGTAAAGTGTAAAACAGATGAACCTGCAAAACGAGATTCTACAATTGCACCTGCTACATTAGCTGCGCCAGGGCCAGTACTTGTAAATACAACACCAAGTCCATTATGCGCTCTAGCATAGCCGTCAGCCATATGGCCAGCTCCCATTTCACCCCTTGCAGGGATCATTCTAATATGATTTCTTCTACCAATTGCATCTAGCATCGGTATGTTATGTACCGAGACTACGCCAAAAACATCCTTGACATCTATTTGGTGCAAAAACTCAGAAACCAGGTCTCCCACATTGTAGTCTTTCATAATAACCCCCATTTTGACTAACCTTATTAGAAAACATATATTAAATTTTAAAATTATAAAATTTAAATCAATGATAGTATTTTAAGATGAAAAATTTTGTAGAAGCAAAAACGGTCAAGAATTGGATTTCTGATGCTAAGGAGCTTGCTTTTATTGATTTAAGAGAGTTAGCTCAACACACCGCAGGCCATCCATTATTTTCAATTTCAATTCCATTTAGTGAATTTGAAATAAATGTTGAAAAACTATTACCTAATAAAAATGTACGAATAGTTTTGTTTGATAATAACGACGGAATTTCAGAAATAATATATAAACTGGCAAAAAATTTAAAATATACAAATATTTTTATTTTAAAAAATGGTGTTGATGGCTGGGTAAAGTCAAAATTTCATTTGTTTGATGGAATTAATATCCCTAGTAAAAGTTTTGGTGAATTAGTCGAAAAGAAATTTAAGACACCATCTATAACAGCATTACAATTATCAAAAAAACAAAAAGAAAAGAAAGATATTATCATATTAGATGGTAGACCGTTTGATGAATATAACAAGATGAGTATACCTGGAAGTATTTGTTGCCCAAACGCTGAAATACCCTATAAAATTTCTGAATTAATAAAAAGCTCAGATACTGAAATTATAATTAATTGCGCCGGTAGAACAAGATCAATTATAGGTGCTCAAACATTGATAAATTTTGGTATTAAAAATAAAGTTTATGCTCTAGAAAATGGTACACAAGGATGGTTTTTAAATAATTTTAGTTTAGATCACGGAAAAACTAAATTTTTTGACAAAACACCAAAGAGTCAAAAAATCAAAGAACTTAGATACAAGATAATAGATTTATTAAAAGATAAAGTTGAAATAATTGATTTTGATCAAGCCCAAAAACTTATTAATGATAGAAACATAACTACTTATATTTTTGATGTAAGAACAAACTCAAATCAAAAAAAAGAATTATCTCAAATAAGGAATGTGCCTGGTGGTCAATTAGTACAAGCCACTGATAAATATATTGGTGTATTAAAATCACATGTAATTGTGTTTGATGACGGTGACCTAGTAAGAGCAGGTATGACAGCGTTATGGTTAAAAAAAATGAACTATCATTGTTATGTTGTAAATGAAATCCCAACAAAAATTAAAAAATTAAATCTCAAACTTGAAGTAAACTTTAAAACCATCACCTTAAATTTAATTTATTTACAGAATTTTAAAAATTTAAAAAATATTCATATCTTTGACATTAGAAACAGCATTGATTTTTGCAAAAAAAGAATAAAGAAGTCAGTTTGGACCAATAGATCAATAATAACAAAAGAGATGCCGAACTATGTTAAATCTATGATTCTAGTTACTAATGATTTACCTAAAGCAAGCCTAATTGTAAGTGATCTTCAAGAGAAAGATCCAGAGTGTGTGATCCAAGTATATTTCTGGAATGTGACAGAAGTTGAACATTATTGGGATTTAATTGATTCAACAGAAGTTGAGTTGGATCAAAAATTTATTGATTTTAATTTTCATACACACCTTCGTCATCATGGAAACAAAGAACACGCAAAAAATTATTTAAAATGGGAAACAGATTTAATAAAAAATATGGATGAAGAAGAAAGGGTGTTTTTTAGTTAATTACTCTAATGTTAGATCTTTTTATATTATCCAAGTTAGCTCCTTCAATCCTTAATAATCTAACAGGATGCTTTCTAACTGGTGAATGGACGTGACCTACATCATAAAAATGCACATCACCAGCTTTCATAATATATGTTTTTTTTGGTTTAACATTTACAACATCATTTAAATTATTTTTTTCAACAATTTCCCAATCAGTCATTTCTGTTTCGCCAGAGGCTTGTCCATATATAGCCCAGCTTGATCCATGGTCATGAGGGCTACCTATCGCTTCATTATCATGAACATGACCACAAACACAAAAACCTGTGTCTTTATCTTCATAAAGTATTTGTCTGGGTAACTCACCTTTAGCTCTATCAGGAAGATTATCAGTTATAAAATTTTGATCCATAAGAGCTTTTGAGACAAAATAACAAATTTT